>JAZOVB010000172.1:0-69334 GCA_045658425.1 Clostridia bacterium | reverse complement strand
CATCTTCCTTACCGCTTGCGGAGATGCTACAAGTATTGGGATTATCGGTGGAGCGGATGGCCCCACATCCATAATAATAGCTGAAAAAGGAGAAAAAGCGATGTATCAACAAATCACGGCAGAGGAAGCCAAAAAGATAATGGATTCAGGCGAGGAGCATATCATTTTAGATACAAGAGAACAGGACGAGTTTGACGAGGGACATATTCCGGGCGCAATCCTGAGTCCATATACCGAAATTGAAAACAAGGCAGAGGAAATGCTACCCGACAAGGATGCGCAGATTTTAGTATATTGCAGGTCAGGCAGAAGAAGCAAAATCGCATCCGAAAGCCTTGCAAAACTTGGCTACACCAATGTAAAAGAATTCGGCGGAATTATCGATTGGACTTGGGCACTCGAAAATTGAACACCTTATGGTTTTAAAATATAAATTTCGCTTAATATTGCAGAAATTTCTGCGAATATACGAAAGTATTATTCTTGAAATTTCTTTATCTAAAACAAAATTTATTACTTTAAAACTCTTCGACCTTAAATGCAGGAAAATTTATAATATTTTTAATGCGAAGGACGAAGTTAGGCTGTCGCCTTACGAGGACGCCAAATTGAAAAGATTGAAATTTAACAAATTTAAGGCATAAGGGGTTCAGTTCTCGAGTGCCTGAGAGGTGGTAAAATGAACAATAAAAGAAAAATAATATTATCAGTTATCGGTGTAGTGATCAGTACCGCTTTGCTTGTTATAAGTTCTATTCTTGCAGAAGAGAAAATCATAAATCCTGCAATTGCAATCACACTTACAGCAATTTCTACGGTTTTAGTTCTGATTTCAGTTTTTTATGCAGCCAAGGTTGAGCATGAAACAGGTGTTTACGAATGCAGAAAATGCGGACACACCTTTAAACCAACTTTCAAGGCATATATTTGGGGTGCGCATACATTAACTACCCGACACCTTAAATGCCCTAAGTGTGAAGAAAAATCATGGTGCAGAAGAAAAATAGCACAATAAAGTGTCTTTTAAGAATCGGAATGAAAAAATACCCCGATTCTTTGACCTATGACGATATAACAAAGATAACAGGCCGTGCACGAAAGTATGTCTATAAATGGGTATAGACGGCCAAATTAAAGCAATAAGCCTCAACGAGATGGTGAATATCGTACCAAAACAATGGCTCCTCAACTATATGCTTACCGATGACTTTATCTACAACTACGCAAGCTGTAACAGATTAAAACCCATACTCAACCAAGCAGTTATCGAAAGGTGACTGCTTGGTTGTTTCAAATCAACCTTAGTTCGGGTGCACTAAACATTTTATTTCGTGCTTCGAAGATTATGTTTGACTTTTGGCGAAAAATGTAGTATAATACAATTGTTATTTTATATGTGTATGATACTTTTAGGAGGAAATCATGAAAGCAAATTATAACAAATTGTTAAAACGCCTTATCGATAGTCATATGACTAAAACTGAATTAAGAGAACGTGCCAAAATCAGCTCAAGCACTTTAGCAAAAATTGGAAAAGAAGAAATGCTAAGTCCTGATGTTTTAATGAAAATATGTCAGGTGCTTGATTGTGATATTGGAGATATCGTAGAATTAGTAAAAGATGAAAATGAAGAATACGAAGTAGTCAATTCTCCTGATAAATTGAAAGTTGTATCGCTCTTTTCTGGAGCGGGTGGAATGGATTTGGGGTTTATCAAATCAGGATTTGAAATTATATGGGCAAATGATTTCTTCAAAGAAGCGGTTGATTCCTATAGAAAGAATATAGGTAAGCATATGATATATGGGGATATTACTAAGATTTCTAGTGACGATATTCCTAATGGTGCCGATGTCATAATTGGTGGTTTCCCTTGTCAAGGATTTTCTGTGGCTAATACAAAAAGATCAATGGAAGATAAACGTAATTTCTTATATAGGGAAATGCTTAGAATAATCAAAGATAAAACTCCTAAATTCTTTGTTGCTGAAAATGTAAAGGGTATTTTATCTATCGAAAAAGGAAAAGTTTTTGAGATGATAAAAAAAGACTTTGAGCAATTGGGCTACAAAGTTGAAGCACGTATTTTAAATGCTGCCGAATATGGTGTTCCGCAAGCAAGAGAACGTGTTGTTATTATCGGAAATTGTATAGGTGCAGAAAACCCATATCCGATAAAAACTCATTATCTTGATACAGAAGAGAATCCAGATAATGAGTTAAAACCGGTATTGACTGCCGAACAAGCAATTGGTTTTCTTTCAAATATAAAAATTTCTAATAAATCTCATGTTATTACTAAAAAGGATTTAGAAAAGCATATAGAGAAAACAAACATAGAAGACACAGAAGAGTTCTATGATATATTAGGCATTCCTGAGAATTTCGAAAGTATTGTCATAAAAAACCATATTGCATCTGAAAATGTTGCAGATACATTTTGGGGGAGAAAATATGAAGTTAACCAACATGATATTTGTGATTATTTAAGATACTGGAGAGATAAGGCAGGTTGGACTACCAAAAAGGTAGATGAACATTTTGGTTACTCGTACACAGCTGGGCATTGGTTTAGAAAGGATAATAATTCAGGAAGTATTCCTAGTCCTGAAGATTGGTGGGAATTAAAGAAAATTTTGGGATTTGATGATAGATATGATAAAGCTGTCACTACATTAGTTGAAAAAGAGATTAAATTTGAACAATCTTTGAGAATCACAAACTGGGACAGACCAAGTGACACTATAACGGCAACAAGTCCTGAAATCCATGTAAACAAAAAGAGGAGACTTAGTGCTAGAGAATGTGCAATACTTCAATGTTTCCCTGTTTCTTATGAGTTTGAAGGAAGCTTAAACAAAATGTACACACAAATTGGCAATGCTGTTCCTGTGAAATTGGCAGAAAAAATTGCTGATGGGATTAAGGCTGAGATACTAAAGAAGGAGAAGAAGTAAGATGAAATACACAATGAAACAAGTTGAAGAATTGGAATATAAGTATTTAATGAAATACTATCATTTTTTAAAGTTTGCAGAAGATGAAATGATGCTTGGATTCAAGACGAAGGAAAAAATCAAAGACGATTGGTATGGATATTACGCATCTGGAATATCTGATTTTGCCGTAGGGGCTGAACGAATTGTTTATGCGCTTCTAAATGGTAAAGGAATAGGGCAGCCTAATTCATCTCCGGTTGGGGCAGATTTGTTTTTTGAAGTAGAGGATGCATATATACATATTGACTTAAAAACAGTACAGACAGATAATATCGGCGATTATAAAACAAGTATATTTGTTGGCAAAAACCAAAATAGTTATAAAGGGAATATGGCTGTAAATGGCGGTTTTAGGCCATATGTTCCATCTTTGCCGTATGTTTATAACGAGGGTAAAGATGATGAGAAGATATGCCTTTCATATTTCGTTACAATTTTGTATGAAAAAGAAAATCTGGATATTTTAACTATTTCAATTATGTGTATGCCTAATGGTGTGTTAGAGCCGCACTACAAGGAGCGTGTTTTGAAGGCAGGAAAAAATCCTGATAAAACTAGGTTCAACTTTTCAAAAGTACCTACATTCGAACTGCTAGATGGGGATAAAAAGAGAATTCAAGTTGTTTATTTTGATAGCAATATGAAATCAGAATACAAATCTAAATTATCTTTCTATGACGAATTATATAATGGCAAATAATCTGTGTTGCTGTGAAAAATTTTTACTACTTATAAATATAAGTTACAAACGATGAATGGAGGAATTTTAAATGAGTGAAATAATTATGTTGGTTGCCACAGCGTTGATATCAGGTTTGTTGGCGACTTTAATTACTATATGGTGGCAAGGAAAAGTTGCTATACGTAATAGTAAGATGAAAATTTTTGAAACGCTAATGTCATACAGATATTGGATTGTAGCTGAACCCAGTGTCCATGCCTTAAATTCAATAGATGTAATATTTTATAAAGATGATAATGTTAGACGTGCATATAATGACTTCTTAAACGAAGCTGCTAAAAGGCCAGAAATGAATCCAAATACAGCCGACAAGCACTTAAAACTTCTTGAAGAAATAGCAAAAGCTTTGAATTTAAAAAATATTCATTGGGATGATATTAAACAAGCATATTGTCCTAATGGCTTATCTGAAAAAATACACGAGGAAGAAATGTTGAGAAAGATGCAGCTTCAAAGTGTAGCTAATTCACTTGAAACTCAAAAGGATCAGCAAAACACTTCTACCCAAGAACAAGCCAATCAGCAATTATTAGCGCAAATTCTACCCGAACTCATAAAAAACCCAGAAAGTATGAAAACCCTAATTGAATTGGGAACAAAGTTTGGTAATTAAAAGCAATCTTTTGATTGAAAAAAGAAATACAACTATAACTATAACTTGTGATAGAGGAATAACTATGTTTAAATTTATTTGTCACCCCAAATGTACAACTTGCCAGAAGGCAAAAAAGTGGCTTGATGACAACAAAATAGAATATGAACTTCGTGATATAAAAGAAGATAATCCGAGTTTTGAGGAACTTTCGGCTTGGTACGAAATGAGTGGGCTTCCTTTGAAGAAATTCTTTAACACTTCCGGGCTTTTGTATAAGTCAATGGAATTAAAGGACAAGCTTACTACAATGTCTGAAGAAGAACAGTTAAAACTTCTATCGACAGACGGAATGCTTGTAAAGCGTCCGCTTGTGATAGGTAAAGATTTTGTTTTGGTTGGATTTAAAGAAAGTGAATGGAACGGAAAACTATAAATATAAGGAGAAGGAATTATGGATATTACAAGAGCAAAAGAGATTATTTCTGCATTAGCAGAAGGGGTTGATCCAGTTACCGGTGAAGTGTTACCAGTAGATCATGTTTGCAATAACGGTGATGTTGTCAGAGCGCTTTATACTCTTCTTCAAGCAGGAGAAATCAAGAATAAATCAAAATCATATGAGAATTCCGGCAAGAAATGGAGCGAAGAAGATGATGCGCTTTTAAGACAACTGTTTAACCAAGGGGTAAAAATAGTTGAAATTCAAAAAAGATTTATGCGATCGAGAGGAAGTATAGAGGCGAGATTGGCAAAGTTGGGGCTTATAGAAGATTCCTATTTTCTGCGAAAAAATATAAAATAAATGAAGGGTAATTCAATTCTATGAGAAAGAATTTTGGAGCTAAAGCTATTTTATATCCGATGCCGGTGTTGATTATCGGTACATATGACGAGAACGGAAAACCGAATGCAGTGAATTTTGTTATCGATGAAGATATTTAAATAAATAATTATAAAAGGAGAAAAATATGGTAAAGCACATTATTTTATGGAAATTAAAAGATGAATTTAACACATCTGAGGTGAAGCAGGGGATTAAGAACGGTCTTGAGGGATTAATGGGAGTTGTTCCCGGTCTTCTTGAAATAGAAGTAAAAACAGATACTCTTGCTTCTTCAAATGTAGATGTAATGCTCTATTCAGCTTTTGAAAATGAAGCTGCACTTAAAGGATATGCTGTACATCCCGAACACGTAAAAGTTGCAGATACTTTAGTGAGACCTTATACCGAAACAAGAAGTTGTATTGATTTTGAGGAATAAATTTTTTATAAAGTATTGCATATATTGAAAAAATATGTTATAATTTATAAAAACTTAATTAATTAATTTAATAAAGTAATGCAAAGAGGGGGAAAAATATGAAAGCAATAGTAAACGGTAAGATTGTTTTAAAGGACAGAATCCTTGAAAACAGTGCAGTTTTATACTCGGATGTTATTGAAGGTATATTACCTTGTGACAAACTTCCCGAGGGTTGCGAAGTAATTGATGCTAACGGGGGATATGTTACTCCTGGTTTTATTGACCTGCATATTCACGGATATCTTGGAAAGGATGTTTGTGACGGCGAAGAGGAAAGCATCAGAACTATTTCTAAAGGTATAATTGCAAACGGTGTTACTTCTTATCTTCCTACAACAATGACTGTTGATATGAAGGTTATTAAAAAATCTTTAGAAGTTTTAAGGGATTTAAAAGAAGAAAGTAAAAACTGGGAAGGCAGTGAGATTTTAGGTGCTCACGCCGAAGGTCCGTTTATCAGTGAATCCAAAAAAGGAGCTCAGGACCCTAAATTTATTTTAAAGCCTGATGCAGAATTTGTAAAAGAATATTCTGATATTATAAAAATTATTTCTCTTGCACCTGAAGAAGATACTGAGAACTTTGATGCAATTAGAGAAATCAGCAAGGAAACCGATGTGCTTATGTCTCTTGGTCATACATCTGCAGATTATGAAACCGCTATGGCAAGTATCGGTAACGGTGTGGGACATGCAACCCATCTTTTCAATGCTATGACAGCACTTGCTCATCGTGCACCGGGCGTTGTAACTGCTGCTCTTAATTCAGATATAACTTGCGAACTTATTGTTGATGCTTTTCACGTTTCTCCGGCTCTTTATGACCTTGTATATAAGATGAAAGGCAGAAAACTTTGCTTTATTACCGACTGTCTGCCTGCCGGTGGTTTACCTTATGGCGAATATACACTTGGCGGGAATAAAATCGTATACAGAGATATTGTTTGCCGTTTGGAAGATGGCACAGTTGCAGGAAGCGTTCTTAAGCTTAATAAAGGGGTATGGAATGTTTATACCAATTCTGCAATACCTCTTTGGGAATGTGTAAATTGTGCATCCTTAAATCCTGCCAATGCAATCGGTGTAGGAGATAAGAAGGGGTCTATCGAAGTTGGGAAAGATGCCGACTTAGTAATTCTTGATAACGAATTTAATGTTATAAAAACAATAAAAAAGGGAGATGTAAAATATGAATCTTAAGGTTAATGCTAAATTAGATCCTCAGTTTCAACCATTATCTTTAGTTTGCAGAGAAATGCGTGAAGCTACAAAGGAAAACGGACAGGATATTATTATTGCTGTTGAAAGAAACAAGGGCTATACCGTTACTTACAAAACAAGAATTTTTAAAGATGGTACAGGCCATGATGAAGAAAACTTTGCATTTGTTGAAAGAATGGCAAAAGCTCTTTTATGGGTTGCGGGCGGATATAAAATTTATATCGCAGGCAGTGATGTTGTAGGTGAAAAAATCAAGGCTGCATATACCGATGGCGGTCTTCGTGATTTCGATGTTCACTTTATGGAAAGAGTTTATGAAAAGCCTTTTGAGGTTATTGTTTGTGCTCTTGATAAAGCTCCAAAGGATAAATCTGCTGCAGCTCCTATCGGAAGACACTTAGAAGGTTGCAGAATCGGTTTTGATGCCGGTGGAAGTGACAGAAAGGTTAGTGCTGTTATCGACGGCGAAAGTGTATATTCCGAAGAGGTTGTGTGGTTCCCTAAAATCAATTCTGACCCTGATTACCACTACCAGGGAATTTTAGAAGCTATGAAAACAGCTGCTTCGCATATGCCAAGAGTTGATGCAATCGGTGTATCAAGTGCCGGTGTTTATGTAGATAACAGAATAATGGTTGCATCATTATTCTTAAAGGTTAATGATGATGACTTTGATAAGAAAGTTAAAAATATGTACATAGATGTTGCAAAGGAAATTGGTGAAAATATTCCGATTGAAGTTGCAAACGACGGTGATGTTACTGCTCTTGCAGGAGCTATGGACTTAAATGACGACTCCGTTTTAGGTGTTGCTATGGGTACTTCTGAAGCCGGCGGTTACGTTGACCCGCAGGGAAATATAACAGGCTGGTTAAATGAACTTGCATTCGTTCCTGTTGACTTTAGTAAAGATGCAATGGTTGATGAATGGTCAGGGGATTACGGTTGCGGAGTTAAATATTTCTCACAGGACGGAGTTATTAAACTTGCTCCATTTGCAGGTATTGAGCTTGATGAAAATCTGTCTCCTGCAGAAAAATTAAAGGTTGTTCAGGGACTTATGAAGGATGGCGATGAAAGAGCTAAAGCAATCTACGATACAATCGGTGCTTACTTTGGTTATGCAATTGCTTTCTACACAGAATTCTATGATATTAAGCACGTTCTTATTATGGGTAGAGTTACCTCCGGTGAAGGCGGAACAATCTTACTTGAAAGAGCTCAGGAAGTTCTTGATAAGGAATTCCCTGAATTAGCTGAAAAAATTAAGCTTCACATTCCTGATGAAAGCTCAAGAAGAGTTGGTCAGTCTGTTGCAGCTGCAAGTTTACCTGAAATAAAATAATTTAAAATGTAATATGCACCCTGTTTTTCAGGGTGCATATTTTGTAAAAATATTAGTCAATTACCTTATAGCCCTCATTCTCAACAATGGCTTTAAGCGTTTCAAAAGGAATATCCTTATCTGCTTTTATGGTTGCAAGGTTTTTTTCGTGGCTTACGATAGCTTCCGTTACTCCGTCATAAGCTTCGAGAACTTTTTTTACTCTTGCTTCACAGTGCATACACATCATACCTTCAATTTTCATTGTGATTTCCATTTTCTTTTTCTCCTTTTTATTATTATATATTCTTAATGCATTTGTAACAACTGTAACACTGGAAATACTCATTGCCATTGCTCCGAACATAGGAGTTAATTCCCATCCTGTTATAGGAATAAATACTCCTGCGGCAAGAGGAATTCCAAGTATATTATAAATAAATGCCCAAAACAGATTTTCGTATATAATTTTAAGCGTTTTTCTGCTTAGTTTTATAAGCTTAATAATATTTGTGAGGTTGTTATTTATTAATAAGACATCTGAAGAGTCAATAGCTATATCCGTTCCTGTTCCTATGGCAATTCCCACATCGGCTGCCATAAGGGCGGGAGCATCATTTATACCGTCTCCTACCATAGCAATTTTTCCATCTTTTGAAAGCTCTCTGATGATTTCTGCTTTCTTAGTGGGAAGAACTTCTGAATAAACACTGTCTGTCATTACCTTGTTTTTTATTACCGTTGCAGTTTTTTCATTATCGCCTGTTATTATAACTGTTTTAATACCGAACTTTTTAAGTTCCTTTATTGCACAGATGCTCTCTTGTCTTAGTTCATCCTGAACTGCAATAATTCCTAACAGTTTATTTTCTTTTATAAAAAACAGAGGCGTTTTTCCTGCATCTGCCAATGCAGAAACAAGTTCTTTTTTATTATTGTCAATATCAGTTTTTTGTGAAATGAATTTAAAGCTTCCTCCGTATACAGTTTCATTGTTTATGGTTGCTTTTACACCGCTTCCGGGTAACATTTCAAAATTTTCAGAGCTTATTAAGCCCGTATTTTTTTCCTTTGCATACATACAGATGGCTTTTGCATAAGGATGTTCACTTTTTATTTCAAGGGAATAGGCATAAGAAAGAAGCTTTTCCTCTTCAATATCAAAAGTAATAATGTCTGTGACTTTAGGTTTACCTTTGGTGAGAGTGCCTGTTTTATCAAAAGCTACCGTTTTAATTTTCCCGGTGTATTCAAGGGCCTGGGCATTTTTAAAAAGTATTCCCATTTTTGCACCCATTCCGCATCCCACTGTGATTGCTACCGGTGTTGCAAGTCCCAATGCACAAGGGCAACTTATTACCAGAACGGATATTGCTCTTGTTAAAGCAAAGGAAAATTCCATATCAAGTATTAGCCATATTATAAATGTTATTAAAGAAATGGCAAGGATAAAAGGAACGAAAATACCTGATATTTTGTCGGCAACTCTTGCGATTGGGGCTTTAGTACCTGCTGAATCATTAACAGCTTTAATAATTTGAGAAAAGAGTGTTTCTTCGCCGACCATTACAGCTTTACATTTAATAAATCCTGAAAGATTGACTGTTGCCTGAGAAACTGAATCTCCTGAAATTTTATCTATCGGGATACTTTCTCCGGTAAGTGCAGATTCATTGACTGAAGTAAAACCTTCTGTTATTACACCGTCAGCAGGAATACTTTCTCCCGGCCTTACAACGAATATATGACCTTTTTTCATATCACTTATTGGTATGGTGGTTTCTTTTCCGTCTTCTATAATTACTGCGGTTTTTGGTGTAAGCTTATTTAAAGAGTTAATTGCATCAAGTGTTTTTTTCTTTGAACGGGATTCAAGCATTTTTCCGACGGATATTAAAACAAGAATCATAGCAGCTGATTCAAAATATAAATTGTGAAGAAGTTTATTTGCAGTTGTGAAATCTCCCGATATATAAAGAGAACTCATATAGAAAATCTGCCAAGTACTGTAAACAAAAGAAGCGGAGGAACCAATGGCAACCAAAGTGTCCATATTGGGAGCTTTTCGAATAAGCCCTTTAAATCCGCTGATAAAGAATTTTTTATTTATCATTAAAATTACAGAGGAAATAACAAATTGTGTTAAAGCTATTGCAATAGGGTTTGTTTTTAAAAAATACGGCAGGGGACAGGAAAACATATTATACCCCATTGACATGTACATAAGAGGTACTAAAAAAATTAACGATACCAGAATTCTTTTTTTAATTTCATAGCTCTCATCATATTCTTTAACTTCTTTTTTAATTTCACCTTTTAAAGATGCTTCATATCCTGCATTTTCAACTGCTTTTATGATTTCGCAGGTTTCCACATTACCGGATACAGTCATAGAATTTGTTATAAGATTAACCGAGCAGGTTTCTACTGCCGGTATTTTATTTACTGCATCTTCAATTCTTTTGGAACACGCGGCACAGCTCATGCCTTTTATATCAAATTCCATAGTTTCACCTCTTAAGTAAAATATACTGACAACATTATAATATTTTTAAAGTTTCAAGTCAAGCAGGAAAGGTGTTTCGTCTGAAAAATATCCTTGTCTTACAGGAAAAATGTTTTTATGAGGAAAAACTGCTTTTTATATTGATTTTTTCTGTAAAAAATGGTATTATAATATGAAACATATAATAGGGAAGTGTTGTTATGGTTGAAAAAATAGTTTTAGTTGCAGTTCTTGTTGTGGGTGCTCTTATTACCTATCTTGCAAAATACATAAGCTCTGCTGTGAGAATTTTAAAATCACCGGAATCAAACGCTTTGCTTATTAAAATTATTGGTTTTGTAATAGTATTGGTATCTTGCATAATAGCATTTATGAAATTTTAGAATAGAAAGAGAGATAAATTATGAAAAAGGATATTGCTAAAAATTATTCTCCCAATGAAGTAGAGGATAAGATTTATGAAAAATGGCTTAAAAACGGATATTTTACTCCTGTTATTGACAAGGATAAAGAGCCTTTTACAATTGTTATTCCACCTCCGAATGTTACCGGACAGCTTCATATGGGACATGCTCTTGATGAAACTTTACAGGATATTCTTGTAAGATACAAAAGAATGCAGGGGTATCCTACATTATGGGTTCCCGGTACCGACCATGCAGGTATAGCTACTCAGATTAAAGTTGAGGAAAATTTAAGAAAAGAAAAGGGTCTAACCCGTCATGACCTTGGAAGAGAGAAGTTTTTAGAACTTGTCTGGGATTGGAAAAATAAATACGGAAGCTATATTCTTGACCAGATAAAGAAGCTTGGAAGCTCCTGTGACTTTACAAGAGAAAGATTTACAATGGATGAGGGTTGCTCAAAAGCTGTTAAGGAAGTTTTTGTTAAGCTTTACGAAAAAGGTCTTATATACAGAGGTAACAGAATTATCAACTGGTGTCCTCATTGTATTACAGCGTTATCGGACGCAGAGGTTGAATATACAGAGCAAGATGGATTTTTCTGGCATATAAGATACTATCTTAAGGATAGTGACAGATTTATCGAAATTGCTACCACAAGACCTGAAACCTTACTTGGTGATACTGCTGTTGCAGTTCATCCTGAAGATGAAAGATATAAAGATTTAGTTGGCAAAACTCTTATTCTTCCTCTTGTAGGAAGAGAAATTCCTGTTATTGCCGATGAATATGTTGATAAAGAATTTGGTACAGGTTGTGTTAAAATTACACCTGCACACGATCCTAATGACTTTGAGGTTGGTCTTCGCCATAATCTTGAGCAAATCAGGGTTATGAATGATGATGCTACCATTAATGAATTAGGTGGTAAATATGCCGGTCTTGACCGTTACGAAGCGAGAAAAGCTATTGTTAAGGATTTAGAAGACGGCGGTTTCTTAGTTGATGTTAAACCGCATAAACATAATGTAGGGCAGTGTTACAGATGCGGAACTACCGTTGAACCGATTACTTCAAAACAATGGTTTGTTAAAATGGGACCTCTTGCGGAAAGAGCAATTGAGGTTGTAAAAAACCGAGAAATCGAATTTGTTCCTGACAGATTCTCTAAAACATACCTTAACTGGATGGAAAATGTTCATGATTGGTGTATTTCCCGTCAGCTATGGTGGGGACACAGAATTCCTGCATATTACTGTGAAGATTGTGGCGAAATGGTTGTATCTAAAGATGATGTTTTGACCTGTCCTAAATGTAACGGCAAAATGAAGCAGGAGGATGATGTTTTAGATACTTGGTTCAGTTCTGCACTATGGCCTTTCTCAACATTGGGATGGCCTGAAAAGACTGAAGACCTTGAATATTTCTATCCTACAAGTGTTCTTGTAACAGGATATGATATTATTTTCTTCTGGGTGGCAAGAATGATATTCTCCGGTATGGAGCAGATGGATAAAATTCCGTTTAAATATGTATTTATTCACGGGCTGGTTCGTGACGAGTTTGGTCGTAAAATGAGTAAATCCTTAGGAAATGGTATTGATCCTCTTAAGATTATTGAAGAATACGGTGCAGATGCTTTAAGATTTACATTGGCAACCGGTAATTCTCCCGGAAATGATATGAGATTTTCAACTAAGAAAGTTGAAGCTTCAAGAAACTTTGCCAATAAGATATGGAATGCTTCAAGATTTGCTCTTATGAATCTTGATATTGATAAAATAGAAATTCCTGAAAATCTTGAAATAGAGGATAAATGGATTTTATCAAAATATAACGAACTGGCTAAAGAGGTTACCGATAATCTTGATAAATTTGAACTTGGCGTTGCTGTTTCAAAGCTTTATGACTTTATCTGGGATATTCTTTGTGACTGGTATATAGAAATGATAAAAATGAGACTTTATGCTAAGGAAGAAAGCGGAAGAGTAGCTCAGAATGTTCTTTCTTATGTTCTTTCAGGTGCTTTAAAGCTTCTTCATCCGTTTATGCCGTTTATAACAGAGGAAATCTTTATGGCACTTCCTACAGGTGAAGAAAGTATTATGATTTCAAAATGGCCTGAATACAATGAAAAGCTAAGTTTTGAGGAAGATGAGAAAAAAGTTGAAAAAATCATTGGTGCTATAAGAGCCTTAAGAAATTTGAGAGCGGAAATGAATGTTCCTATGTCTAAAAAGGCTAAAATGTTTATTATAACCGATGATGAAGATACCTTTAATAAAGGCGCAGGTTTCTTTGTTAAGTTAGGCGGTGCATCTGAAGTTGTTGTTACCTCTGACAAAGGGTTGCAGGTTGAAAATGCTGTATCCTTAGTTGTTGAAGGAGCACAGATTCTTATGCCTTTAGGTGAGCTTGTTGACCTTGAGAAAGAACGAGAAAGACTTTCCAAGGAAAGAGATTATATCTTAAGTGAAATTAAGAGGGTTGATTCAAGACTTTCCAATCCGGGCTTTGTTAATAAAGCACCGCAAAAGCTTATTGATGAAGAAAAGGCTAAAAAGGAAAAGTTTGAAGAAATGCTTAAACAGGTTGAAGAGAAGTTGAAATAAATGAATTTAACTTATAGTGATTTTCTGAAAAAATTATTCTCAATTAAAAGGTTTGGTAAAACTCCAAACCTTTTAGTTATGGAAGAAATTTTTAAAAAAGTTGATAATCCCCACACAAAACTAAAATTTATACATGTAGCAGGAACTAACGGTAAAGGCTCTACCTGTTCTTATATTTCCTCCGTTCTTATGAAAAAAGGGTATAAAACGGGTATGTTTACATCGCCCTTTATCCATCGGTTTAATGAAAGATTTAAAATAAACGGCAGGGAAATTGCTGATGATGAATTGGTAAAAATCGGAAGCAAAGTAATGGATATTGTAGCTGAGTTGCCTTATGAGGTTAAACAGTTTGATATTATTACAGCGATTGCCGTTCTTTGGTTTTTTGAGGAAAAGTGCGACTATGTTGTGTTTGAAGCGGGAATGGGCGGAAGAAACGACAGTACAAATATTGTTATTCCCGAGTTGTCCGTTATAACTACAATTGATCTTGACCACACTAAAATACTCGGAGATACTAAAGAGAAAATTGCTTATGAAAAGGCAGGAATAGTAAAGGAAAATGTTCCTCTTGTATATTATCCTACCGAATGTGAAGAAATTATTATTAATGAATGTATTTTAAAAAATGCTCCATATACAACAATAATAACACCTGAAATTTTATACAGTGATTTATCGGGAACTGAATTTAATTACAGAGGAAAAAAATATCAGATAAAGATGTATGGTATTCATCAGGTTTATAATGCCTGTCTGTCTATTGAGGTGTGTAAAAAACTTGGTGTTGAGGATGAATACATTAAAGCAGGACTTTTGGAAATGTATTTTGAAGGAAGATTTGAAAAGCTTTCTGATAACCCCTTGGTATTTATTGACGGAGGGCATAATCCACAGGGGGCAAGAACTATTGTGGAAACTGTCAGAAGATATAATTTGAAAAATCCATGTTTTATTGTTTCGGTTTATAAAGAAAAAGATGCAGATGGATTTATGAAAAATATCTTAGGTCAAGGTGATATTATCATTACCTCATTTGATGACCAAATGTGCTATGATCGCTTTATGTTATCGGAAAAATATAATGTTCCTACTGAGGAACTTAGCTGTATTATAAATAAAATAAAAACCTCCGATAATGATAAAACTTATATATTTTGCGGTTCACTTTACCAGATATCTGAAATAAAGAGCTTTTTTGACAAAACTTGACCTGATTCTTTCAAGGAAAAAATTAATATATAAAGAAATATCTCTTGTATGCTTATACAAGAGATTTTTTTATGGAAAGGACGAATATGATGCTTGAATTTGAAATTAGTAATACTATTCTTACGGCCAAAATATCAGGGGAACTTGATCAGCATGTAGCCGGTGAACTAAGGGAGGCAATTGATTTAAAACTTGCGACAGGAATATATAATACTTTGATTTTTGATTTTTCAAATCTTTCCTTTATGGATAGTTCCGGTATTGCAGTTATTATGGGACGGGTTAAAAATATGCAGGCAGTTTCCGGGTGCGTAAAAGTTAAAGTCGAAGACGAAAAAATACTGAAAATTCTTACTATATCGGGAATTGACAGATATGTTGAATTTATTTAGAAGGGATGAGTGTAATGGAAATATTAAATGAAATGAAAATTGAATTTTTAAGCAGAACTTCAAATGAGAGCTTTGCCCGAGTTACAGTTTCTGCTTTTATATCACAGCTTGACCCTACATTGAATGAACTTAGTGATATAAAAACAGCTGTATCTGAAGCTGTGACGAATGCTATTGTCCATGGGTATAAGGATTCCATGGGGATAATAATACTTACTACAAGAATTTATAAAAATAAAATGGTAGAAATCTCAGTAAAAGATATGGGAAGCGGAATTGAGGATGTTGTAAAAGCAAGACAGCCTCTTTATACCACCGGGAATTCCGATGAGCGTTCGGGGATGGGGTTTACGGTAATGGAAACCTTTATGGATGAAGTATTGGTTGAATCGCAAATGGGAAAGGGGACTACTGTTGTGCTTAAGAGGTGCCTTTCTTGACAAAAGAATTTGATAGTGAGCTTTTTTTAAAAGCAAAAAAAGGGGATAAAAAAGCTCAGGATGAATTTATAGAAAACAATAAAGGATTAGTTCATCTTTCGGTAAAAAGATTTACCGGGAGAGGAGTTGATTTGGAAGATTTGATGCAACTGGGGCTTATAGGACTTTATAAAGCTTTAATAAATTTCGATATATCTTATGGTGTGAAATTTTCTACATACGCTGTTCCTCTTATTATGGGGGAAATCAAGCGTTTTTTAAGAGATGATGGCACTGTAAAGGTATCCAGGAGGTTGAAAGAACTTTATTCGGATGTAAGATATGCCAGATCTGAACTGGAAAAAGAGCTTGGAAGAAATCCGAAAATTACAGAAATATCAGAGTATCTTAATGTGAGTGCGGAAGAAGTTGTAATGTCACTGAATGCCAATGACAGAGTTTTTTCTTTGGAGGAAACAATAAATACAGGTGAAAAAAAACTAAGTCTTATAGATATTGTTGAAGATAATAGATGTGATGAAAACAAAATGATAGACAGGCTTGTTATAGGTGAGCTTTTGAATTCGCTAAAACAAAGAGAAAAGCAAATAGTCATATTAAGGTTTTTTAAAGAATTTACTCAACAAAAAGTGGCTGAAATTCTTGGAATTTCACAGGTGCAGGTATGCAGACTTGAAAAAAAGATTATAGAAAATTTAAGGATACTTTATACACAATAAAACATCTTTTTACAAGATGTTTTTTTGTTAGCTTTTTTAATATTTTATATTGAAATAAAAAGAACCGTATGTTATAATATTGTGGGAAAAATTGAAAAATAAACATAAAAATGGAGGAAGTAAATGAATATTTTCAGCATTTTAAGTCTCATTGGAGGACTTGCATTATTTCTATACGGTATGGACCTGATGGGAGATAGTTTAAAAAAACTTGCAGGAGGAAAACTTGAGTCAATTCTTGCAAGACTTACATCAAATAAGTTAGTGGGTTTTCTTTTGGGATTGGGTGTAACAGCCGTTATTCAGTCTTCGTCTGCAACAACTGTAATGCTTGTTGGATTTGTTAACTCGGGTATAATGAACCTTGGGCAAACTATAGGTATTATAATGGGAGCTAATGTAGGTACAACGGTTACAGCCTTTTTGCTTAGTACAGCTGATATTAATGGCGCTGCTATTATTTTAAAGTTATTGAAACCTGAATCATTTACCCCCATTCTTGCAATGATTGGCTTATTAATGACTATGACTGCAAAAAGTGAATCCAAAAAGAATACCGGTACAATTCTTATTGGGTTTGCCATTCTTATGTTTGGTATGAATGCCATGAGTAGTGCCGTATCCGGATTGAGAGATAATGAAGCTTTTACAAATATACTGACCATGTTTTCAGATAATCCTGTTATGGGTATTATTGTCGGTACAATCTTTACAGCTATTATTCAATCTTCTTCTGCATCTGTCGGTGTTTTACAGGCTCTTGCAATAAGCTGTGTGATTCCTTTTTCCACTGCAATTCCTGTTATTTTAGGTCAGAATATAGGTACAACAATTACTCCTATTATATCTGCACTTAGCGGGAACAGTGAATCAAAAAGGGTTGCTATGTCATGCCTGTATATTAAAATGATTGGTGTAGTTATTGTAGCAGGTGCTTTTTATATTATAAATCATTTTGTACCATTTAGTTTTATGAATGCTAACGTAACAGCTTTCTATATTGCTATTATACATTTTGTTTTTAATATTTTATCAACAGTAATTCTTATTCCGTTTACTTCCTTTATTGAAAAACTTGCAATTAAAACAATCAAGTCCAATAAAGATGAAAAAGAGCTTGATGTATTTGATACTCTTGATGACAGATTCTTAGCAATGCCATCTTTTGCTGTTGAAAAATGTAAAGACCTTGTATGTAATATGGCGAAAATTTCCTTTGATACTTTTGAAAAGGCAACCAAGCTTCTTGATGAATTTGATTATACAGAATTTGAAAATATTAAAAAATATGAATCTCTTGTTGATAAATATGAAGATAAAACAAGTACCTATCTTGTTAAAATTGCTGCCAATAATGTTTCTGCAAGGGACAGTAAGGTAGTGTCTGAACTTCTTCATTGTATCGGAGATATAGAAAGAATTTCTGACCACGCACTTAATATTGCTGAAACTGCAAAAGAAATATTTGATAAGAAAATAAGTTTTTCAGATAAAGCAACAGCTGATATAAAGATTATTACATCTGCTGTAAGTGAAATATTAAGTTTATCATTAAAAACTCTTGAAAATGACGATATGGAAGCTGCTGTGTGTGTAGAACCTTTAGAGCAGGTTATAGACAGAATCAAGCGCCACATAAAGAGTGGTCATGTTACAAGATTAAGACAGGGTGACTGTACCATGGAGCTTGGATTTATTCTTTCCGATTTACTTACAAATTACGAAAGAGTATCTGACCACTGTTCTAATATTGCAGTTTGCTTTATCGAAATAAATAATGATTCCTTTGAACGTCATGAATATCTTAACCACGTTAAAACTGATGGCGGTGAGGAATTCAGAAAACTATATAGTACTTATAAAGAAAAATATTACATTGATTAAGAGAAAAACATATTAATAAAATATCTGGAATTTTTATCTGGTGATATTCGGGTATGTTATGAATATTTTATCTGAGATAATAAGAAATATTGGAATAGTTTTTTAAATACGATGAAAGGAAAAATATATGTCAGTTAATCAGGAAAACATTAGAAATTTTTCAATTATAGCCCACATAGACCATGGTAAATCTACTCTTGCAGACCGTCTTTTAGAACATACCGGTGTTGTTGCTCAGCGTGATATGAAAGAGCAGCTTCTTGATAATATGGAACTTGAGCAGGAAAGAGGTATTACCATTAAAGCAAGAGCTGTAAAAATGGAATATAAAGCGAAAGACGGACAGATATATGTTCTTAATCTAATTGATACACCGGGGCATGTAGACTTTAATTATGAGGTTTCAAGAAGTCTTGCGGCTTGTGAGGGTGCTATTTTAGTTGTTGATGCATCCCAGGGAATAGAGGCTCAGACTCTGGCTAATACTTATCTTGCGGTTGAAGATAATCTTGAAATTGTTCCTGTTATAAATAAAATTGATTTA
Organism: Clostridia bacterium; assembly: GCA_045658425.1. Classification (GTDB taxonomy): domain Bacteria; phylum Bacillota; class Clostridia; order UMGS1840; family HGM11507; genus SIG450. Next base: position 50,433 of record JAZOVB010000172.1, on the reverse strand, counting down.
CCAAGTGCAAGACCGCAGGAGGTAAAGGACGAAATCGAGGATATAATTGGTATTGAGGCTCAGCATGCACCTCTTATTTCTGCAAAAATGGGTACCAATATTGAAGAGGTACTGGAAAAAATTGTTGAGCTTGTTCCTGCTCCTACTGGGGATGAAAAAGCTCCCTTAAAGGCTCTTATATTTGACTCCTATTATGATAGTTATAAGGGCGTAATTATTATGGTTAGAGTGGTAGATGGCAGCGTTAAAGTTGGACAAACTATAAAAATGATGAATACAGGTAAAGAATTTACTGTAACTGAAGCAGGTTATCTCGAGCCTGACGGTACTTATGACAGTGGTTCTTTAAAAGCGGGTGAGGTTGGTTATATTGCCGCGAGTATTAAGAATGTTAAGGATACCCGTGTTGGTGATACTGTAACTCTTGCTGATAATCAGGCTCTTGAACCTCTTCCCGGATATAAAAAGGTTAACCCAATGGTGTTTTGCGGTATTTATCCCGCAGACGGTTCTAAATATAACGATTTAAGAGATGCTTTGGAAAAGCTTCAGTTAAATGATGCTGCTCTTATCTTTGAGGCGGAAACATCAATTGCTCTTGGGTTTGGTTTCAGATGTGGATTTTTAGGACTTCTTCACATGGAAATAATTCAGGAAAGATTAGAGCGAGAATATAATCTTGATATTATAACAACCGCTCCGAGTGTTATATATAAAATTAATAAAACAGATGGTACACAGCTTAACATCGATAATCCTACCAATATGCCGGACCCGTCTGAAATAGCTTCTATGCAGGAACCTATTGTTAAAGCTATTATTATCACGCCTACAGAATTTGTAGGAAACATTATGGAGCTTTGTCAGGAGCGAAGAGGTACTTATATGGATATGAAGTATCTTGATAGCACAAGAACTCAGCTTCACTATGAAATGCCCCTTAATGAGATTGTTTACGATTTCTTTGATGCGTTGAAATCACGTACAAGAGGATTTGCCTCTTTTGATTATGAGCTTTCAGGATATAAGGAATCCAAACTTGTTAAGCTGGATATTTTGTTAAACGGTGATGTGGTTGATGCCTTATCATTTATTGTTCATTCTGAAAAAGCATACGGCAGAGGCAGAAAGATGGCGGAAAAGCTTAAAGATGTTATTCCGAGACAATTGTTTGAAATTCCCATTCAGGCAGCTATCGGAAATAAAATTATTGCAAGAGAGACTGTTAAGGCTATGCGTAAAGATGTACTTGCAAAATGTTACGGAGGAGACATCACCAGAAAGAAAAAACTTCTTGAAAAACAAAAAGAGGGAAAGAAGAGAATGCGTCAGGTAGGTTCAGTTGAACTTCCGCAGGAAGCATTTATGTCGGTGCTTAAGTTATGATGAATACCGGAGTATATATTCATATTCCTTTTTGTTTGAAAAAATGTAATTATTGTGATTTTGCTTCCTTTGTGAGAAATGATTTTGAAGATTATTTTAAATGTCTTTCAAAAGAGATTAAAATGTATTCGGATTATTTTAAAACAAGGAAAATTGATTCAATATTTATAGGAGGGGGAACCCCCTCCTTTGTCGATTGTAAATACATCGGGCAAATTTTAAAATTATTAGACTTTAACCAGGAATGTGAAGTGACAATAGAGGTAAATCCCAAAACTGTTACAGATGATAAAATAAAAGCTTACAGAGATTATGGTATAAATCGGATAAGCATCGGAATGCAGTCTGCAAACGATGATGAACTTGTACTTCTTGGCAGAGCACATAATTATGCAGATTTTTTAAACACCTTTGATATTATACGGAAAAATGGGTTTAAAAATATAAATGTTGATGTTATGTTCGGAATTCCGGAACAGACAATTGAAAGCTATGTTCATACTTTAAATGAAGTTAAAAGCATTAATCCTGAGCATGTATCTTCGTATTCACTGATTATAGAAGAGAATACACCATTCTATTCTATGGATTTAAAACTTCCCGGTGAGGAAGAAGAAAGGGAAATGTTTACTTTGACAAGTAAAATACTTGACAGTTATAAAAGGTACGAAATATCAAATTATTCGAAGCCGGGTTTTGAAAGCAGACACAATATAAAATATTGGCGAATGCAGGATTTTATAGGTTGTGGTGTTAATGCTTATTCCTTTATCGGAAATACCAGATATTCAAATTTTTCAACTGTTGAAGAGTATTCAAATGCGGTGTGTAAAGGAAATAAGCCTGTTAAGGAAAGTATTGAAGAAGAAAACAGCGAACTGTTTAAAGATGCAGTTATAACCGGGCTTAGAATGTGCGAGGGGATAGACATTCTTGATTTAAAAGAACGGTTTGAAACAGATTTATATAAGAATAAAGAAGAAAAAATAAAAGAATATGTATCGCTTGGATATATGTCATTTGACGGACAGATTTTATCATTTACCGAAAAGGGTTTTTCTGTATCTAATTATATATTAAGCGAACTAATATAAGAAAAAGGCATTGTATAACACAATGCCTTTTTAGTATTTATTTTCTTAGTTTGTTAAAAAAAATATCCAGTATATTTTTGCATTCCTTTTCCATTATACCACCGTACACGGTTGTGTGGGAGTTTTCTTTGTTTGTAAGAAAAATATTATCATTACTGAAACAAGCTCCGAATTTATAATCGTATGCTCCAAAATACAGATTTTTAATTCTTGCGTTTAATATGGCTCCTGCACACATAACGCAAGGCTCTAAGGTTACATACATATCACAATCGTTTAAACGCCAGTTTCCCAGAACTTTACTTGCGTAATCAATGGCGAGAATTTCAGCGTGATGAAGTGGATTGTTATTAAGTTCTTTTAAATTATGTGTTTTTGCTATTATTTTGTTTTCTTTAACAATAACAGCACCAACAGGAATTTCACCTTTTTTTAAAGCAGTATGTGCTTCCTTTATAGCTTCCATCATAAATATTTCGTTCATTTTATCACCTTTAATATATTGTAAATGTAATTAGATTTTTTGTCAATTATAATGTATTGATATTCATATAATATTTTTAGATTTTCAAGAAAAAAGATTGACTAGAAATCATATATGATGTATAATTGAAATAATATTAAAAAGAAAAGAAGGAATGAAAATGGAAAGAGTATTTAATTTTTCAGCAGGACCTTCATCGTTACCGCTTGAAGTTCTTGAAAAAGCTGCAAAAGAGCTTACTTGTTATAAAAACAGCGGTATGTCAGTAATGGAAATGAGCCATCGTTCCAAGGACTATGAAGAAATTATTTTTAAAACAAACAGTATGTTTTATGAATTGATGAATATTCCTGAAAATTATAAGGTTTTATTTTTACAGGGAGGAGCATCAACTCAATTTGCTATGGTTCCTCTGAATCTTTATGGTAAAAATATGAAGGCTGATTATGTTGTTACCGGTCAGTTTGCGGGTAAGGCTGCAGAAGAAGGTAAAAAGTTTGGAGAAGCTAATATTGTTGCTTCAAGTAAAGATAAGACTTTCTCTTATATTCCAAAACTTACTGCAGATGATTTTTCAAAAGATGCAGATTTTGCACATATAACACTTAATAATACAATCTATGGTACAAGATATAACTACATTCCTGATACAGGTTCAGTTCCTCTTGTAGCTGATATATCATCTTGTATTTTATCAGAAAAGCTTGATGTATCAAAATTCGGATTGTTATATGCAGGTGCTCAGAAAAATATCGGCCCTGCAGGATTAACCGTTGTTATTATTCGTGAAGATTTAATGGGTAATCCTTTACCTATTACACCAACCATGCTGGATTACAGTGTTCATGCAAAAAATGATTCTATGTATAATACACCTCCTACATACAGTATTTATATGTGTGGTCTTATCTTAGAATGGATTAAGAATCTTGGCGGTGTTGATGCAATCGAAAAAATCAATATTGAAAAAGCGGGAATTCTTTACAATTACCTTGATGAATCAAATTTATTCAAGGGATGTGCGGAAAAAGAAGACCGCTCCATTATGAATGCAACTTTTGTTACAGGTAATCCGGAACATGATGATAAGTTCGTTAAAGAAGCTAAGGCTAATGGATTTGTTAATATCAAAGGTCACAGAAGTGTTGGTGGTATGAGAGCAAGTATCTACAATGCGATGCCGATTGAAGGCGTTAAGAAGCTTGTTGATTTTATGAAGAAATTTGAAATGGAAAATAAATAAGAATGGTGATTTAAATGAGTAATATTTTAACTCTTAACAAAATTTCTAAAATCGGATTAAGCAAATTCACATCCGATTATAAAATATCCGATAATATTGAAAATCCCGATGCAGTTATCTTAAGAAGCTTCAATATGCACGATTATGAAATGCCGGCATCATTACTTGCTATCGGCAGAGCAGGTGCAGGTGTAAATAATATTCCTGTTGAAAGCTGCGCAAAGAATGGTATCGTTGTATTTAATACTCCGGGTGCAAATGCAAATGCCGTTAAAGAATTGGTACTTGCAGGTCTGTTTCTTGCATCAAGAGATATCGTTGGTGGTATTAAATGGGCAGAAACTCTTGATTCTGACCAGATTGCCAAAGATGTTGAAAAGGGGAAGGGTGCTTTCGTAGGACCTGAAATACTTGGTAAAAAACTTGGTGTTGTGGGCCTTGGTGCTATTGGTATACTTGTGGCAAATGCAGCGGTTCATCTTGGCATGGAAGTTGTAGGATATGATCCGTTTATTTCAGTTGATGCTGCATGGAGTATTTCCAAGTCTATTAAAAGAGCAACTGACCTTAAGGAAATATATGAATCCTGTGATTATATAACACTTCATCTTCCATATAACAAGGATACCGCATCAATGATTAATACTCAGACTATCGCCCAGATGAAGGATGGAGTAAGAATTCTTAACTTCTCAAGAGGTGAGCTTGTTGATTCCGATGCTATGAAGGCTGCAATTGATGATGAAAAAGTTGCAAAATATGTATGCGATTTCCCATCAAACAGCTTAAATACATATAAGAATGTTATTTCAATTCCTCATCTTGGTGCTTCAACTCCCGAAGCTGAGGATAACTGTGCAGTTATGGCAGTTAAACAGATTATGGACTTTTTGGAAAACGGTAATATAATTAACTCGGTTAACTTCCCAAGATTAACAATGCCAAGAACAACCGATATAAGAATAACCGTTATCCATGAAAACATACCTAATATGCTTAGCCAGATTTCAAATCAGGTAGCAAAAGACGGAATAAATATCGAAGGTATGATTAACGGAAGCAGAAATGATGTTGCTTATACTATTATTGATGTTACCGGCAATGTTGACGAAAAAGTTATCGCCGATATCGAAGCCATCGAAGGTGTTGTAAGAGTCAGAAAAATTGGTTAATGAATAGGAGAAGTAAAAAACTCCGGACCACAAAAAGCAAGTATTATCAATAGAATGACACAAAGAATTGTCATATTATAATGATAAATGCGGGTGTAAAAATATTAAATATTTTTACACCCCTATTTTTAAAAAAGGAGGAGCTTATGGGCGTTGAAATAGAAAGAAAATATCTTGTCAATGAATTTGATACTTCACTTGCAAGTGAGAAAATTGAAATTAAGCAGGGATATATCCATTCATCAAACGGTAAGGTGGTAAGAGTAAGAACCTTTAATGAAGAAGCTTATATAACAATAAAGTACAGAAAAGGACCAATATCAAGAGGGGAGTTTGAATATCAGATTCCTTATGAAGAGGGAATTGAACTTCTTGAAAATACCTGTGATGAAGGAGTTCTTGAGAAAACAAGATACATATATGATTATATGGGTAAAAAATGGGAAATAGATATTTTCAAAGGGAAAAATGACGGGATAATAATTGCCGAAATAGAGCTTGAATATGAAGATGAAAGCTTTGATTTACCTCCTTTTGTTATAAGAGAGGTTACCGGTGAAAGCAAATATTCCAATCATAATATGGCTAAACGATAAAAATACCCACATTGTCGGTTATGACGATGTGGGTATTTTTTATTAAAACTTGTCAACTGGATACATTATCTTAAGCTGATTGATTTTTGAAGCAAATGCCGCCTGTTGTTTTTCAGTTGTAAGCTGAATTGCAATGCTTTCCTTAACCTCTTCAAAAGGAATTTCACTTGCTTCGGTTTTACCATTAAGCTTAATTAAGTGATAACCGAACTGTGTTTTTACAGGACCTGAAATTTCACCAACTGTCATAGTAAAAACTGCTGTATCAAATTCAGGAACCATCTTTCCTTTTCCGAACTGTCCAAGGCTTCCGCCATTCTGGGACGATGGGCAGGAGCTGTTTGCTTTAGCAGCTTCTTCAAAGGTTATTTTACCTGCATTGATTTCTTCTAAAAGCTCTTTCGCTTTTTCTTCAGAATCAACAAGAATATGACTTGCATTAACTGTTTCTGGAGAAATCATCTTATCTTTGTTTTCTTCATAAAACTTTTTGATATCTTCATCAGTAACCTTAACATTTTCAACTGCCTTGGTTATAGCAAAATTTGCAAGAAGGTCTTCTTTTAACTTTTGTAATTCTTCTTTAAACTGAGGATTGAATTCATAACCGCTTTTGATTGCATCGAGTAAAAGTAGTTTTCTGTTTATTACCTGTTCAAGGAGCATAGCTCTTCCCTGGGGGTTATCAAATTCAGCCGCTCTTTGTCCAAGCATTCTTAGTTCATTTTCAACATCCTGTGATGTAATAGGTGTGCCGTTAACTTTTGCAAGTATTTTGATTTCCATTTTAATAATCTCTCTTTCTGTATTTTAATTTAATTATGTGTAGCCATAATCAACAGTATCCGAACCCGTTTTTCTATATATTTTTAGTGCCAAATGTTCTAAAAAGCCTTGACAATATCGCATATTGTCTGCATTTTTTAAAACATTTTTCATCAAAAAATATTATAGATAAATCAATGACTTTAAGTTATAAAATTTTTCTTAATCAAGGCGAAAGGGGGAAGGAATATTAAAATATTTCAAGCCCGACAACGATGAGTAAGGAAAATTTTATATCTTAAAGCGGGTTCGTATGCTGTTGGTTATGGCTATCACAATCATGTGAACCGCAAGAATGTTCACCTTCATGATGATTGCATTTTACAAAAGGGTCAAAATTAAGTGTTCCGTTTATGTAAGCTTTAACAGCTTCATCTGCAAGTCCTGTAACGCCGCCGTAATATAATATTCCGGCAGAGTGAAGGGCGTTTTGTGCTCCTGCACCTATTCCGCCGCAGATAAGAACACTTACACCGTTATCTGCCAGAAAACCGGCCAAAGCACCGTGTCCGTTGCCGTCTGTTGCAATAACGTGAGAATTTATAATTTCTTTGTTTTCCACTTCGTATATCTTAAAAAATTCAGTATGACCAAAGTGTTGAAATATAATTCCGCTATCGTATGTAACTGCAATTTTCATATTTGTTCTCCTTTTCTTTTTTTATTTAATTATATCATAATAAGGGGGTAAAATCAATCTGAAATATCCATTTAAATAAAAATTGCAATTTCTTAATATATATGATAAAATGTTTATATCTATATAAAATGAATTTCTATAACTATTAAATGGAGATGATGCTTAAGATGAGGTCTTTTCAAAGCAAAATAATATCACTGATTCTTCTCAGTGTAATACTTTCAGCATTTATTATAGGCGTTATCGGGGTATATGTTATATCAGGTGTTCTGCATGAAAATGCAGAAGAGAATATGCATCTGCTTTGTGAAAATCATGCGGAGAAACTCGATACGTTATTTGAAAAAGTCGAAGAATCGGTGGATACTTTGTCTCATCATATTATCCACGAATTAGAGAGTGATAATGTCTTGTATGAGAAAGATAAAAGAGATAATTTTATATCTAAAATAGAAAAAAATGCACTTAATCATGTTGAGAGTCTTGGAAATGCAGCTTCTATTTATATATATTTTAATCCTGAAATAACGGAAGAAATATCAGGAGTTTTTAAAATTAAACAAAATAATACCTTTGTTGACCAAAAACTTCCGGATATAAGAGATTATAATCGTGACGAAGCTTCACAATTTGCATGGTGGTATAAAACTGTTGAGAGAAATCAACCGATGTGGCTTGATATATATCACAATACTAATTTAGATATGGATATTTTTTCTTATACGGTTCCTATGTATCTTCATAATCAGTTTATAGGTGTAATGGGAATGGATATTCCATTTTCAGTTCTTAGAAACAGTGTGGAAGAAATTATTGCATATGAAACGGGGTTTGCTGCAGTAATTGACGAAAATGCCACCATATTATATCACAGAGATTTTCCGTTTAATTTTTCCTTATATAAATTAAAAGGTGAATTTGGTGCTGTTATCCCTCAGATAATAAACAACGACAGAACTCATTCTCTTATTCCGTATACTATTAACGGTGAGAAGAGAAATATGGCTTTTTGTACTTTGAATAATGGTATGAAGTTCTGTATTATTGCTCCGGAACGTGAGATATATGCAAAGCAGATTTCTTTGTCTTACAGTATTGTATTGTTTATAGCTATAATCGTGCTTATAACTCTTATTATAAGTCTTATTTTTGCAAGAAAATTTACCAGACCGATAAAGAAGCTTTCTTATGCTGCCCGACAGATGAGTGAGGGGAACTTTAATGTAGATATTGATGTGGAAATGAAAGATGAAATCGGTGTTCTCGCAACCAGTCTTAATCAGGCACGTGTAAAATTAAGAGATCAGATTGATATTTTATTAGATGAGGCTCACCATGATGGTTTGACGGGAGTTTTTAATAAAAATGCATTCCAGGATTTAGAAGATTATATTAACGAAAAAATAAAAGAAGACTATTACCCATTTGCTGTAGCAGTCTTTGATGTCAATAAGCTGAAAATTACCAATGATGTACTTGGACATAAGGTAGGGGATGAGCTGTTAAGAGTAATTGCCGGATTTTTAGCTAAAGCGTTTGCCAGTGCCGATGTATTTCGTATAGGCGGAGATGAATTTGTTGTTGTTATGCGTGATGCTTCCTTTGATGATTATGAAAAAATGTATAACAAAGCAGTTAATAATATGAGTAAGGTTAAAATTAAGGATTATCCTCAGCTTGAAGTATCAAGCGCATATGGTATTGCTTCTTACGAGCCGACTAAAGATAAAAGCTTTTCTGATGTGTTCCAGCGTGCCGATAAATCAATGTATGAAAATAAAGCTATGAGAAATAGGGATAAACAGGAATGGCAAAAAGGTGTTAAAGGGTTAAGAGAACTACAAATTGATAAATATCTTGAATTTTTAGACATTATTAACCAGAATACGGAAGATTACTTATTCTTATATGATATTGCGAATGATTCAATCTGGTTATTCGGAGGAATAAGCCGTGTATTTGCTTTAAAAGACAAATCTGACGGTGTTAATACAAGAGCAGATGTGTTTAGTCTTATACATCCAAAAGATAAACAGGCTGTTATAGATGATTTTGATGGTATATGTGATGGAAAATCCTTTGAGCATAATATGAATTACAGAATGATGGGAAAGGATGGGAAAATAATATGGATTAACGGCAGAGGTAAGGTTGTATATGATGAAAATGGTAACAGCTTTGTTATGATTGGTCGTTTTTCTGTAAAAACACTTAAACATCTTTATAATCCCATTACATATCTGTTCAATAAAAACAGGCTTATAAGTGATATTGCAGAAAATAAGCTTCCCGTATATAATATGTTTATTCTTATGAATATTGATAATATGTCGGAGTATAACTTTAAATACGGGTATCAGCATAGCGATGCAATGTTGTCGAAACTTGCTGTCATTTTAGAGGAATTGATTCCTTTGAACAGAATTTATCATATGGAGCAGGATAAATTTATATTACTTCTTGATGTTGATAACGAAGAACAAATAAAGGAATTATTTAATCAGATAAACGGTAAATTAAATGGTGATTTTACTGTGTCGGCATCAGTTATTCCGAAAAACAGGGAGATTTACACTGACGAGAATATTGCGTATGACTATGTAAAGGAAAATCTCAATGTTAAAAGAGAAGTTGACGGTTGTTTGACATTTGTCCCCAAAGAAGAACTTATGGATAAGATTGAAGAGTTTGATTTGCTTGAAGAATTAGAACAAAGCACCAAGAATGGATGTGATGGATTTTTCCTCAATTTCCAACCTCAAATTAATTCCGCAAATTTAAAAGTTGTATCTGCAGAATGTCTGTTAAGATATAAATCTTCAACGAGAGGACTTGTATTTCCTGATAAATTTATACCTATACTTGAAAAGACCGGATTAATTAATGAAGTTGGAATGTGGGTTGTGGAAAACGCTATTAAACAATGTTCAGAATGGAGAAAGAAAAATCCTGATTTTAAAATAGCTGTTAACTTTTCACCGGTTCAACTTAATCATATAGGGATTGTAGACAAAATTTTAAATATGCTTAAGGAATATAATCTGCCCGGTAATGCTTTGAAAGTAGAGGTTACAGAATCCGCACAGCTTGAGGATGAAAATACTTATACTACGATTTTTACAAGACTTAAGGACGCCGGAGTTTGCATTTCAATAGATGATTTTGGAACAGGTTATTCAAATCTTGGGTATTTAAAAAAGATTCGTGCTGATGAAATAAAAATTGATAGAGCGTTTATTAAAGATATTGATGAATCCAGTTATAATTTCAGAGTTGTAAAGAATCTGGTTGAATTTGCCAAAAGCAATTCCTTAACTGTTGTGCTTGAGGGCGTTGAAAACGAAATGGAATTTGCGGTAGTTCATAGTCTTAAACCGGAGGGGATGCAGGGATATTTGTTTGGTAAGCCATGCGTTCGTGACGAATTTGAAAAAAAATATATAACTGATGATACACAAGAATTTTTACAAGAGATTGAAAAAAGAGAAAAACTGCTTAATGTAGTTAATAAGTTCCATATAGTGAATTTTAATCCTCGCGAAATTTTATCACAAATTGATTTGGGATTGTGGGTAGTTAAATTCAATCTTAAAACCAATCAGGGCGAACTTTATGCCGATGAGGTAATGAAAAAACTTCTTGATATTGATGATGAATGCACTCCGATGGAATATTTTAACATGTGGTTTGAAAAACTTGTTGATTCATCTAAGGATGTTGTAAGAGATTTGATTAAATATATGATGGTAAACAATAAAGTTGCTCAGGCTGATTTTAGTTGGAAGCATCCGGAACGTGGTATTCTTGATGTTCGTTGTACTTGCCGAATATTAGAGCGAAACGATGATTATCTTATATTTGAAGGATTTTATCGTAATATAAGTGACATGGGCGGGGCCTATACTTCTATTTAATCATAAAAAAAGACATTCGAAAGAATGTCTTTTTTTGGCACCCTCAACGGGAATCGAACCTGTAACTGTCCCTTAGGAGGGGACTATTATATCCATTTAACTATGAGGGCGAATTATTTACTTGTCTATTATATCATAAGGAAAATTATAATGCAATATAAATTGTGGGTCTGTTTAAAAAGTCAGACTTTTTTAAACAGACCTTTAATTTACATAATATCATTTTTTATAATATCTTCGTATGTTTCTCTTTTTATTACCAATTTATCCGTTCCGTCTTTTATCATAACAACGGGGAGTCTGGGTATTCTGTTATAATTACTTGCCATAGAATAATTGTAAGCACCTGTTGAAAATACGCAAAGCAAATCGCCTACATTGATTTCGGGTACCATTATATCTTTGGCTATAATATCACCGGATTCACAGCATTTTCCGGCGATGGTAACAGTTTCATAAAGTGGGGCATCCATTTTTTCAGGCAGACACACGGTATATTCGGCTTGATATAAAGCATATCTCGGATTATCGCCAAGACCGCCATTTATAGATACATATTTTCTTACATCTTTTATATCTTTAATCGCGCCCACTGTATATAATGTAATACCTGCTTCTCCCACAATGGATCTTCCGGGTTCCATAAGGATTTTAGGTTTTTTAATATTTTCGGTTTGACATATACCGTTAATAGTATTTGCAACACATCTTATATATTCACCGTAATCTATAGGGTCATCTGATGCTATATACTTTATTCCAAAACCGCCGCCAAGATTAAGTTCATCAATTTCAATGTCATATTTATCTTTTATATCGGCGATAAGCTTCATCATAACCTGGGCACATTCTATAAATGGTGCAACATCAAATATTTGTGAACCTATATGGCAATGCAGACCTGCAATTTTTATATGAGAACAATTTATGGCCTTTTCAATAATTTCAAATGCCTCGTTATTTTCAATCGCAAAACCGAACTTTGAATCAATCTGACCGGTCATAATTGCTTCGTGAGTGTGTGCATCAATGCCGGGCTTTATTCTGAATAAAACGGATACATTTTTATTTGTTTTCTCAGCAATATTTTGAATATTTTCAAGTTCATATTGGTTGTCAACAACAATTCTTCCCACATTGTTTGATATAGCATATTCCAGCTCGTCCGGAGTTTTATTGTTACCATGAAAATATATTTTATCAGCAGGAAAACCGGCAGATAATGCGGTGTATAATTCTCCGCCGGATACAACGTCAACTCCAAGTCCTTCTTCCATTATAATTTTATACATATAAAGACAGGAAAATGCTTTGGATGCATATAAAACCAATCCGTTTTCGTAGTTTTCATCAAGTGCTTTTTTATAAATACGGCAATTTTCTCTTATTAAATTTTCGTCCATTAAGTATAGCGGTGTTTTATATTTTTCCGCAATATCACAAACATCAACACCGGACATAGTCAGATGATTATGATTATTAATTCCATAGTTTTTATTTAACATTAGTTTCACCTCATCAAATAAGTATTATATCATAAAAAAATCTATAATACAACTTATATTAATAAAAAAATTCACAAATTGCATTTATTACTGAATCGGCGATTTTCCATTGGTATCCCTCGTCTTTTAGATGCTGTTCTTCTGTTGGATTTGAAATGAACCCACATTCTATCAAACAGGCGGGGTTATGTATTTTATTTAAAATATATATTTCAGAACCTGCTTTTTTAATTTCGCGTTTATTTAACGGGTCTAATGTCTTTTTTAAATTTTTATCGATAAGTTCTGCGAGTTTTTTGCTTTCGGGATTATTTTTAGAATAAAAAATTTGCGAACCTTTTTGGTTACTGTCATCAAAATGATTCATATGAATACTTATAAACAAAGCATTTTCATAATTTTGTGCGATTTTTACCCGGGCTTTCAAATCGTTTCTTTTTTTATTTTTAGAAGAATCTTCCATCCCAAGCATTTTATCGTCAGGTCTTGTTATGATAACATTAAATCCTGTGTTTAAAAGTTTTTCTTTCAATTTATTAGCAATTGATAAATTTAAATTCTTTTCATAGGTTCCCATAGTCCCCAATGCACCGCAATCTTCGCCGCCGTGCCCCGGATCAATGATTATTGTATTTGAAGTGACATTAGCCACTATTGAATTCATATATATATTACAAACAATCATTCCCGAAATAATGAGAGTCAAAAGAAAAAAAGCTATAATAATATTTTTTTTATGAAATATGTAAAACATATAAATCACCTCACCATAAATATATGCTTGGGAATTTTGATAATTCATTTTTTGAATATTTATAATTTGTCCATCATAGAATTTAATAAAATGAAATTAATGGAGGTAGTAAAATGGAATTAAAAAAGGAAAAACTTGAAGGGATGAGACTTGTTGCTAAACCTGATTTTAAACAAAATTATGAATGGGATATTATTGTGCCTGATTCAAAGCCCGATATACTGAAGATTGTTAATACAGAAGGGTTTATAACAGTAAATTCCAAAGAAGTTATGAATGATCGTGCTGTTATTAACTGTAATGTACGTATAAATATAATATATATATCTGCAGATGATGGCAATTGTATAAAAAATGTAGAATGTGTTCAAACGACTAACTATGTTATGGAACTTAAAGAATTGAAACCAAGTATGAAGCTATGTGTTGATGTTTCGATTGATAAAATATTTGCAAATATTATAAATAGCAGAAAGTTAAATATAAATTGCAATGTGTGCTATATAGGAGAAGCTTATGAAAAATACGAAGCAGAATACATAGACTGTATAGAGAACAGTAATTTAGAGTTCAAGTGTAAAACAGTTGATGGCTTAAAAATGCTTGATTGTATAGAAGATAAATTTTCAGTAAATGACGAAATTGAAATTCCGTCAGGAAAGAGCAGTGCCGAGAGTATAATAGCAATCAAACCCGAATTTACTCATATAGATATAAAAAATGCTAATGGCAAGTTTGTTATAAGAGGAAATTTGAATGTGGCTTCTGTTTATGACAGTATAGCTGACAGTGACGGAATACAATATATGGTAACGGAAACTCCCATTAATGAAATAGTTGAGTGCGGGAATATAAATGAAGACAATATTCTTGATTGTGATGTAAATGTATGTAATTTCAATTATATACTTAAGGAAAACAGCGATGGCGAAAAACGTATCATAAAATATACATGTGATGTGTATATTTCAGGAAAGGTTTATGAAAAAATATCTATTCATCCTGTAATTGATATATACAGTATTTCAGATGAAATAAAAATGAACAGTGAAAAATGTTTGTTAGATAAATATGAAAAAGTTGAAGCGGGACAGTTTTGGGTCAAGGATATTATACATATAGATAATAAAAAGGATATTCAACGAATTATATCTACCGATGCAAAAGTGTATACTGATAAAATCACAAAAGGGATTGACCGCTTGAATTTAAATGGGCATATAAATGTAGATATTTTATATCAGTCAATTGATGGTGAATTATGTCATGTGAAATATGAATTACCTTTTGGACATACAATTGATAATAGTTATGATTATCCGGTTTATGATGTGAAAACACAGGTTGAATCTTCATCGTATAATATTATATCATCCGATTCTGTTGAAATGCGGATAAATGTAGGCTACAAAGTCAAAGTTGAAAATAAAGTTGAGCTTGATTTTGTAAAAAATATTGAGATAACAGGCAAAAAAAATATGTGTAAAAAAGGAATATCAATTGTTTTTTGCGATGGTAATGAAGTTTTATGGGATATAGCAAAAAAATACAGAACTACCGTTGAGGAAATTCTGTCTGTAAACGAACTGGAAACTGAAAATGATATTGTGAAAGGAATGAAACTGCTTATTCCGTAAGAGATTATGAAAAACACAAGAACTTTGATAATTAATTTAAGAAAACTTATACTTTTGCTTATAATATATGTGTGTATAACGGGGATCTTGATTTCACTGTTTATTTCTGTGAAATTTGATTCGTTATCCGATTATATTGTAATAAAAAGTGCAGATGTAGCTTTTTTTGAAGCATCTTTTCCTACATTGTTACAAAAAAAGAGCAACAGTTCAAAAATAGAATTTTCGGAATTTTTGTGTTTTCTTCTTAATGAAAATATAAAAAAACCAATAAATATTTTAAACGGACATATTCTTTTTTTATCAACAGTAAAAGAAAAAATGAAAGAGCATTATGGGTATGCTGATGAAAGTAATAATTATTATATTCCCCAAATTATTGAAAAGTATTTTGGGACTGAGCCGAAAAAAGAAGAGCAGTATAATCCTGCGACAGAAAAGAGTGTAAAATCAATTAGAAATAATTCAGGAGAACCCGGTAAATATGGTATAATTCTTGACAACAAAACAAGCTATAATCCGGATATAAAACAATATTATTCAATGCCACTTTCTATCAATAAAAAATCAGTACTGATTGTTCACACACATGGGAGTGAGGGGTACAATCCAACTGACCGTAATGAAAATATTGATAAAAATGTTGTCAAAGTGGGTAAGGAAATGAAAGAAGTGTTTGAAAGCAATGGTATTACAGTTTATCACAGTGAAATAATGCATGATATACCTAAGTTCAATAACTCTTATAAAAATTCCTTGGCAACAGTTAATGATATGTTGAAAAAACATCCGGATATAGGTGTGGTTCTTGACATTCACAGAGATGCTATGATTTCTTCTTCGGGAGAAGTATACAAAGTTGTATGTGACAGCAATGGTGAAAAAATTGCGCAGGTAATGTTTGTTGTTGGTACAAATGAGGGTGGATTATCGCATGATAATTGGAGGAGTAATTTTAATTTTGCGGTAAAATGTCAAAAAAGAGTAAATGAGCTTGTACCTAATCTTGCCAGACCGATCAATGTACGAACAGAGCGTTTTAATCAGCATACTACTCCGTGTTCGTTAATTATTGAAGTGGGAACAAACGGAAACACGCTTTATGAAGCTATTACTTCCGCAAAAATTACAGCACAGGCTATCGCTGATGTTATAAAGTTACATTAAAAGAGCAGAGCTTCTGCTCTTTTTTTGCATAAAGATGATATAAATTGATAAACAGTTAAAATAATAACAAAAAAACATTTACTATTTTGTTTTTATTTGATATAATATAGAAAAACTGTGCGTTTTTTACATAAAAATAAAAAAATATATAACAGGAGGGTAAGATATGAGTAATATTGATTTTAGTATTGCTGATAAAATTATTGACTCATATGGTAGAAACCAATCATCTTTAATTGCAATTATGCAGGATTTACAGGCTGAGTTTCACTATTTGCCTCAGGAAATTCTCGAATATATTGCAAAGGGACTTGATATCAGTATAGCTAAAGTATATGGTGTAGCTACTTTTTATGAGAATTTTTCACTTGAACCAAAGGGGAAATATATCATAAAAATATGCGATGGTACAGCATGTCACGTAAGAAAATCTATTCCGATTCTGGAAACATTAAGAAAAGAACTTGGATTATCGGATAAAAAACATACAACAGATGATATGATGTTTACTGTTGAAACTGTTTCTTGTCTTGGTGCTTGCGGACTTGCTCCGGCAGTAATGGTTAATGATACTGTTCATGGTTCAATGACTCCCGAAAAAGCTATTGCCTTACTCAAAGAAATTAAAGAGGAGGAAGAAAAAAATGCCTAAGATTAACAGTGTTGCAGAATTAAATGAATTAAGAGCTTTTGCTGAAAAAACTCTTGGATTGCAAAAGAAAAGAGTTCTTGTTTGCTGTGGAACAGGGTGTGTAGCAGGTGGATCTCTTATCATATATGACAGAATTAAAAAAGCTTGTGAAGCTAAAGGGATTGATGTTTGCGTAGAACTTCAGCACGAACCTCATGAAAACAATATCGGTCTTAAAAAGAGCGGATGTCATGGTTTCTGTGAAATGGGACCCCTTCTTAAGATTGAACCCTTAGGAATTTTATACATAAAAGTTAAGCCTGATGACTGTGACGAAATCATTGAAAAAACAATTCTTAATGATGAGGTTATTGACAGACTGTTATATAAGCTTGATGGTAAAACTTATCAGAGTCAGGAAGAAATTCCATTCTATAAAAAACAGACCAGATTGGTACTTGCTAATTGTGGTCAGAATGATGCTGAAGATATTCTTGAATATATTGCCAAAGGCGGTTATGCTGCATTGGAAAAGGCGTTATTCAATATGACTCCTGAAGAAATTTGTCAGGAAGTTGAAATTTCTAAGCTTCGCGGTAGAGGCGGCGGAGGTTTTCCGACTGCAAGAAAATGGAAACAGGTTCAAAGACAGGCTGAACCGGTTAAGTATGTTGTTTGTAATGGTGACGAAGGTGACCCGGGAGCATTTATGGACAGAAGTATCATGGAGGGGGACCCTCACAAGATGCTTGAAGGTATGATGATTGCCGGTATAGCAACCGGTGCTTCCGAAGGTTATATTTATGTAAGAGCTGAGTATCCTCTTGCAGTAAGCAGACTGAATGTGGCTATTTCAAAAGCAAGAGAATACGGATTTTTAGGAGAGAATATTCTCGGCTCTGATTTCTCTTTTGATATTCATGTAAATAAGGGTGCAGGTGCTTTCGTTTGTGGTGAGGGTAGTGCTCTTACTGCTTCTATTGAAGGTTCAAGAGGTATGCCCAGAGTTAAACCTCCAAGAACTGTTGAAAAAGGTTTGTTTGGTAAACCCACAGTACTAAATAATGTTGAAACATTTGCAAATGTTCCGCTTATTATATCAAATGGTGCAGAATGGTATAAAGGTATTGGTACTGAAAACAGTCCCGGTACAAAAGCTTTTGCTTTAACAGGTAATGTTGTAAATACAGGTCTTATTGAAGTTCCTATGGGAACAACATTAAGAGAGGTTATTTTTGATATCGGTGGAGGTATCAAAAACGGAAAGAACTTCAAAGCCGTACAGATTGGCGGTCCTTCCGGCGGATGTTTATGCTTACCTGATGAGCATCTTGACCTTCCAATGGATTTTGATTCATTAAAGAAGGTTGGAGCTATGATTGGTTCAGGCGGACTTGTTGTTATGGATGACAGCACTTGTATGGTTGAAGTTTCCAGATTCTTTATGAATTTTACTCAGAACGAGTCTTGCGGAAAATGTGTTCCATGCCGTGAAGGGACCAAGAGAATGCTTGAAATCTTAGAAAGAATTGTTGGCGGTAAAGGTTCAGTTGAAGATATAGAAATGCTTGAAGAATTATCGGATACCATTTCCAGCACGGCTCTATGCGGTCTTGGAAAAACAGCATCTTTCCCAATACAGAGTACATTAAGATATTTTAGAGACGAATATCTTGCTCACGTTGTTGATAAAAAGTGTCCTGCCGGTGACTGTCAGGCATTAAAGAATTATTACATTGACAAGGATTTATGTAAAGGCTGTTCCAAATGTGCAAGAAATTGTCCTGTTAATGCAATCAGCGGTGAAATAAAGAAGCCGTTTGTTATTGATACTGAAAAATGTATTAAGTGCGGCGCTTGTGTCGATAATTGTGCATTTAATGCAGTTAAGGAGGGATAATCATGGCTAAAGGTGTTATGTATATAGATGGCAGAAGAGTTGCTTTTGATGGTGAAAAAAATGTACTACAGGTTATCAGAAAAGCCGGTATTGAAATCCCAACTTTCTGTTATTATTCAGAACTGTCTGTTCACGGTGCATGTCGTATGTGTGTTGTTGAAAATGAATGGGGAGGAATTGAAGCGTCCTGTTCAATGGAACCACGTGACCAGATGAAAATTAAAACAAATACAAAGAAACTATTAAAGCATAGAAGAATGATTCTTGAACTTTTACTTGCTGCACACTGCAGAGATTGTACTATCTGTAGTCAGAACGGTAAATGTAAACTTCAGAAATTAGCTCTTCAGTTTGGTATCAATAAGGTTAGATTTAATGATACAAGAACTATTGAACCTAAGGATGAGACAAGTCCTGCAATAGACAGAGATTTAAATAAATGTATTCTATGTGGTGACTGTGTGCGTGTGTGTGACGAGCTTATGGGAATGGGCGTTATCGATTTTGCATATCGTGGTTCAGAGATGAAAGTTACTCCTGCCTTTAACCGAAATATTATTGATACAGACTGTATTGGATGCGGTCAGTGTGCATCAGCTTGTCCTACCGGTGCGATTACTGTTAAAAGAGAAATCGGCAAAGTATGGGATGCTATTCATGACGATACAAAGAGAGTTGTATTCCAGATTGCTCCTGCTGTTCGTGTGGCTATAGGTGAAGAATTCCATATGGATACCGGCTTAAATGTAATGGGAAAATTGGTTGCATCTTTAAAGCGAATGGGTGTTGATGAAGTCTTCGATACAACCCTTGGTGCTGATTTAACTGTTATTGAAGAGTCCAATGAATTTATAGAAAGACTTGAAAATAATGGAACATTCCCGATGTTTACTTCCTGCTGTCCGGGTTGGATTAACTATATCGAAAAAAGAAAGCCTGAACTTGTTCATAATATTTCAACTTGTAAATCACCTATGGAAATGTTTGGTGCTGTTTTAAAGGAACATTATAAAGAAATGGATGCCAATGACGGTAAAAATACTTATGTTGTTGCCGTTATGCCATGTTCTGCTAAGAAGATTGAAGCAGGAAGAGAAGAATTTGTAAGAAATAATGTACCTGATGTTGATTGTGTAATTACTACTCAGGAATTAGCTGTTATGATAAAGGAAAGCGGTATTAAGTTCGTTGAACTTGAGGAAGAAGCTCCTGATATGCCATTTGGTCTTGGTAGTGGTTCAGGCGTTATTTTCGGTGCTACCGGCGGTGTTGCTGAAGCTGTTATCAGAAGATGTTGTGAAGAAAAGAGTTCAAATGCTTTGAGAGAAATCGAATTCTGTGGTGTAAGAGGTATGGAATCTGTAAAAGAAGCAACTCTTACAGTAGGGGATAAAGAGATTAAAATAGCTGTTGTTCACGGCCTTAAAAACGCTCAGGAATTACTGAAAAAACTTGAATCAAAAGAGGTATATTATGACTTGATTGAAGTTATGGCATGTCCCGGTGGTTGTGTTGGCGGTGCTGGTCAGCCTTTAGGATTTACACCTGAGAAAATTAAAAGAGCAAAGGGCTTGTACAGTGCAGATAAATTATCTCAGATTAAACGTTCAGAAGATAATCCTACACTATCAACACTTTATGATGGAATATTAAAAGACAGAGTACATGAATTGCTACATGTTCATTATAAATTTTAATATTTGAATAATTTGAAAAACTGACAGGTTTTACCTGTCAGTTTTTTGTATTTTATTTATTTTTTCATTTATAATAAGGTAAAGAAAAGGAAGTGGAAAAATGAAAAAGATATCAACAGCTCAATATAAGGAAATGCTTGATAACAAAACACCCGGATCTTCTTTTGTTGTAAAAGGTTTTAAAGCTTTTATTACAGGAGGGGGTATTTGTTTGTTGGCACAGGTTATAAATAATTATCTTGTTAAGTTAAATATTTCTCAAAATGACGCATCAACATATACTTCAATAATAATGATATTTTTAAGCGCTCTTTTAACAGGTCTTGATATATACAGTAAAATTGCAAAATTCGGAGGCGCAGGGACATTAGTTCCAATAACAGGTTTTGCAAATGCTGTGGTTTCTCCGGCTATGGAGTTTAAAAGTGAAGGTTTTGTACTTGGTTTAGGTGCAAAAATGTTTATTATAGCAGGGCCTGTATTGGTATATGGTATTCTCGCATCGGTTATAAGTGGTTTTTTATTATTAATAGGAAGATTGGTAGTATAGGTGATATAAATGAACAAAACTGGAAAACGCACAATTACGCTTTCAAATACGCCGGTAATCACTGGGTATTATTCAATTGTTGGGCCAAAGGAAGGGGAAGGCCCTTTAAATAAATTCTTTGATGTTGTTCTGGAGGATTCGGTATTTGGGGAATCAACCTGGGAAAAAGCTGAAAGTAAATTAATAAAAACTTCTGTTGAGGGTGCAATTACAAAAGCCGGACTGTCGGCTAATGATATAGATTATATATTTGCAGGGGACTTGCTTAATCAATGCACTTCCAGTAGTTTCGGATTAAGAACTTTAAATATTCCATTCTTTGGATTGTACGGTGCTTGTTCAACTATGGCAGAGTCAATGCTTCTGGGTTCTATTCTTGTTGACGGAGAATATGGAAAAAATATAGTTGCGGCAACTTCGTCACATTTTTGTTCGGCGGAGCGACAGTTTAGATTTCCGCTTGAATACGGAGGGACAAGACCGGCAACCTCTCAATGGACAGTCACAGGTTCCGGTGCAGTTGTTTTATCAAACAACGGAGAGGGACCTAAAATAAAAAGAGTTACCCCCGGAAAAATAGTTGACTTAGGGGTTAAAGATGCAAATAATATGGGAGCTTGTATGGCCCCTGCGGCTGCAGATACCATTATATCTTTTTTTGAAGATACTAAAGAAGATATAAACAGTTATGATATGATTTTAACAGGTGATTTAGGTAAAATCGGAAGTGAGCTGTTAAATGAAATTCTTTTGGAAAACGGATATAAAACCGATAAATTGTACGATTGCGGACTTTTGATTTTTGATTTAGAAGCACAAGATGTTCACTCAGGTGGTAGCGGTTGCGGATGCTCAGCTTCGGTTTTTTCGGGATACATTATTTCTAATCTTATTTCTAAACGCATTAAAAAGATGTTATTTATTGCAACAGGTGCTCTTATGAGTCCAACAACGACACAGCAAGGGGAAAATATTCCGGGAATTGCACATCTTATTGAAATTATTTGTGAATAGAGGTTGTTTATATGGATTATTTACGTGCTTTTTTGGTTGGCGGCGGTCTATGTGTTATAGGGCAAATTCTTATCGATTTTACTAAATTGACTCCGGCAAGAATTTTGGTAATTTATGTTGTTTCGGGAACTATTCTTACGGTGCTTGGACTTTATCAACCCTTAGTTGATTTTGCAGGGTGCGGTGCTACTATTCCGCTAACAGGTTTTGGATATTCTCTTGGGAAAGGTGTCATAGAGGGAATTGATAAAAGCGGATTGCTCGGAGCAATTTCGGGAGGGCTTTCAAAAACAAGTGCCGGAATTTCCGCAGCGGTGTTTTTTGGCTTTTTTGTTGCATTAATTTTTAAACCAAAGGAAAAAAAATAAGTATATATATAAAATGAGTTTAGCGTAACGCTAAACTCATTTTTAGTAAGTTAGTATTCCATTTCTAAAATTTTAAAATATTCTGCATTAATATTATTATCGTTTTCAATAGTAATGATATAATCCTTAAGCTTTTCTTTTAGCTCTTCAAATCGATTTATAGGAAATGATAATTGTTTGTCCATTCCTTCAATTTGAAGAAATTCAAATACACCGGATTTACATTTTATAACAGGGGAGAGGATGTTGTTTGTTTTCCAATTACTGCTTCCGCCACCACTTGCCCCTGAAAGTGTTTTTTCTTCAGTGTATTTTGTGTTGTCAGAGTCAATAGATAAGTCATTGGTTTGTTGGGCACTCTCATTATTTATTGTAAAAAATTCTTTTTGTTTTTTATCTTCCGGACTATCTTCTGTTATAGTTGATGTATTATATTTATTTTCTTCAACATCGGCAGTTAAAATATTCTCATTCACAATTGTTTCTTGAGATTGTGGAAGAGAGGGGACAGCTCTTGAAAGCATTATAGGTGGTTGCTCTTCGTTTGAAATCCCATTATCTATCTGTGCAGGTTCATTATGTTGTGATTGATATTCCGATATGTTATTTGATGTTTTGGGAAGAAGGGCTAAATTGTAGTTTAAAGAGAATACGATTAAAAATACAGTTGCCAGAACCATCGCTGTTCTGAATACAGGAAATTGAAATGCTTTTTGATCTTTTTTGTTAAGATTATAATCGGAGATACGCTTTTTTAATATTACTGAATAATCTTTCGGAAGAGCTTTTGGCTGAGTATTTTTAAATTCCTCAAAAATTTTACTGATAATTTTATCTTCTTCTCTTAGCTTTGAGTCTTGTTCAAGTTTTTTATTAAGCTTATTTAGTTCTTTTTTTGATATTGTACCATCAAATTTTTTGTATATAAGTATAATATATTTATTGCTCATATTTATCTCCTTTCTTTTTAATTAAAAATATCTTTTATTAATAAGACTAAAAATGAAAGGAAAAGTTCCCTGTGTTCACACAGTAATTCTTTTAATTTTAATCTTGCTCTTGCAATTTTTGACTTTACTGTTCCGGGGTTGAGGTTGGTTATTTGTGATATTTCTTCATAGGAAAAACCTTCTATATCGCGTAGGATTATCATTTCTCTATGCTTTTTTGGAAGCTTATCAATAGCTTTATACAAAATATTTGTTCGCTCTTTTTCTAAAATTGTATTTTCAGTATTTTGTCTTTTATCTTCAATTTGTATTAAAGGAACATCTTCATTTGATGAACTTCCTTGTTCCAATGATATATAGTGCTTATCTTTTTTCGCTTTTTTTATATAGTCCAGGCAAGTGTTTACAGTTATTCTGTATAGCCATGTTGAAAATGCACAGCGACCATTGAATTTTTTGATGTTGATAAAAGCTTTGAGCAAAGCATCCTGAGAAACATCGAAAGCATCATGCTCATTTTTTAACATTCTCAGTGAAATATTATATACG
Organism: Clostridia bacterium; assembly: GCA_045658425.1. Classification (GTDB taxonomy): domain Bacteria; phylum Bacillota; class Clostridia; order UMGS1840; family HGM11507; genus SIG450. The sequence goes on along the minus strand of JAZOVB010000172.1, from coordinate 26,357 downwards.
GTTGTCTGATGTTTTAATGTAAGTTCTTCAAAAGCGTCTGTATTACCATCCTTAACTTTTTGGATTAATTCATTTTCCGTCAAATATTTCACCGCCTTATGTTAAAAAACAACGCCAAAAGCTTCTATAATGTTTTTTACTTTTATTATTTCCATTCCGTCTATGGTTATATTACTTTGAGTATGGGGGATTATTGCTTTTTTAAATCCAAGCTTATAAGCTTCATTGAGCCTTTTTTCCAAAAAAGAAATATTTCTTACTTCTCCTGTCAGTCCAAGTTCACCAAGTACAATCATATCATCGGGAATAGGCTTATTTTTAAAGCTGGAAGCCACAGAAATTGCTATTCCTAAATCAACAGCAGGTTCAAATGATTTTAAGCCACCGGTAATATTTATATATGTATCCTGTGACCCAAGATTTAATCCTGATTTTTTTTCAAGAACTGCAAGAACCAGATTTGATCTGTTGTAATCAATACCGGTTGCCATTCTTCGTGGAGTTCCGAAGTTAGATGATGTAACCAATGCCTGTATTTCCGCAAGAATCGGTCTGGTACCTTCCATAGAACAAATAACAACAGTACCTGCTGCATTTTTAGGTCTGCCTTCCAAGAACATATTGGATGGATTGTCAACTTCTTTAAGACCTTTATCAGTCATTTCAAAGACACCTATTTCGTTGGTAGAACCAAAACGATTTTTAATAGATCTTATAATTCTGAAATTAGAATATCTTTCACCTTCAAACTGAAGTACACAATCAACCATATGTTCAAGCACTTTTGGTCCGGCCAGTGCACCATCTTTGGTTACATGGCCGACAATAAATACGGTAATGTTATTTTCTTTTGCATATCTGGTAATTTTTAAAGTACATTCTCTGATTTGCGACACAGTGCCGGGGGCAGACTCCAAATCACTTGAATAGATAGTTTGTATGGAGTCAATAACTACAATCTGCGGTTTTAACTGGGAAATATCCTCTGTTATCATATCAACATCAGTTTTGGATGATATAAAAATATTTGGATTTCCGTCAGATAATCGATTTGCTCTTAACTTTATTTGTTCAACAGATTCTTCCGAGGAACAGTATAGAACATTTATTGTGTCAGGGATTTTTCTGCACATTTGAAGTAACAAAGTGGATTTGCCGATGCCTGGATCTCCGCCTACCAGGTTTACAGAACCACAAACAACACCACCGCCAAGCACTCTGTCAAATTCCTTTATTCCCGTATTAATTCTGACTTCATCGTTAACGGTAACCTGGTCAATTTTTATAGGTTTGACATTGGATACCACAGAAGTTTTGCTGTTTTTTCCTTTAGTGATTATTTTTTCTTCACTGAATGTGTTCCATTCACCGCAATCAGGGCATTTTCCTAACCATTTTGATGATTGATAACCACATTCAGAACAAAAATAGTAAGTGTTTTTAGACAATGTTTAATCCTCCATATATTTTTTTATTGTCGGATATACTGAAAACGTCGTAAAATAATTTAAAAATGCTACAAGGAATAATGGCGTTACTATCCAGCCCACAACTGATGAATAACCGAATGATAAAATAACTAATCCGATTACACAAGCGGCAACCAATAAATTAAGCGGAAGTTTAATAAGTGCAAACAAAAAAGCATTTTTAAAAACTGCAAAAAATGGAATGTCATAAAAAATTATCAGCGGATATATATAAAAACTCATCATAAGCATTATGAGATTTACCAGTAATAAAGGCATAAGGAAATTTTTGAAATGAGGGATTGTCTCAGCGTTGAATAGTGCTATTGTATAGGAAAACAAAGGAATAAGTGTTAAAATAAAAGCAAATAATCCTTTGAAAAAGTTTTTTCTGAAATATTCAAAATAATCAGAAAGAAAAAAAGTTGGCTTATCTTCTGCAATACAGTAATTAATATAGGTCATTGCACAGATTGATGGACCTATTGTTATAACGGGAAGACAAGTAATAGTAAATAGCATACTGGTTTTTATAAATTTGGTAAAATTAAAAAACAAATAGTAAAATAGTAAAAAAGGTCTTTTAAGTTTTCTTTCATCTTTTCTTACGCCTTTTCCGGGGCCGTATCCGGTAAATGAGAATATACCCATATATATCATCCTTTCGTTATTATGTCATCTTATAAAAATAATTTACTAAAATGTATTATACAATATAATTATAAATATTTCCATAAGAATTTAAAAAAACTTGATTTTTTAAGCATAATAACATATAATTAAAAATGGATTGGAGTTGTTACTTTGCTTAAAAATATAAAAGATTTGACTATTGAAGAATTAACTGAATATTTTGTGGAAAAAAAGCAACCTGCATTCAAAGCCAAGCAGTGTTTTAAATGGTTGTCTGCCGGTGTTTCTGATTTTTCTCAAATGACTGATTTAAGTAAGGAATTAAGGCAGTCACTTTCTGAAGAATTTTTCATCAGTGTTCCGGAAATTGAAAGAAAACAGGTTTCCAAGGACAAGACTGTAAAATACCTATTTAAAAATACCGATGGTACATATATTGAAACCGTTGTTATGACATACAAACACGGTATATCTGCGTGTCTTTCCACACAGGTTGGTTGTAATATGGGATGTAAATTTTGTGCATCAACTATTGGCGGAAAAGAGAGAAATCTTACGGCGGGAGAAATCCTTGATCAGATTATATTTGCAGGTAAGGATATGGGGGTCAGAATTTCTCATGTAGTGCTTATGGGAATGGGCGAACCTCTTGATAATTATAATGAGGTTATACATTTTCTTAAAAATGTTACAAATCCAATTGGACTTAATCTGTCATACAGACATATATCACTTTCAACTTGTGGTATAGTGCCGGGAATAGAAAAATTAATGAATGAGAAAATGCCTATTACACTTTCGGTTTCTCTTCATGCTCCGACAGATGAAAAGAGAAATCAAATAATGCCGGTTAATAAAAGATACAATATTTCAGTACTTATGCCTGCTTTGAGAAAATATATCGAATATACCGGCAGAAGAATTTCATTCGAGTATACACTTATAAAGGATTTTAACGATTCCTACGAAGATGCAAAAAAACTGGCGGGACTTTTGAAAGGTATGTTGGCACATGTTAACCTTATACCTGTTAATGAGGTAACGGAAACAGGTTTTAAAAAACCTGAAAATATCAATAGGTTTAAAGGGTGGCTTGAAGGATTTAATATAAATGCCACTGTTAGACGAGAATTAGGCTCTGATATTGATGCTGCATGCGGACAACTTAGAAAAAAGGAGATGAAATAAATGAATTGCGGTTATAAAACGGACATTGGACTTGTCCGTTCAGTGAATGAAGACAGGTATTTATTTGTAGATTCAAAAGAATATAAACTTTTAGTAGTTGCTGACGGAATGGGCGGACATGACGCCGGCGATATAGCCAGTCAGATGACGATAGACGAGATTGTCAGATATAATCTGGCTGTTGGTTTCGCTGAAAATACGGCTGAAAGGCTTGTGGAATGTGTTGCTAAGGCTAATGAAATAGTTTATAAGTATTCCAATAAAAAACGCATGGTTAATGGAATGGGGACAACGCTTGTTATAGCTGTTGTAATTGAGAATAAAATATATTTTGCCAATGTGGGAGACAGTCGCGGTTATATCATAAATAACGGTATAAAAAAGATAACTATTGATCACTCTTATGTTGAAGAACTTTTACTTGCAGGTGATATCACTCCGGAAGAAGCATATAATCATCCTAATAAAAATCAGATTACACGTGCTATCGGTACTAATCCCACTGTAAAGACAGACATATTTGTTTGTGAAAAAGAAAAAGGTGATATAGTATTCTTGTGTTCGGACGGATGCACTAATATGCTGAAAGACGAAGAGATTCTTTATATATTTAAAAAGAGTAATTCCATGCAGGAAGCCGCCGATACGCTTGTTATATGCGCAAATGATAATGGCGGATATGATAATGTAACGGTTGTATGTTATTCGGAATAGAGGGGAGTGGGGTAAATGATCGGTAAAACTTTAGGGAACAGATATGAAATAATTGAAGAAATAGGCAGCGGCGGAATGGCCATTGTATATAAAGCAAGATGCAAAATGCTTAACCGAGTTGTTGCAGTTAAAGTGCTTAAAGATGAATTTAAAACAGATGATGCTATTGTTAGCAAATTTAACCGTGAATCTCAGGCTGCAGCAAGTCTTACTCACCCAAATATTGTTTCTGTATATGACGTGGGGAGAGAAGATGATAACTATTATATTGTAATGGAACTTGTGGAGGGAGTAAATCTTAAAGAGTATATACGCGAAAATCCTAAAATGGATTGGCGCCGTGCGCTTAAATATTCTATGCAGATTTGTTCTGCTATTGCACATGCTCACAGAAACGGAATAATTCACAGAGATATTAAACCTCAGAATATCATTCTCTCTAAAGACGGAAATTGTAAAGTTGCTGATTTTGGCATTGCTTCTATGAGCAAGACTACCGAAACTCAAAGGATAAATGATGGGATTATGGGGTCGGTTCATTATATTTCTCCGGAAGTGGCAAAGGGGAAAATCAGTGATGAAAAAAGTGATATTTATTCATTGGGCGTTACTATGTATGAGCTTTTGACAGGTGTGGTTCCGTTTGACAACGATAATCCTGTTTCAGTTGCCTTGATGCATATAAATCAGACACCTAAAGCTATAAAAGATATTAATATAGCAGTACCTCTTGTTTTAGTGCAAATAGTAAATAAAGCTATGCACAAGGAAGCTTCTCAAAGGTATCAGTCTGCCAATGATTTGTATAAAGACCTTTATTCTATTTCCAATGAACCAGATTACTTTGTTGTTGATGAGGAAATTTCTAAAGAGGATAATAAGAGTAATACAATAAAACTTGATACAAAGCGTGTTCTTGACGAGATTGAAAAGGGAAAAGATAATGATATAAAAAATGCTGAACCTGACAATGAAAATAAGGAAACATCCGAGCAGAACATAGAAAATGAATTAATTATTGAAAACAAAGACGCTGAAGGTGAAGCTAAAGTTACCAGAAAGAGAAAAAAGAAAGGTTTCTTTGCTGATTTATTCAAGGCAGAAAATAAAAAAGATAAAATTGCTATTATTGCAGCTGTTGTAGTTTCGATGATAATGATAGGTGCCGTTTTAGGCATTGCTGTCGGAGTTCTTTTCCCCGCAGGAATCGGTGATGGTAACGACAGTGAATTTGTTATTCCCAATTTTGTAGGAGAAAACATTAATGATGTTTTAGAAGAATATAAAGATGGGGAACTTAAAATAACCGTTATCAAAGAATATGATGATAAATATCCTGTAGATACAATAATTCATCAGAATACTCCTAAAGATAAAAAAGTAAAATTACCTTATGAAATTAAACTTACTGTATCTGTTGGTGAAAGAGAAATTGTTCTTTCAAGCTATATTAATAAGGAAGCTCGTCAGGTTGAACTTGAAATTAGTGAACTGGGGTTAAAATATACTGAAAAGACAGAGTTTAATGAAGAAATACCTTTGGGGTATGTTATATCCCAGGATCCTCTTCCGGGGGAAACTGTTGAAGCCGGTGATAGGATAAGCTTTGTAGTCAGCAAGGGCGTTGATGATGAACTCGTGGAAGTTCCCAGTCTTATAGGGCTAACAGAGGCTCAGGCTAAAGCACGATTAACTGACTATGAATTTGTATTGGGAGGAATTATCAGAAAACCAAGCAGTGAACCCGAAGGTGTTGTAATTGAACAAAGTGCACCTGCAGGCAGCGAACTTGTTAAAAAATCTAAAATTACTCTTACACTTAGCAATGGTAAGAAACAAAATGCAAATGAAGATAAAACACCTGATTCTGATAAAACAACTGATTCAGAAAAAAATCCTGATGCAGATAAAACTCCTGATACCGGGACTACTGTTACTGTAAAAAAATATAATCTTGCATTGACTTTACCTGATGAAAAAAATGAAGTTGAGGTAAAAGTTATGCAGGATGGTAAAACCGTATACAACAAAAAGGTGTCTACTGATTCCAAAACCTTAAATGTTACTCTTGAAGGTAATGGAAACCACAGTATAGTTGTATATTATGATAATATGCTTGTAAAAACTCAAAAAATTAAAATTTAAGGATGTGCAGTTTTGAACCAAGGAATTATTATAAAAGGAATTGGTGGTTTTTACTATGTGAAAACCGCCAATGGTATTTATACTTGTAAAGCGAAAGGGAGTTTCAGGAAAAACAATGTTATTCCTTATGTTGGCGATTACGTTAATATAAGGATTGTCAATGAAGAAAAAATGGAAGGCTTTATCGAAGAAATAGGTGAGCGGAAAAATTACTTGATAAGACCGCCTGTATCCAATGTTGACCGGATGATAATTATCTCTGCTGTTGCAGATCCCGTTCCTGATACTATGTTTATAGATAAACTTATTGCTATATGCGAATACAATCACATTGAGCCTGTTTTATGCTTTAATAAAATAGATTTACCCTATGATACTGAAATAGTTAAAGAATATGAAAAAATCGGATATAATGTCATTATGACAAGTGTAACAAAAGAGATTGGTCTTAAAAATTTGAAATCTCTTTTATCCGAAGGCATAACTGCGGTAGCCGGATTTTCAGGAGTAGGGAAATCAAGTTTGCTAAGTTATGCTGTTGACAAAGATTTGGAAACCGGTTCGGTAAGTGATAAACTTGCAAGAGGCAGACATACTACAAGACATGTTGAGCTTTTTGAAGTGGAAGAAGGAAAATTTTTTGCTGATACACCCGGATTTTCCGGTCTTGATATTGATATAATCCGAAAAGAAGAGTTAGCCGGATATTTTGTGGATTTTTCTCCGTATATGGATGATTGCCGTTTTAAAGATTGCAGTCATACCTCAGAAATCGGTTGTGCTGTAATTGCTGCAGTAGAAAATGGAGAAATATCCCCCTCAAGACATAAAAATTATAAAGAACTATATGAACGACTTAAACTTATAAATGATTGGGAGAGAAAGTAATGATTAAAATTGCACCATCGCTTTTAGCTGCAGATTTTGCAAATCTTGAAAAGGAAATAAAGGATATTAAAAATGCTGATTTTGTTCATCTTGATGTTATGGATGGACAATTTGTACCTAATATTTCATTTGGAATTCCTGTAATTAAGGCACTGAGAAAACATTCGGATTTAGTATTTGATGTGCATCTTATGATAAAAAATCCTTTGAAGTACATCAAGGACTTTGCTGATGCAGGTGCAGATATTATTACTTTTCATGTTGAGGCTGATGATGATATAGCGGAAACGATTAAAGAAATAAAGAACTGTAATAAAAAGTGCGGTATTGTTCTTTCGCCCGATACTGATGCCGAGGCTGTTATTCCGTATCTTGATATGGTAGATATGATTCTTATAATGTCTGTCTATCCCGGATTCGGAGGACAAAAATATATTCCCTCAAGTGCGCAAAAGCTGAAAAAAGTTAAAGAATATATTGGTTTTCGCAATATTGATCTTGAGATTGACGGGGGAATTACTTCGGAAAATGTTTCTCAGGTTATTGAAGCGGGAGCAAATGTTATAGTTGCAGGTACATCTGTATTCGGTAAAGAAAACAGGGCAGTTGCTATTGAGGAATTAAGAAAGTGATTACATATATTTTCGGAGCAGCACATATAGATAATTATGATTATCTCAGTAAAGTAGATTTTTCAGAAAGTCATATTATATGTGCAGACGGTGGTATAAAACATATAAGAAAGTTAGGTCTTACTCCCGATGTTATTATAGGGGATTTTGATTCATCACAAAATATTGATGAATATAGAAATAAAATTGTATATCCAACTGAAAAGGATGATACTGATTTAGGCCTTGCAATAAATTATTCTGCTCTGCAAGGTTATAAGGAATGTGTGGCTATTGGATGCCTTGGGGGAAGAACAGATCATACCTACGCTAATTTTTCTCTTATAAAGTATGCCTATGATAAAGGCATTAAATTAGAACTTATTGACGAGAAAAGTCGGATAATTGCTGTTTCGGGAAAATGTGAAATTCACCGCAGTGATTATAAGTATATTTCTTTATTTCCATACGGTGAGAAAGCATCCGGAATAACCCTTTCCGGTTTTAAATACCCGCTTAATAAAGCAGAGTTAAGGTATGATTATCCTCTTGGAGTAAGTAATCAGCTTATCAGTGAAAGAGGACTTATCGAAATAGAAGACGGAATGTTGCTTGTAATGATGGTAAAGGAGTAAAAAATGAATTTAATTGAACTATTAAAGGTTTTGCTGATTGGTATTGTTGAGGGAATTACTGAATGGCTTCCAATTTCAAGTACAGGACATATGATACTTGTAGATGAATTTATAAAGCTGAATGTTACCGATGCATTTAAAGAAATGTTTTTTGTTGTAATTCAGTTGGGAGCAATTCTTGCTGTGGTTGTTCTTTATTTTAAAAAGCTTATGCCGTTAAATAAGGTAGATGGTAAATTAAAGTGGGATAAAAAAAGTCTTGTATTATGGCTGAAAATAATCGTTTCATGTTTACCTGCTGCAGTAATAGGATTTCTTTTTGAAGATACTTTAGACAGACTTTTTTATAATTCCTATGTTGTAGCTTTTATGTTGGTATTGTATGGTGTGTTATTTATTATAATTGAAAACAAAAACAGAACTGTAAATATCAAGGATATTGATACACTTGATTATAAGACAGCGTTCGCTATCGGACTTTTTCAGGTACTTGCCTTAATCCCCGGTACTTCTCGTTCCGGAGCAACTATATTAGGAGCAATTCTCATCGGGAGTTCAAGGGAAGTAGCTGCCGAATTTACTTTTTTCCTTGCTATTCCTGTTATGGCAGGTGCAAGTGCATTAAAAATTATTAAATACATACTTGAGGGGTTTGTGTTCAGCGGTTTTGAATTAGCTGTACTTGCAACAGGTATGATAACAGCGTTTATAGTATCAATTCTTGCAATAAAATTTCTTGTTGGTTATATTAAGAAAAATGATTTTACTGTTTTTGGCTGGTATAGAATTATCCTTGGTGTTATAGTTTTAGCTTATTTTATAATTTTCTAATAAAATTATGTATAAAAAATCAAAAAAAACTTGAAATTACCGAAAAAAGGTGATATAATATACAAAAAAATTAATATTTATTAATCTTTGGAGGGATTAACATGAAAAAATTATTATCATTAATGTTAGCGTTAGTTATGGTTCTTGCAGTGTTTACTGCATGTGGCGGTAATGAAGCAGACGATGTTCTTACAATGGCTACAAATGCAGAATTTCCACCATTTGAATATCTTGAAAATGGCGAAATTGTTGGTGCTGATGTAGAAATCGCTGAAGCAATAGCTGAAAAATTAGGTAAGAAATTGGAAATTACCAATATTGACTTTGATGCTGCTTTAACCGGTGCTGCTACTGGTAAATATGATATGGCTGTTGCAGGTATCACAGCTAATGACGAAAGAAGACAGAATATGAACTTCTCAGTTGACTACTACACTGCTTCACAGGCTATTATAGTTAAGGCTGACAGTGCTATTGCTACATCAAAAGATCTTGAAGGCAAGACCATTTCCTGTCAGGAAGGTACTACAGGCGAACAGTACCTTTTAGATAATAAATTTTCAATTCAGTCATTTAAAACAGGTGCTGAAGCAATTACAGCTTTAACAAGCGGTAAAGTTGATGCAGTTGTTATTGACGATGCTGTTGCAAGAGCATTATCTGCTGAACAGAATGGTGCAACAAAAGTTCTTGATGAAGCTTTAACTCAGGAAGCTTATGCAATCGCTTTACAGAAGGGCGACGATGCATTAACAGCTGAAATTGACGGTGCTTTAGAAGCTTTGAAGGCAGACGGTACACTTGCTAAGATTTTTGAAAAATACGATTTACCGTACGATGCTGAATAATTGATTTTAATTAAAGCGGCGTAAAATATACGCCGCTTTTTTATGCACATAAAATAAGAAAGGTTATTGTTATGAATTCTATAATAAATTGGTTTCAGAATTGGTTTGAAACACTGCATAATACATTTATAGTATCTGACAGATGGATGACTCTGGTAGAAGGTTTAACTGCAACTTTAATTATGACTTTGGGTGCTCTTCTTATAGGTGTTGTGATTGGTACTGTTGTTGCGGTGGTAAAGGTTTTTGCCGCAGGGGCGAGAGGAAAAACTTTTTCCGATAAAGTACTTAGTTTTTTTGATAAAATTTGTAATATTTATATAACCGTTATAAGAGGTATACCTGTTGTTGTTCAACTGCTGATATCTTTCTTTATTATTTTTACATCAGCTAAGGATGGCCTATGGGTAGCAACTTTGACATTTGGTATAAATTCAGGTGCTTATGTTGCAGAAACTATCCGTTCGGGAATAATGGCTATAGATGTGGGACAAATGGAAGCAGGTCGTTCTTTAGGCTTTTCCAAATTGCAGACAATGTGGCTTGTAATTCTTCCTCAGGCGATAAAGAATATTCTTCCGGCAATAGGCAATGAAATGATTGCTCTTTTAAAAGAAACTTCTGTTGCAGGATATGTTGCGGTTATTGATATTACAAAAGCGGGAAATCAGATTAAAAATACTACTTATGACCAGATAAATCCTATTTTACTTGTAGCTTTGGTATATTTACTTATAGTTATGTTCTTAACATTTGTAGTTGGAAAGCTTGAAAGGAGACTAAGACAAAATGAACGATAATGTACTTATAAAAACTGTTGACCTTTGCAAGCATTATTATGGCGGAAAAATAAAGGCTATTGATAATATTAATATGGAGATAAAGAAAGGTGAAGTTGTTGTTGTCATAGGCCCTTCGGGTTCAGGTAAGTCAACATTCCTTCGTTCTCTTAATCTTTTAGAGGAGCCTACATCAGGCAATATATTTTTTGATGGAACTGATATTACAAATCCAAAAACAAATATTAATGTTCATAGACAGAAAATGGGAATGGTTTTCCAACATTTTAATTTATTTGCCAATATGACAGTGCTTAAAAATATGACTGCCGCACCTATGAAACTTCTTAAGCTTTCTAAGGAAGAAGCTGAAAAAAGAGCAATGGAGCTTCTGAACAAGGTTGGTCTTGCTGACAGGGCAAATGCGTATCCGTCTCAGCTTTCCGGAGGTCAGAAGCAAAGAGTTGCAATTGTGAGAGCTTTGTGTATGAATCCCGATGTAATGCTTTTTGATGAACCCACAAGTGCACTTGATCCTGAAATGGTAGGGGAAGTTTTAGATGTTATGAAGAGTCTTGCCAATGAGGGTATGACAATGATTGTTGTAACTCACGAAATGGGGTTTGCAAAAGAGGTTGCATCAAGAGTTGTGTTCTTTGATGAAGGTCAGGTTGTTGAAGAAGGAGATCCCGATGTTATATTCGACAATCCTAAAACTCAAAGAATGCAGTCATTCTTAAAAAAAGTTTTATAAAATTAAAATACTCTGAATTTTCAGAGTATTTTTTTTATATAAGGGAATAATGAATTTGGGAGTTGATTAAGTTGTGCACAGCTGTTTCCTACAATTTCTTGAAAAACAGTTATTTTGGAAGAAATCTTGATTATGAATATTCATTTGGTGAAAATGTAATTATTATTCCGCGGAATTTTATTTTTAAATTTAAACAGGAAGCTTTGAATACTTGCCATTATGCAATAATCGGCATTGGTATTGAAAAAAATGATTATCCCTTGATGTTTGACGGTATGAATGAATACGGTCTTGCTTTTGCCGGACTTAATTTTCCGGGGAATGCCGTTTATGAAAACTTTAAAAAGGGAAAAATAAATCTTACTCCTTATGAGTTTCCTTTGTGGATATTGAGAAATTATAAAACAATTCAGGAAATAAAACCTGTTTTGAAGGAGATAAATCTCTTAAACATTCCTTTTTCGGAGGAATATCCGTTAACTCCTCTTCATTTTATTTTTTCAGATAAATCGGAATCAATAGTATTTGAATTTACAGATAGTGGTGCAAATATATATGAAAACAGATTTAATGTCCTTACAAATAACCCTGTTTTTTCCGTTATGTCTAAGGAAATGAATAAGTATATCGGACTTTCCGCCAAAAATCCTGTTTGCGAAAAATGGGATGGTTTAAAATGTGAAAGTAATGGTATGGGTGGAATAGGACTTCCCGGGGATTTTTCATCTCGTTCAAGGTTTGTAAGGGCTGTATTTAATCTTGAAAATATGGTAAAATATAATAATGATTTGGAAAATATAACTGGTTTTTTTCACTTGCTTAAATCAGTTTATCAGTATGAGGGATGTGTAATCACTGAAAACGGCGGATTAGAGAAAACTCTTTATTCATCATGTATGAATTTGAATTCGGGAGATTTATACTATACAACATATAAAAATTCTCAAATTGTATGTGTGTCTTTAAATAATGAAAATATAGAGGGGGAAGAACTCATCTGCTATCCGCTTATAAATAAACAAACCATTTTACATCAAAATTGATGAAATGAAATTTTTTTTGAATTTATTAAGTTTACTGTAATCCATTGCGGAAATATAATAATTTTCTAATTTATCATGTGCATCTTTAGCTTTGCTTAATATATTTATACTTCGTTCAATAAGCCTTTCATAAAGTTCGGAGTCATATTTAATATTGTCATGGCAAATTTTGTTATAATCATATAGCTCATTTGTTTCGATTATTTCACCTTTAAAACACTGGTGATATTTGTTTGAGGTTACAAGAGCACATTTTAGTTCGGGAATGATAATGTGTTCAGTATGGGTAGCAGGGGATGTGGGACAATAAAAGCTTTGTATTTTAAAGTCATTAATTTTTAATGCTTCTTTCACTTTTTCTGTTATTTTATATGAAACATCACCCGGATTGGTATTTAGAACAAAAATATTTTCAAGATTGATATTTTGGTCAATAAAACTTCTTAATCCATAAGGGGTTATTGCGGAAATAAACAATTTTTGCTCATTATACTCTTTTCCTTGTCTGTTTTTAATAATTTTCTTAATTAGTATTTTTGAAAATGTATTTAAATTATTTTTCTTAACTGCATTTTCATACTGTAATTCCAAGTTGTTTTTTATGTTTTTTAGTGATTTTAAGTAACCGTATGAATATTTGAAAATATCTGATATTTCATCTGTAAGTTTAATTATTTCTTTTTTGTTATTTAATAATTTTTGACTGTCAAAAAAATCAGCCAGATTAATCATTTCGTATAAAACACCGGGATATACCGGGTCAATAATGTGTGGGGAAGTTCCGTCTGTAAAAAGCACTTTTTTATTTTTAAGAAGTATTCCGTCAAGAGAATTCGGGTCAGAAGAGCAGTGGTAGTATTCTACAGTTTCTCCTTGGCTTTCAAAGAATGTAGCAATATCTTTCATAAATGTTGATTTGCCAACACCGGGACCGCCTTTTATAGTATATATCTTTTCTAAAGTTTCTTTTGGTGTAATATAATTATAATAACTGAAAAACCCTTCGGAAGTATTTCCGCCGGGAAAGAAATGCAAACTTTTTATATTCATATAATTCACCTCATTTTAATTTATTCAATTATGACAGAAATGTTAAAATTATATAAAAATATAAAAACTTATTTGATTTTTGAAAAAAATATGATATAATACAAAAAGTATTGAAAATAGGAGGCTTTGAAATGGCTGATTTGAATGTTATTACACTTACTAAAGATAATTTCAATGAATATATAGATTGTGAAATGCCGTTGTTAGTGGATTTTTGGGCCTCATGGTGTGGTCCTTGCCGTATGCTTGGCCCTGTGATTGATGAGATTTCATCTTCATATAAGGATAAGCTTAATGTAGGAAAGGTTAATGTGGATGAGCAACCTGAACTGGCATCACAATTTAAAATTATGACAATTCCTACAGTTTATATAATTAAGAATAAAAAGGTTCTTGGTCGTCTTAATGGCGCTGTTTCATTAGAACAAATGGAAGATTTTATTGATGGCTTGATATAACGGAGTTAATAATGGCAATTAAAAGTATTTCGAAAAATAAAAAAGCTTGGCATGAATATTTTATATTAGAAGAATATGAAGCGGGTATAGAGCTTGTCGGAACAGAGGTTAAGTCAGTCCGTAAAGGTGCTGTCAATCTTAAGGATTCCTATGTTGATGTTAAAAATGGTGAAGCTTTTATAATTGGTATGCACATAAGTCCTTATGAAAATGGTAATATTTTTAACCGTGATCCATTGAGAGTCAGAAGGCTTCTTCTTCATAAAAAGGAAATATTCAAACTTATGGGAAAGCTTACAGAGGAAGGACTTACTATTGTTCCACTGGAAATATATCTTTCTGATAAGTGGATTAAAATGAAAATTGCACTTGCTAAAGGTAAAAAGTTATATGATAAGCGGGACGCTGCTGCTGAAAAAAGTGCAAAAAGAAATATGGAAAGAGTGCTTAAAAGTTTTAATAATTAAATGGGGATGTATCGGTTTCGACGGGGGCTTTGAAGCACGGGTAGCGAGTAGTTTTGAGCATAACTTAAAAAGCTTAAATTTTTTAAATATAAAAGCTAATAACGAATTAGTTGCTGCCTAATTAAGGCAGTCGTCTTACCTTTGAGGACCACGGCTTAGGATAAGGCGTCGATTAGTGGTGAACGTGAGTAAGCAATGCTTTGAGCTTACCATGAACAATTAAGCAACCGAGCTGTAAAAGATTTCTTGTGGACTTTGCAGTGAGGTATATGACCACAAGATACACTCGTAGAAGCCTGTGTGAATGAGCTTTCGGACAGGAGTTCGACTCTCCTCATCTCCACCACAAAAAAGGCTTGTTTCAACAAGCCTTTTTGCATAGATGTATATATTTATGACAGTAATAAAATTGTAGCCGCCGGATTTAGGGAGGAAAATTAAATGAAAACTGAAAAAAATATACTTATTGCTTTTGTTATAAATATAGTTTTTTCCCTTTTTGAATTTATCGGAGGAACACTTACAGGGAGTGTTGCTATTGTTTCGGATGCTATTCATGATATAGGCGATGCACTTAGTATAGGTATTTCATATTTTATGGAAAGAAAAAGTAAAAAACAACCTGATGATACATACACTTATGGATATGCTCGTTTTTCAGTTGCGGGAAGCTTAATAACAACTGCAGTTTTGGTATTTGGTTCAGTTGCAGTTATTTATAATGCAGTTATAAGACTTTTTAATCCGGTAGATATTGACTACAATGGTATGATTTTATTTGCTGTTGTGGGGGTAGTGGTTAATTTTATTGCTGCTGTTGTTACCAAAGATGGGGATTCTCTTAACCAGAAGGCTGTTAATCTTCATATGCTTGAGGATGTAATGGGATGGATTGTTGTACTGATTGGTGCAGTGTTTATGCGGTTTACAGATATTTCATATATTGACCCTGTTATGTCAATAGGTGTCGCTTTGTTTATATTGATAAATGCTATTAAAAATTTAAAACAAGCAGAAAACTTATTTTTGGAAAAAATTCCCGATAATATAGATATTGAAGAACTTAAGCATCATCTTCTTGAAATAGACGGTGTGAATGACGTTCATCATATTCATATATGGAGTATGGATGGTTATAGTAATTATGCAACTATGCATGTTGTTACTGATAAACCCTCTGTTCAAATTAAAAATAAGATAAGAGAAGAAATGAAAGAACACAGTATCGGGCATGTTACCCTGGAGCTTGAAGGGCCTGAAGAACAATGCGGTGAGCAACATTGTCACATTGAATGGTCTGATGATAAAACTCACCATCATCACCACCATCATCATTAAAAAACTGATAATTATGAGTGAACTTTATGAAAAGAATGTTGTTTTGTGAAATATCTCCTTTTACATATACTGTGTCCAGGTATAAAAATATATTTTTAAGAAAGTTGAAAGACTTTTTTTCAACCACTATTTTTGCAACTTCAAAAAGTGATACATCTTTGACATATTTGTTATATGAACATTCTTCACCTGTGAAACGAGTGCTCGGGAATGTTAATATGCAATTACAGGAAAATAAAGAAAAAAATCTTGAGATAGCTGTACATTGTATTGATGGAGTTGTAATCAAACCCGGTGAAGTTTTTTCATTCTGGCATCTCGTGGGAGAATGTACCCGTAAAAAGGGATATAAAGAAGGACTTATTATTTCTAACGGCAAAGTATTATCCGGGACTGGTGGCGGAATGTGTCAGCTTACCAATCTTATCCATTGGATGGTTTTACATTCTTCTTTGGAAATTACAGAACATCATCACCATGACAATTTAGATCTTTTTCCTGATTGTGACAGGAGAGTGCCTTTCGGCACAGGTACTTCAATTGCATATAATTATATGGATTACCGTTTTAAAAATAATTCAGACAGTATATATCAGATAAATGTATATGTTAAAAGCGGATATTTATACGGTCAATTAAGATGTAGTAAGGAAAGTGAGCTTTCCTATGAAATTGAAACAAAAAATGAAGAATTCATAAAAAGAGAAGATAATGTTTACCGAACAGGTGAAGTAATAAGAACGGTTAAAAATAAAAAAGACGGCAAAAATGTTTTAAGTGAATGTATTCGCAAAAATTACGCTAAAGTTATGTATGATATTGATATTTAATAAGTGTTGGAAAGGAAATAATAATGCTTTTTACAAGAAGAGACCTTGCTAAGATAATAGTACCTCTTATGATAGAACAATTACTTGCTATATCCATAGGTATTATCGATTCCATGATGGTATCAAGTGCCGGTGAAGCGGCTGTATCCGGGGTTTCACTTGTTGATACACTTAATCTTTTTTGGGTTTATTTATTTTCTGCATTAGCAGGTGGCGGTGCAGTTGTTATATCTCAATTTATAGGTAAAAAAGATTATAAAAGGGCTTCTGCCTCTGCTAAACAACTTTTATGGGTTGTATTTCTTGTATCTTCTACGCTTACTGTAATTGTAGTAACATTTAAAACACCGCTTCTAAAGCTTGTTTTTGGCAGTATATCCCCGGAGGTAATGGCTAATGCCCGTATATACTTGCTGATAACTGCACTTTCTTATCCTTTTTTAGGCCTTTATAATAGCGGTGCTGCCATTTTCAGAGCAATGGGTAATTCAAAAATTTCCATGTTTGCATCTATTGTTATGAATATTTTTAATGTATGTGGAAATGCTATACTTATATTTGTCTTTAAAATGGGGGCTGCCGGTGCTGCGATTGCAACTTTAATTGCAAGGTTCATAGGCGCAAGTATGATGCTTATACTGGTTCACAATAAAAAGAATACCGTTTATGTTGAAAAATTACATATTTTTAAACCTGATATAATACTTATAAAGAAAATTTGCTCAATCGGTATACCGAATGGTCTTGAAAACAGTATGTTTCAATTTGGTAAGGTTATGACACAAAGCTTAATATCAACTTTTGGAACAATACAAATTGCCGCAAATGCAGTAGGAAATGCTTTAGCCACTTTACAGTATGTTCCGGGAAATGCAATTGGTCTTACAATGATTACTGTTATAGGCCGATGTGTTGGTGCCGGGGAAAAAGAACAGGCTAAAAAGTATGCTGTTAAGCTACTTGGTATTGCTTATACAGCTATTACTGTAATATCTGTTTTTATGTGGATTTTTAAAGAACCGATAGTAAGTCTGTATGGACTTTCTTCCCAATCTTCGAAATTAGCTTGTGAACTGATACTTCTTCATTGTCTTGCTGTATCTACTGTATGGCCGTCGGGGTTTACACTTCCTAATTCATTCAGGGCTGCAAGTGATGTTAAATTTACTATGATTGTTTCTGTGTGTTCTATGTGGGTGTTCAGGGTTGGTTTAAGTTATGTCTTCGGGTTATATTTTAATCTGGGGATAAAAGGCGTTTGGTATGCAATGTTTTGTGACTGGACATGCAGGGCAGTGATTTTTATTATAAGGTACATAAAGGGTGTATGGCTTAAATATACTTAATATATAATCCGGAGGTGTTTAAATGTATAAACCACGACCAATTGACACAAAAAAAATTGAACTTGATGATGAAATTTTAAAGCTCAGTGAGTTACTTGCTGAAAATACCCATGCCGTGTGGGCAGAGACCCGTCTTAAGCAGGGCTGGAAATACGGTAAGGTAAGAAATGATGAAAAAAAGGAACATCCTTGTCTTGTTGAATATGATCAGCTTTCTGAGGAGGAAAAAGAATTCGACAGAAATACAGCCTTGGAAACATTAAAGTTAATTGTAAAATTGAATTATAAAATCATAAAAAATACTGAAGAATAGAAGGAGAGAGTAAAATGATTTTAATGCCTAATTTTTTTGAAAAAGAAAACGGTATGGAAAGAGGCTATGATTTAGCATCAAGACTTTTAAAAGACCGAATTATTCTTATGTTCAGTGAGGTTAATGATGACCTTGCATGTAGTATTATTGCACAAATGCTATATCTAGAGTCGGTTGATCCTGATAAAGATATTTATCTTTACATAAATTCCCCCGGTGGGTCTGTAAGCGCCGGATTTGGAATATATGATACAATGAGACGATTAAAATGCGATGTGTCTACTATATGTGTGGGAATGGCTGCAAGTATGGGAGCTTTTTTACTGTCTTCGGGTACAAAGGGGAAAAGAATGTCATTGGCTAACAGTCAGATTATGATTCATCAGCCTTTGGGTGGACTTGGCGGTCAAGCAACCGATATGGAAATAACCGCCAGAAATATAATGAGGATAAAAGATAGATTAAACAATATTTTAGCTAAAAACAGCGGTAAAACCATTGAACAAATTGTTCAGGATACTGATCGTGATAACTGGATGTTTCCGGAAGAAGCGTTAGAATACGGACTTATTGATAAAATAATTTAAATTTTAAAAAAAGAGTGTTTTTTGCACTCTTTTTTATTTGACACAAATACAAAAAAATGATATATTTATAATGAAAAAAATATATAAAGGATTTAAAAATGATAAGACTTGATAAATTACTGTCCAATATGGGAAAAGGTTCACGGAGTGAGCTTGTTAAAATAATAAAAAAAGGTGGCGTAACAGTAAATGGTGTTACTGTTAAAGACCCTGCTTTTAAGGTTGATGAAATCAAAGATAAAATATTATTTTTTGATGAAATTGTAACTTTTAAAAAATATTTATATATTATGTTAAATAAGCCTCAAGGGTATGTAACTGCAACCGAAGATAATTATAATAAAACGGTGTTGGATTTGATAGATGACCCGCTTATAAAAAAACGGGTTTCTCCGGCAGGAAGACTTGATATTGATACTGAGGGTTTTGTTTTTCTGACTGATGACGGGGATCTTAATCATTTTATAACCGGACCAAAGTGCCATGTAAGAAAAAGGTATCTTGTACACTTAAAAAATCCTCTCGATTCGCTATCTGTTGAAAAATTGGAAAAAGGCGTGACTCTTGATGATGGTTATGTTACAAAAGAAGCAAGAGTGATTCCGCTTTCCAAAGATACTTGTTATATGGATTTATACGAAGGTAAATTTCATCAGGTGAAACGAATGTTTGAAGCGGTAGGGAATAAAGTTATTTATCTTAAGCGTGTAATAATAGGTAACCTTGAACTTGATGAGAAACTTTTACTCGGTGAATATCGAGAGCTTAATGAAAATGAAATTGAATTAATAAAAGGAAGGAATATATAAAATGAATATTACTAATGTTTTGGCAGAAGAATTTAAAATTAATTTGTGGCAGGTGGAAAATACTGTTGCGCTTATTGATGAAGGATGTACCATTCCTTTTATTGCACGATACAGAAAGGAAAAAACCGGGTCCCTTGATGATCAGTTGTTAAGAGAATTATTTGACAGACTAACATACTTAAGAAATCTTACCCAAAGAAAAGAAGAGGTTATTCGTCTTATTGACGAGCAAGAAAAATTAACTGACAAGCTTGTTACGGCTATTAATAATGCAAAAACTCTTACCGAGGTTGAAGATATTTACAGACCATACAAACCTAAAAAAAGAACAAAGGCTACCATAGCTAAAGAAAAAGGACTTGAACCTCTTGCGGTTAAAATATTCCTGCAAAATATCTTTGAAGGAAATCTTCTTGATATATGCAGTGAATTTGTGTCGCTGGATAAAGAGGTTAATACTCCCGAAGATGCATTAGAGGGAGCTTTACATATTATTGCAGAAAATATTTCTGACAATGCTGAAATCAGGAAAAAATTAAGAAGTCTTATTTTAAAGCAGGGTATAATCGAAAGTAAAAATTCTAAAGATGAGAAATCAGTATATGAAATGTATTATGATTATAAAGAACCTGTTTTAAGGGTAGCAAATCATCGTATATTGGCAATGGACAGAGGCGAAAATGAAGGTGTGCTTAATGTAAAAATAACAATTCCCGATGAAAATGCCCTTGGTATGATTTATGATGAAATTATTGTAAATACAAACAGTATCGGTTATATGAGTATTAAGGAAGCTTGTGACGATGCGTATAAACGATTGATTTTCCCATCTGTTGAAAGAGAAATGAGAAATTATCTTACTGAAAAAGCCCAGGAGGATGCAATCAAAGTTTTTGCTGTTAATCTTAAAAATCTTTTACTTCAGGCTCCCTTTAAAGGAAAAACTGTATTGGGTCTTGACCCTGCATACCGTACCGGGTGTAAGATAGCGGTTATTGATAAAACAGGTAAAGTGCTTGATACCTGTGTGGTTTATCCTACACCGCCTCAAAACAGAGTGGATGAAGCTAAAGCTAAACTTATTTCACTTATAAAGAAATATGATGTTGATTTAATTTCTATTGGAAACGGCACTGCATCTAAGGAGTCTGAAATATTTGTTGCGGAACTTATCAAAGATGTGGATAAGGATATATATTATATTGTAGTTTCAGAAGCCGGTGCATCAGTGTATTCTGCATCAAAACTTGGTGCGGAAGAATTTCCTGATTTTGATGTAGCGCTAAGAAGTGCAGTTTCTATCGCAAGAAGAATTCAAGACCCATTGGCAGAACTTGTTAAAATTGACCCTAAAGCAATCGGTGTAGGGCAATATCAGCATGATATGAATCAGAAAAGGCTTTCTGAGGCATTAAAGGGGGTTGTTGAAAACTGCGTTAACTCGGTTGGAGTTGATGTGAATACTGCATCTCCGTCTTTGCTGTCATTTGTGTCCGGTATAAATGGAACTGTTGCTAAAAATATATTGGCGTACAGAGAAGAAAACGGTGAGTTCAAAACAAGAAAAGAGCTGTTAAAAGTTCCTAAGCTTGGCGAAAAAGCATTTTTGCAATGTGCAGGATTTCTTCGTATTGCAGGAGGTAAAAATATTCTTGATAACACCTCTGTTCATCCTGAAAGCTATGACGCGGCTCATAAGCTTCTTAGTCTGCTTGGATACAGTGATGACGATATTGGAAATTTATCTGATATAGATAAAAGAATTGAACAGTATTCCAAAACTAAAATTGCCGAAGAACTTGAAATAGGCATTCCCACTTTGAATGATATTATAAACGAACTTAAAAAACCCGGAAGAGATATTCGTGATTCGGCTCCTAAACCGGAACTTCGCTCAGATCTTCTTGATATAAAGGATTTAAAGCCGGATATGATTTTAACGGGAACAGTCAGAAATGTTATTGATTTTGGTGCTTTTGTTGACCTGGGGGTACACCAGGACGGATTGGTGCATATTTCACAAATTTGTGACAGATATATCAAGCATCCATCGGAGGTCTTAGCTGTTGGTGATATAGTTAAAGTCAAAGTATTGGATGTTGATGTAAATAAAGGAAGAATATCTCTTACCATGAAACTGGAGGGAAAATAATGGATACTTATCTCGAATTTTTAGTTAAACAAAAGTACACTTTTTCTAAAATTATACTTGTAATCGGATTGTTTTTATTTGCAGCCATACTTTCTTTCTTATCTTTCTTTGTTGCAGTAAGAAATCCTGTGGTTATGCAGTTTATTGTGTTGATATGGGCATTGTTTTTCTATGGCGCATGGTGGCTATCTCAAAAACTATGTGTCGAATATGAGTATATTGTAACTAATGATGAGTTGGATGTAGACAGAATTATTGCAAAAAAGACAAGAAAGAGATTGTTGACGGTTTCAGTTAAGAAATTTGAAGAGTTCGGAATTGCAGAAAAACCGGTGATTGAAGAAATCAAAAAAGGGAATATTAAGGTCTTTCTGGATGCAAGTTCAGGTGCCAAAAATGATGTGGCATATTATGCAGTTTTTGATAACAAGCAGGGCGGTAGAATGCTTCTTATATTCAATCCTACCCAAAGAATGCTTGAATCTTTTAAATTATATAATCCCCGTGTTGTAAAAATATAAGGAGTTGATTTTATATGTTTTTGGCTTTATCATCACATATTAAGCAACTTGATAATCTTGCAGAAACTCAATTTGAAATTCCGCTTAGCGCTCTTATGGATAATGCAGGACGAGGAATTTTTAATGAACTTATAAAAGATTTTGAGTCTTCATCTTATGCTGTATTTTGCGGAAAAGGAAATAACGGCGGTGATGGATTCGTACTTTCGAGATATCTGAAAGAAGCAGGGAAAAATGTTGACATATATCTTGCTTGTGATGAGAACCAGTTAAAAGGAATTGCTCTTGATGCTTTTAATTCTGCTAAGGAAAAAGGTATTTCTGTCAAGGATATTAAAGCACCGGTAGATGAGGATGCTGTTGTTGTGGATGCTTTGCTTGGTATATCGGTAACAGGTGCTCCGAGAGACAGTATAAAGGAAGCTATCGATATAATTAATTCACTAAAAAATATTAAAGTATCCGTTGATGTTCCAAGTGGACTTAATGCAGATACAGGTAAAGTACAGGGGAGTGTAGTTAGAGCAGATTATACTTATACTCTGCAGCTTGATAAGGTTGGACTTAATGTATATCCCGGTATAGAATATGTAGGTATAAAGAAAATAATTGATATTGGTATTCCGGAAGAATGTGTATCGTGTTTACAGTTTAAAAATCATCTTGTTGATTACGAAATTGCAAAAACTTTATTACCAAAACGAAAACAAAACAGTCATAAAGGAAATTTTGGTAAAGTTGGTATTGTAGGCGGAAGTGCAGGGATGGCGGGGTCTGTGTGTCTTGCTGCAAGAGCTGCTTTGAAAAGCGGGGCAGGTTTGGTATATGTTTTTGTTCCCGATGAAATATTCGATGTAGTTTCTGTTAAACTTACGGAAGCTATAATTGTTAAAGAAAGTCAATTTTTACAATATGTGGACAAGCTTGATTCTATTGCAGTTGGAATGGGATATTCTCAAGATATAAAGAAAAAGCATATAATAAAGCAGATAGCTCGTAAATTTAAAAAGACTGTAGTGTTTGATGCAGGAAGTATCGGATATTTTTCTTTTAATGATGAGCTGTTAAAAAATAAAAAATGTTCTGCAGTACTGACTCCTCACACGGGAGAATTCTCCAAACTCATTAAAATGAGTACAGAAGAAATTGAAGCCAACAGGATGTTTTTAACTGTTAAGTATGCAAAAGAATATAACTGTGCACTTTTACTTAAAGGTGCTGCAACATTGACCGGCGCATCTTCGGGAGAGCTTCGTATTAATTCTACCGGAAATTCCGGAATGGCAACGGCAGGCTCAGGAGATGTTCTTTCAGGAATTATAGCCGGACTTCTTTCGCAAGGTATGAATAATTATGATGCTGCATCTGTCGGTGCATTCATTCATGGTTTGGCAGGAGACTTAGCTTCTTATGTAAAAACTGAATATGGTGTTACTGCCAGTGATATTGTAGAAAATATTCCGGGCGCTTTTAAAAAAATAATTGATGCACAGTTGTTATAAAACATGGAAAAAATGTAAAATATAATAAGGGAAGTAATTAAATGTGTGGAAACAAAGCCAGAACTTGGGTTGAGATAGACCTTGATGTATTTCGTCAAAATCTCAGTATAATAAAAAAACACATAGGTCCGAATGTAAAAATACTTGCCGTGATAAAAGCTGATGGTTATGGTCACGGTGCTTACCCGTTGGCAAAGGTATGCCTGGAGGAAAAAATTGACTTTTTGGCAGTTGCTTGTGTACAAGAGGGTATTGCATTAAGAAAGGCAGGTATCAAAATTCCTATACTTATTCTTTCGTATGTGGATGTAACTGAGTTTGATGAAATCATAGAATATGATCTCATTCCTACTGTTTATGATGAAGAAACGGCATTAGAGCTTAATATGCGCAATGAACTTCTTGCCGGGAAAAATCACAAAATTAAGATTCATATTAAGTTGGATACGGGTATGACTCGTTTAGGTTTTTCAACTTTAAATCCTTATGAGACTGTCGATAAGATTGAACGGATTTCCAAACTTTCAAATATTATAATTGATGGAATTTTTACTCATTATGCTGATTCTGATAATATGGATAATGGGTATTGTAATCAACAGTTTGACAGATTTAATAATGTTATAGAGTTATTGCAAAAGAAAAATATAAATATACCTAACAGACATACTTGTAACAGTGGTGCTGTAATTACTGAAAAGGATAAGTATCTTGATATGGTAAGATGCGGAATTATTATGTATGGATGTTATCCTGAAAAACATCTTGAAAAAATAATGCCGGGTATTTTACCTCCGCTAAGCTGGAAGGCGAGATTATCTCATATAAGAACAGTTAATGAAGATGTAACAGTAAGTTACGGAAGATCCTATTTGGTAAAATCAGGAACCCGTGTCGGAGTGGTAAGTGTTGGCTATGCGGATGGCTATTCCAGGCTGTTGTCTAATAAATTTTATTGTTTGGTAAACGGACAAAAAGCTCCGATTATAGGCAGGGTATGTATGGATCAGTTGATGATTGACTTATCCGATATATCCGAAGTGAAAAAAGGCGATGTAGTTACATTGATTGGAAATGACGGGGGTGCAACTATTACTGCAACTGATATGGCTGATGCGATAGGTACTATCAGTTATGAGGTTTTGTGTGGAATTTCAAAGAGGGTAGAAAGAATTTACAGGTAAAATTTGTGATTTGACCAATGGCATAAAAAAGGTTATAATGATTTCATGGAGTTTCTGTCCCCAAGAATTAGTTATGGGAGGATATAACCGTGAAATCAAAAGAATTTATAATTAATATACCCGAACAAATTTATAATGAAGCAATAAATTTAAATATAAATATTAAAATGGTTGCTTTAAGAGCTATTGAAAAAAAGATTAAAATGTCTTATGAGCTTAAAAAACTTGAATCGGGTTATAAGAGTATGAGTAAAATTAATTTGGGGTTTGCAAAGATGTGTTTGGAGGCAGATGAAGCTGCACTTGGAATAACAGAGCAGTATTTGACGGAGTGTGAATGATTTTGCAAATCAAACGAGGCGATATTTACTATGCTGATTTAAGTCCTGTTATCGGTTCGGAGCAGGGCGGAGTGAGACCTGTTGTAATTGTTCAGAATGATGTGGGAAATAAATTCAGTCCAACTGTTATTGCAGCGGCAATAACCAGTAAACTGAATAAAGCAAAATTGCCTACTCATATTGAACTTGATGCAGAAACTTTTGGTCTTCCAAAGGATTCTGTAATATTGACTGAACAGGTAAGAACCATCGATAAGAAAAGGTTAAGAGAACGTATTGGTCATTTGAATGATGACTATATGTACAAGGTCGGAGATGCATTAAGCATAAGCTTTGGTCTTGATTAAGGAGGAAAAAATGAAAAAAACAGTTTTATTGGTACTTGCTTTAGCGATAATTTCCGCAAGTTTTATTGTTGCTTTGGGTACAGAGGATCCGTTAATAACAGAAAGCTATCTTAAAAATGTATTTATGAAGGAAGTTAAAGACTACATAGATGCAGATAAGGTTAGTACTTCGTTTGCAGTAGTTACTGTTCCTAAAAATAAAAAAATGATTGGAGCTGCCGGAAGTGAAATTATTTTAAGAGGAGGAACTGCTGAAGTAATAGCTTCTGAACTTGGTGGACTTTCAGATGTCACATTTGCCGGTGACTTGGTTGACGGAGCATCTGTTCCCGCTAACCATTTGTTGATTATTCCAAGAGATGACGGAAGAGGTTTTAAGGC
This sequence comes from Clostridia bacterium, assembly GCA_045658425.1. Lineage (GTDB taxonomy): Bacteria > Bacillota > Clostridia > UMGS1840 > HGM11507 > SIG450. Next base: position 193 of record JAZOVB010000172.1, on the reverse strand, counting down.
AATTACCGATGTAATTGTAATGGTTAAAGGCGGTTATGAGATTAAATAAATCTTGACAAATTTATATATGTGTATTATAATATTTTTGAACAAGGGGAGCCAAAAGAGTTTTTTACTCGGCTGAGAGGAAGGTAAGCTTCGACCCGTAACCTGATTTGGATAATGCCAACGTAGGGAATATTATGCGCGCATA
>JAZOVB010000171.1:0-2103 GCA_045658425.1 Clostridia bacterium | reverse complement strand
GGCGGGGTTTGCGGCGCAGTATGCTGACACGCTTCAGAAAACCTGCTCTATGGCGGTTATAATATGTGACCGCGATGCTGTAATCGCAACTGCGGGAGTTTCAAAGAAAGAATATTTCGAAAGAAAGGTTTCTTCGGAATTAGAAAACATCATAGAAAGCAGAAATTTGTATTCCCACAGAAGCGATGCAGAAAGAATTCCCGTAATCGAAGACGGAGGCTCCCATTACGTGAGCTGCGCTATGCCTATTTTAACAGGTGGAGACATAATAGGATGTGTTTGCTCCGTTTTGCATTTTGACGAAACTAATGATAATAAAATTTCTGACGAGCTTGAAATTAAATTGATACAGACTGCTGCTAATTTTCTCGGACGTCAGCTTGAATCATAATTTTTTATGGCTTTTCCGTTAATTTGCGGTAAAGCCTTTTTCTTTTTTTAAATGCTATTGCAAAATTGTTGCCTTTAATGTATAATATTATGTAAATCAAATTGCAATTTTAAAATATATTTCTATTGAAAAAAACATCATTATGATGTAAAATATAGTATATGTTTATTTAAGGAGACCTTTTATGTTTTTTTCACAAAAAGAGATCGGAAGCAACATAACACTCAATTTGTTTAAAACCGATAAATTCAAATCGAATTACGTGTCGATTAATTTTATTCAGCCATTAGCTTCTGATACTGCCGCTTATTTTTCCTTGCTCAGCCGTGTCTTAAAAAGAGGAAGCAAAAATTATCCTACCCAAAAGGATATAAGTAAACGTCTGGAAGAATTATACGCATCCGACATAGCTATAAAAGTTTTTAAATGCGGCGATTTGCAGGTAATAAATTTCTGTGCCGATATTTTGGATAATGCGTATGCTGTTGACAATTTTGATATTACCGACGCAACCGTTGCGCTGCTTACCGATATAATTCTTAATCCGTTATTAGATGATAAAAGCGGTCTCTTCCTTGACGATTATGTATCGAGCGAAAAAGAAAAGCTGATAGATTCCATAAAATCTCTTTTTAATAACAAAAACAAGTACTGCATTACAAAATGCATAAAATTGATGTGCGCAAATGAGCTTTACGGCATTTCAGAAAAAGGAACAGTTGAAGACGTTCAGAACATTATCCCCGAAAAGCTGTTGGAGTCCTATTATCAGATGATTTCCAATTCTAAAATTCAAATTTTCTTTGTAGGAAATTATGAAATGGATAATATTGAAAAGTATGCCGTTCCCTTCAAGGAAAAGGCATCCGTTAACCCTATCTCACTTCCCAAAACCCAGATTATAAGAAAAGCGGGCTTTGTAAAAACCTATACAGAGGATATCAATGCAGCGCAAGGGAAGCTCGTTATGGGATTCAGAACAGCTACCGTTTTTTCTGACGAGGACTATCACGCATTTCCTTTATTTTTGGAGGTGTTTGGCGGCTCTCCCACTTCAAAGCTGTTTATGAATGTAAGAGAAAGATTAAGTCTTTGTTACTATTGTACGGCCTTGCCTGAAAGCAGCAAAGGCTTAATGCTTGTTACAGCAGGCATAGAAAACGAGAATAAAACCACGGCAGAACGTGAAATTCTGGCTCAACTTGAGGATGTGAAGGCGAAAAACATTTCAAAAGATGAAATAAATTGCGCAAAAGCGTCTTTAAAGAATTCATATCTCGCTATTTATGATTCTCCTCGTTCAATAGAAAGCTGGTATTTTCACAGAGTTTTGAACGGAATTTCCGTGTCTCCTGTTGATTTCTTTAAGCAAGTAGAGAGCTTGAGCGTGCAAGATGTAGCAAATATAGCGAAAAAGGTTACGTTAGACACGATTTATTTTATGAACGGAATCGGAAACGGCGGTGAAATCGATGAATAATATAGTAAAAAAAGAAAATGAAAAGATAAAGGAGTTATACTACTATTATAAGGATGAAAGCGGACTTGACGTCTACGTATTTCCAAAAAATCTTTCAACAACATATGCCGCTTTCGCCACTAAATACGGCTCGCTCGAAAACAGATTTAAAACAGAAAAAGACTCTGACTTTATAGACGTGCCCAACGGTATTGCTCATTTTTTGGAGCATAAAATGTTCGAAAATGAGGAC
>JAZOVB010000170.1:0-2713 GCA_045658425.1 Clostridia bacterium | reverse complement strand
CATAGTAATGATACATAAAATTGCGCCTGTTATGATTTTTGGGAATCCTATAATTTCAAAAAATGATTCGGATATTACGCTTGCCTGTATTATTCCACCGAGAAAGAGAGAGCATATTATGCAAAGTATGGCAAATAGGGGTGCTATTATTTTTCCTAAACGCTTTCCATACCCCTTTTTTATGTAATACATAGCAGAGCCTATATATTCTCCGTTCTTGAAAATTCTGGTGTCAAGCGCAAGCACAATTTCGGCATAACGGATTATCATAGCCGCAAACGCGCTTATCCACATCCAGAATATTGCTCCCGCGCCGCCAAAGGCGATGGCAAGCGCGATGCCCGATATGTTTCCTACGCCGAGAGTTCCTGCCAGCGCCATACAAAGAGCATGTATAGGACTTTCCGAGGAGTTTTCCCCGTTTTCCTTTTTCAACATTTTTTTAAGAGAGCTTAACGGATGCAAGAAATGAAAAAAATTCAGCTTGAAGGAAAAATAAAGTCCTGCAGAAATTAAAAGTATAGGGACGATTATTCCAAAAACATGAGTGTTGATATAATCAAATAAAGCTTCTATCATCTTTTTTACCTCGCATATTATTATATGCGTAATGACTTCTTCGATATTACTTTATTAATTACACAGAATAATGTGTTGACCTTTGGAATGCCTTTCTGCTTTTGTTTAAATGCGGTTTTTATAGTTTTAGAGGCTGTTTTTTTGCTGATTTTATAAGTTCAGTCAAAATAGCAGCCTCTGCTTTCTTTGCCTTTTATATTTTAAATTCCTTCATTTTTTTATAAAAGGTGTCAATTTCATTTACTGTGTTAAAATATCCGAGACTTACGCGCACAGTACCGTCCTCTGCCGTATTTAAGGTTTTGTGGGCGAGAGGCGCGCAGTGCAGACCGCTTCTTACGCATATCCCGCAGCTGTCGAGATAAGCGCCGATGCTTTCGCTTTTTGCATCCTTCAAGGAAAATGAAATAACACTGCTGCAATTTTTATTCTCATCGCAGATAGAGAGGTTTTTTATCGTAGAAAGTCTTTCAAAAAGCAATTTCCTTAAGACTCTTTCTCTTTCCTCTATAGAAGATATTCCTACAGAATTGATGAAGTCTATTCCTGCTGCAAGAGCAGCTAACGCGGGAGTGGATAGAGTTCCTGCCTCAAGCCTTTCGGGCAATTTCTCGGGCATATGAGGCGAAAGAGAATTTGTTCCGCTTCCACCCACGATGAATTCTTTTATTTCTTTAGGATTTTCAAAAATTATAATTCCGCAGCCCTGCATACCGAAAAGTCCTTTATGGGCAGGCGCGCAGAGTATATCGCACCCTATTTTTTTTATATCGGTCACAATATGACCTGCGCTCTGCGAGGCGTCAAGAATAAAACGAATTTTATGCTTTTTACAAAAAGTGCCGATTTCTTCTACGGGTAAAATTCTTCCGCTTACGTTTGAGACATGGTTGCAGATTAAAAGCTTTGTGTTCTTTCTTTTCAGAGACGATAAGCTTTTTAATACGTCTCCCTCGCTCGAAAAAATGTCAAAATCGCATTTTTTCTCTGATTTCAATTTATATACAGGTCTGAATACGGAATTATGCTCCATATCGCTTATTAAAATATGATCGCCTTCTTCTATCTCGTTTTTTATGGCGAAATTTAAAGCATACGTGGCGTTATAAGTGAAAATTACATTCTCTGCTTTACTTGCGCCTAAAAAATCGGCAGTCTTGCAGCGAGCCTCGTATATCTTTTCCGATGCGAGCATTGCTAAGCTGTGAGAACTTCTTCCTGAATTTCCACAGTAAGTGTTAAGACAGCGTACCACTTCTTTTATAACTGAATTTGGCTTCGGAAAGGACGTAGCCGCATTGTCAAAATAAATCATGTCTTATCCCACTGTTTCATATTTAATTCCCAGACGCTTCAATTCCGATATAACCGAGTAATATTTTTCGCTTGGGAACTCAATACTGTATACGCATCCGTTAAAAGAAGAAGTTTTGATAATTTTAGAATGAATGGAAATAGCAGAAAGCGCCTTGCGAGCTTTCATTGCGTAAGTTATCGAGCCTATTTGTAAAGTGCGGGTAGGCATTTTTTCTCCCTTCAAAATATGGGTACGCATTATTATAATATGTTGATAATTTATTTTTAGTGTTAAAAAATAAATTCTAAAATATATAGACAATTTCAAAAAAATATGGTATACTATTAAATAACGTTGTAAAATTATAATTTTATGGAAGAAAAAGACAACATGAAAGTTAAGTTATTGTATTCGGGCGGCTTTGCTTCTAACTGTTATCTTGTTATTTCAGATGACGGTGCAGATGCTGTTTTGATAGATCCGTCGGTAAGCTATGATTTTGTTTTTCGACAGTGTCTCCAAATACCCCCAATAAATAAAATTTTGTTGACTCACGCTCACTTTGATCACGTGTTATGCCTTGATGAATGGCGTGAAAAAACAGGAGCAAGAGTATATGCAACGCAGCCTGAAAGCGAGGCACTGACAGATGCAGGGAAGAATGCGAACCTCGTTTTTCTAGGAATAAACAAGACTTATAATTCGGCAGACGAAATTATAGCCGACGGAGACGTTATTACCTTCGGCAATAATAAATTAAAGGTTATGTTAAGCTCGGGACATACGAACGGATCTTGCTGCTATTATGACGGCAATGTTCTTTTCACGGGCGATACC
>JAZOVB010000169.1:0-6748 GCA_045658425.1 Clostridia bacterium | reverse complement strand
ATATTATCCGAACTTGTTTTAAAATTTTCTGATTTGAAAATTCTTCCGGAACCACAAACCCTTTAAAACAGTAATTTTTCAAGGCGGAAGGTTTTGATAATACGAGGTATATCGAAACCGACAACGAAGAAAAAGCCGATTTTTAAGGGTTTGAGGCGAGTTCGGATAGCTATTCGACGGCTAAATATTTATCTAAGCGGTTAAATATAACTGCCGCTTCAGCTCTTGTAAGATACCCTTTCGGGTTAAGGTTATTTTTATCATCGCCTGTGATGATTTCGTTAGAAACAGCTGTTTTTGCATATTCTACTGCCCAATCTGAAATAGCAGAAATATCATTAAAGCTTAAATTTACATCCTTGGCATAAAGTCCGCCTGACAAAACTGCCAGTTTAAACATTTCTTCTCTTGTTAATTTTTCAAGCGGTCTGAAAAATCCGTCGTTTCCCTGCATTATTTTATCTTTCAAAACTGCCTGAACATATTTTGCATACCATTCAGTCTGGTTTACATCTACAAAAGCGTTTCGGTACTCCGTTAATTCCAGACATTTAAGATTTGTAATTAAAACTGCCGCTTCTGCCCTTGTTATGTGCTGGTCAGGAGCAAATTCTTCTTCGCTTCTGCCTTTCATAAGACCATTAGAAACGGCAAGGGCAATTTCATTTTCAGCCCAGTGTCCGCTGATATCGCCAAAATTATGGGTAACAACCGGAGTTTCAGGTTTTGTCTCCCCTATGGTAGTATCATCCTCTTTACCGGTATTGTCTTTAATTTCAACATCCTCTTTATCAGTGATAACTCCGGAAGCACCGCCTGTTCCTCCGCCACCTCCGCCGCCAACTGATGGAGCCGGTGGAAATACAGGATTTCTTACCATTTTAGGCTTAAACTTTATTGAAGCACCTTCTGCATTTGTATTCGTTAAGTCAACCTCCAGAATAACTTTAGGGCTTATAGCCTTAACTCTTACATTCTGAGATTTTTCCAAAACCTCTGTTGCACCTGTTTCCAATGTTACATTAACTTTGCCTACGGAATTTGTAGGATCATTTATTATAAATTCTCCGCTTGTATCTGTAAGTTTTAATATTGAAATACCCTTTTTATCAACAGTTATACCGCCTGCGGAGGCAGTAGAGTTATCAAAGTTAACAAGACCTGTAACATTTAATGTAGGTTCTTTAACCGCGTGATAACTGTCTGTAGTAGCTAAAATTTCAATATCAGGATTTTTACTGTATGCCTGGGTTTCTTCCTCGGTTTTACCCGGCAGAATTACATATTTATAACTTGCATTCTGAGGATTTAAACCATGGTCAAAATAAATTGTTCCCAAAGTTTCAGTTTGAGTGCTTTCGTCAGTATATGTGCTCCAGTCAACATCTTTTCTTAAATTTGTGGTTGTTCTTTTATCAATGTTAACTGCAGATTTATCAGGGAAATAATAACCAAACTGAGAGCCTTCTTCTCTTCCCTTTAAGTGAATATAAGATGTGCCTTCAAAGGTTTTATTATCTACCGTATCAGTATTTAAGTTTTCACCGTTAACGGATATACCGTCAACATCTCCGTGCTTTAACATTCTCTGGTCAACGGTGGTTTCAACTTTATTCTGACTGTCATTAAGATTGATACCGCTGCCTATCATAACAAGCTCATCATCAAAGAAGAAATATGATTTTCTTGCTTTCAGGTTGGAATCGTAATTATCCGGCTCAAACCCTGCAACTGAATACATGCTGTTATATGTAAGACCGTTTGCAAAATCATTTTCTGCGTTTTGCATAGCACTTGTTAAGGAGTTTAATTTAGGCATTTCCTTATTTTCTGCGGTAACGCCCGGAACTCTTTTCATATCGGCGGTAAGCATAAAGCCGTCGGTATAGTGGTTATAGTCTTTATCCCATATCCAGTGTGCACCGGAATTTATAAGCCAACCTTTTGAGTTCTGACCGTTCAGGGTTTCAAAACGGATAAGCCATTTGTTATACATTGAAATACCTGCAGTAAAGTTTTCTTTTCTGTGAAGTATTCTTGATTCATAACGGTAGGTTTTACTTTCTTCCTCCGGTGCTTCAGGTATTACGGAAGCATCGTTTACAACCCTCCATATATATCCGTTATCAGTCATCTGCTTCCAGTAATTTGTTTTACTGTTTAGCGCAATCCATTTACATCTTGATAACAGCTCGGTTCTGTACGGCTCTGAAAGCAAATATCCTGTTTCGCACATTTTTGCAAGTGTAGATGAGCCTGCTGCCACCTCCTGATTATTTGAGGTTGTTGCTCTTCCCATAAATATAAGAGGCATTGCATCATATACAAGTCTTGGCATATAACTGTTTATTGAAATTTCCGAAATATACTTGGATATTTCTGTTGTATCTGATAAAAACGGTGTATCCTTAAGCATTGTAAAAACAATATTAAAATAATTATAACCGCTTATACCATAAGAACCTGCGTAAGGAACAGATTTATGGAATATATATGAATAATCTTCATAATATCCGTCACCTTCTCCGAAATTATGCTTATATATAAGGTCCTGGCATAATTTATCCTGAAGATTTGTGATTAAATAATCATATCCTAAAACTGCACCGTAAAGTGCGGCACCAAAGCCTGTATCATAAGAGTTTGTTCCCGAGAAGAGTACATAGTCAGGTCTTAACTGACTGTATAGCTGTTCACTGTAATATTTAACCTTTTCGTAAGGCAGAACATCATATAAAAGAACTATTGTCTGCCCCATAGTTTTATGGAACCCTATAATATGCTGCCATACATGAGTTCCGAACCAGTCTATTCCTTCTCCGAAATAGAATTTAAAGAACTTGTCACAGCCATATTCAATATCGGCTATAAGCTCGGGGTTTCCTTTTAGTGAGCTGTATTTATGAGTTGCGGCAACTGCCATCCTCTGAAGGTTGGAGGTAACCGTACCCATATCATTTGCAGTATTTTTAGCCTTAAGGTCGTCTATTGTACCAACGCTTTCCCAAAGCATATCGGTTGAATCGTCCTTAACCATTGTTGCCCAGATTGTTTTAGCTCTCCCATCAATAGTTTTATAGGCTTCAATCTGATCCTCGGTCCACTCTTCATCGGATGCCGTCATCTTGTTTTTCCAGTTATAAATAACCTTTTCATATTCTTCCTTCGGGTAGTTTAAATATCTGGATGCATTCAAATACTTTTCTTCAATGGAAAGCGCAACATCTTCAACCTCGTGCACCTTTGCTTCTTCATTTTCTTTTATGGCGTATCCCTTTTGAATTTCATCCTTTAAAGCGGTAAGTCTGTCTTCGTAATAAGGTTTTCCTGAAGCTTCTGCCTCATCTAAAAATTCTTCCGCTGCCTTTAACATTCCGTCAAGGCGGTAATATTCAGGAGTGGTTACATTATAAAATTCAATTTCTGAAAGCAACATTCCAAAGTATGAGCTTTCTCCCTGAGATGTTATATCGGTAACATTCATTCTCATTTTTGATACTGTCTGAGTCGGGAAATAGCAGTATTTTACTGCTTCTCCCACTCTGTCCCACTCATAAAACGGAGTCCACTCACCGTCTTTTTCAACCTCTAAAGTAAATTTACTTGTATTTCTTCCCTTATCATAAATTACAACTTTATTAAAGGTTATATCCTCTTTAAAATTGAAGGTAAGTGTAACATATCTTGTTTCACGGCTGTCAAAACGAACGGATGTCGCTGTATCATTATCATAAAGCTTCGGAATGTTATTTATGTTATATGTTCCGTCCGTAACTTTATCAAGGTGCAGTGCTTTTAATTCTGTTGATGCAACCATATAGGAAAGATTTTCGTATAGAGAATCATTTTGCGTCTCAGGCTTCATAACAGAATATTCCGCATTGGCAGGAATAAAGTTAATTAACATAAGCAGTGTTAATAAGATACTAACAATTCTTTTCATAAATCTTTCCCCCTTACTTTTTAATATATTTATTGGTTTTTAAGTTAGGATAATCGTAGTTATCATCATCAAACATTGTCCATACACTACTTTCAAAACCTGTAAATTTAGTTAAGTCTTTCATATCTGTTTCAGACAGCGCACCTTTAGATGCATCGGTTGTATCGGAAAGATAAAATCCGTTTGTAACGGTTGCTTCATATCCTGCTCTTACAGCTCCAATTATCTGCTCTGTAATTGCACCTGTAACTGTACCGGTATTATACACATTGGATATAGGTGCCTTGTTATAGCAGTAACTTATAATGCCACCGGCTCTTCCTGTTGATGCTTTTTTAGCGGTAATTGTTCCAAGATTAAAGCAATCCGATACTGCGGAAGTATTCTGATGTCTTCCGATTATGCCACCAATATTATGTCCGCCTTCAATGTTTCCTGCGTTAAAGCATTTGCTGACATTTGCCTGATTGTAACCAACAATACCGCCTATATTTTCAGCTGCATCGTTAGTTGTTTTGATATCACCATAGTTAGCGCAGTTTTCAATAGTAACTTTTGATGCATTTGCGGTCCCTGTGATACCTGCAACACGGTGATTTTTACCTGTTACATTACCATTATTTACACAGTTTGAAAATGTCATTTCAGTTCCGGCAAATCCAACAAAGCCTGCAACATTCTCAACATTTGCTGTGTTTGAAACAGTTGCATTATTTACACAATTATAAATTCTTGCACCTGCTGTAGTTGATAAAACCTCTCCGATAAATCCGCCTGTTTTTGTAACAGAACCTGTTACACTTCCTTCTAAGGTGATGTATGAAATCTCAAATGCACCTTGCGCCGTTGCAAATAATCCCTGACCGGAAATATTTACATTTATCGAATGCATTTCATCGCTGTCGGTATTTGTGTTAAATCCTCTTAAAACCCCGCTGAAAACTGAAAGCGGAATATAATCTGTAAGGATAATATCTTCATTTAAGATATATTTTCCGTCTGCTTTAAGAGAAATATTTTTAAAATGTCTTTCATTGGATATTACATAGTAGTCAACATTACCTGATGTATAAACTCCTGCGAAAGCAGTATTAACGGTAATTTCTGCAAAATCCGAGTCTGACAGTCTGTCAGAGCTTACCGCCATAACTCCTACTTTGTAATCAGTGCCTAAAGTAAAGTTTTCTGAAGTCAGCATATAATCAGTGTTAGTTATAATATTCGATCTGAATTTTTCAACACTTGCATTATCTTTTACTGTTATGATATAGCCGTCTGCTCCGTCAACAGCATCCCAGGTTATCTTATAAGATTCATTATTGGAATCTTTTTCCCAGGAATATCCTTTAAGAACAGGATTTTTCAGCTTATCTTTTTTATGCGAATAGTTATATTCGGTTTCATCAGAATCTTTATATAATTTATCGTCACCTAAAACAGTAAGCTTTATTTTGTAGTTTTTACCAAAGGTTAATAAAGTTGCATCTATTTCATAGTAGGCTTCACTTACTGTTTCGTCCACAATCGGTGCATTATTTTCATCAAGACAAATAAATCTATATCCCGATGCACCTGCAACAGGCTTAAAGGATACTGCAACAGTATTCTCAGCCTCAATATATTTAACTTCGGTAATTTCTGATTTTGAAATTTTAACTTTTTCAAAATATGTTTCAAAACCAACAAACTGTGGATATGGATATGCTGAATCTGCACTTATTTCCCAAACTCTTTCATCAAAGTTAAAGTTTGTTATATCACGCATTTGTGCTTCCGTAAGTGCGGTGGTATTATCAAATCCGTCATCCGAAAGTGTTTGTGACATATAATAGCAGTTTTCATAAAGAGTCTTTGAGCTTAATGCCGACAACACAGTACCCTTTGCGCTGTATGAATTTGAAATTGTAAGCCTTGTATCTGCATTTGAAAAATTAACATTACCTACAAGACCGCCCGGATTTGTGGCAACAATTTCTCCGTTATTAAAGCAACTATTAAGCACGGCGCTTTGTGAGTATCCCACTATTCCTCCGGCATAATTGCCACCGGATACTTTACCTGTGTTATAGCATTTATTAAACTGAGTATAAGCCCATGCCGCAATACCGCCAGCGTAGGCGCCGGAATTTACATCCCCGCAGTTTGCCAGAAATGATACCGACATTGTGGTAGATAACCCGAATATGCCGCCTGCATAATTTCCTGATGCGGTAATCTTACCGTGATTGATAATTTTAGATGCTGTAATATTATTGCTGCCGTTATCATAAGCTCTGCCTATAAGTCCTGCAACATACTGTGTTCCTGAAACTTCGGCACGGTTTGTAACATTTGTTATTTTAGCTCCCGCTAAAACGCTGTTGTCAGCATCAGGACCGCTTCGCCCTGCTAAAGCTCCTACATACTGAGCACCTTTTACACTTCCTGTTATTTCTAAATCGTATACTTCAAAGGCCCCTGCAAGATAGGAGAATAATCCTATATCATTTTGTGTAGAAACAATATTTAAATCAATCTTCTTATTGTTACCGTTAAGCTTTCCTTTAAAGGCAAACGGTGTGTGCGATGCAAGTGTTATATTATCTTTTAATATATATGAAGAGGATATATTCTTTTCTATATTCTTAAAATGTCTTTCATTATATATAAGATTAAATCCGTCTTCTTCACCGCCGTATAAAGGAAGCGATATATCATATATTTTTTCTTCTGCAGGAATTATATCGCTGGTTGCTCTTTCGGCATTAACCTTTAATTTTGCAGTTCCGGTAATCTTTGCAACTTCCTGAGTATTTAATGTGTAGC
>JAZOVB010000168.1:0-22716 GCA_045658425.1 Clostridia bacterium | reverse complement strand
TTTATTAATCGTTCAAATTAATTCTGACTTAGTTCTGCTAGCTTTTCGCTTTGCATTTTCCATTTATTACCTTGGTTTGTTTTTTAAACTCTTTTAAAAAATCTCAAGGACCATCATATTGTTTAATTTTCAAAGACCGTTTCCCCAACCGTTTTTTTGCGGTGGGAATTACATTGTATCACTGCTTCCCGAAAATGTCAAGCATTTTTTTAAAAAAAATTTAAAAACTTGATTTTTTCGTGACGCAACTATTACATTATATCAGTAACAATTGCATTTGTCAACACTTTTTTTAAAAAACTTTTATATTTTTTTAAGTGCTTTTTTTCAACAGCTTGTTTATTATATCAAAGCAGTTTTTATTTGTCAACACTTTTTTTAAATTTTTTTTAAAAAAAATAAACTGTGATGTTTATAACACAGTTTATTCCTATTATATACATTTAAATAATATATATACATTTATTTCAAAATAACATTTTCATCTCCGAGAAGAGACTTTAATTTACCCAAAAGCTCTTCTTTGGGATTTACCCACAGAGCTTTATCCGCAAGGGTATTTTTCTTTTCTTTTTCAAAATAAACATATACGGGACATCCGCCCTGATTTTCTTTAAGAACTTTTTTCACTCCATCAAGAGTGCCGTTATCTTTTATTCTTAAATACAGTTTTCTCTGAATACTTTGTTCATTAAAGACTGAAATTGAGGAAACATTTATCTTCCTGTCCTTTTCATTTATAAGAAGAGTTCCCTTAACCACCACTTTTGCTTCGTCTGTAATAAAAGGAGAAAGGGTAGTAAAATTTTTCGGAAAAACTATCGCCTCAACCGAGCCGTACAAATCTTCCAAGGTAAAAACAGCCATACGGTCGCCTCTTTTGGTTATACGGAAATTCTTATCGGCGACAAGACCTACCATAGTAACCTTAAGACCGTCCTCAATTTCCTCGTTGTCCTCATCATTTATCTGATTGGAAAAATGAGTTGCAATTTTAACAACCAATTCTTTATGCTTTTTCAGAGGATGGGAAGAAAGATAAACTCCCAGCACCTCTTTTTCCATTTTAAGAATTAAGGAGCTGTCATCATCCTCTTTTTTTATAGTGGGTTTTTCCACATCCTCACCGGCACCGAAAAAGTCAAGCTGACCTGCAACATTGTTCCTTTCCTTATTAACATAAAAGTCAATGGTTTCGTCATAGGCGTGAAGAAGGGACATTCTTGTGGAAAATTCATCAAATGCTCCCGCCTTTATAAGACTTTCAACTGCTCTTTTATTAACATCACGGGGAGTCATTCTTGCAATATAATCTTCAAAGTCGGTAAAAGGTCCGTTTAAATTTCTTTCTTTTACTATTTCCTCTGCGGTTATATATCCTACATTTTTAATAGCATTAAGGGCATATAAAATCTTACCTTCCGAAGCACTGAAGGTTACATCGGATGTATTTACCGAGGGTGGAATAACTTTAATGCCTGTATTATCGCAGGTTTTTATATATTCGGAAATTTTATTCTGATTTTCTATACAGCTTGTCATAAGTGCCGCCATAAATTCGGTAGGATAATGACAACGAAGCCACGCTGTCTGAAAAGCTACATAGGCATAACAGGCGGCATGGGATTTATTGAAGGCATACTCTGCAAAGTACTCTATTTTTTCAAATATCTTAAGAGCGGTATCTTTGGGAACATTGTTTTTTGCACAACCATCAACAAAGATTTCTCTTTCCTGAATTAAAACATCTCTTTTTTTCTTGGACATGGCACGTCTTACAATATCCGCTTTGCCCAGAGTATAACCTGCAAGGCGTCTGAATATTTCCATAACCTGCTCCTGATATACCATACATCCGTAGGTAACAGAGAGTATATCCTCAAGCATTTTATGGTCATAGTGAATTTTACTTTCATCTTCCTTGTTTTTTAAAAGAGTAGGAATTTCTCTTACAGGACCGGGACGGTAAATGGAAACTGCAAGTATCAGGTCTTCTAAAGATTTGGGTTTAAACTCCCTTAAGAAGTTTCTCATTCCCGCACTTTCGAACTGAAATACGCCATCGGTATCTCCCCTTTTGAAAAGCTCGTAAGTTTCGGGGTCGGTATAGTCTATTTTATCCATATTAATAACTGTTCCGGTTTTTTCCCTTATGATTTTTACCGTGTCATTTATAACGGTAAGGTTTCTTATCCCCAGAAAGTCCATTTTCAAAAGACCAAGCTCTTCTAAAGTGGTCATATTATACTGGGTTGCAGTTGCATTATCCCCTTTATAAAGAGGTACATATTCCATAACAGGTTTATTTGTTATAACAACCCCTGCCGCGTGAAGTGATGAATGACGGGGCATCCCCTCTAATTTCAGAGCAATATCTATTATTTTTTTACTGCCTTCGTCATTCTTATAAAGCTGGGAAAGCTCCTCCGAGTCCTTTATTGCACCCGAAAGAGTAACCCCAACGCCTGTTGGTATAAGCTTTGCTATTTTATCCCCATCCGAATAGGGATAATCCAGAGCACGGCAAACATCCCTTACAGCCTGTTTTGCCCCTAAAGTACCAAAAGTAATTATCTGGGATACCTTATCAGCACCGTATTTGTCTATAACATAATCAATTACCTCGCCTCTTCTTTCATAGCAGAAGTCAATATCAATATCCGGCATGGTAACACGTTCACTGTTTAAGAACCGCTCAAAGATAAGGCCGTATTTTATAGGGTCAAGATTGGTTATTTTAAGACAATAGGCAACAATGCTTCCTGCCGCCGAGCCTCTGCCCGGTCCAACAGGAATTCCCTTGCCTCTCGCATAATTTATAAAATCCCAGACTATTAAAAAATAGTCAGTAAATCCCATTTTATTTATTGTATCAAGCTCATATTGAAGTCTCGGAAGATTTTCCTCCCAGTTTTCATATCTTTCCTTTAAGCCATTAAGACAAAGCTTATATAGATAGTCTTTTGCTTCCTCGCCTTTGGGAAGATGGTATTCGGGAAGATGATATTTTCCAAACTCAATATCCACATTACATTTATCTGCAATTTCAATTGTATTTTCTATTGACTCTTTTGTATAGTAAAAAAGTTCTTCCATCTCCTGGCGGCTTTTTAAATAAAGTTCAGCCGAGCCGAAGCTCATTTTACCGTCATCCGATACGGTTTTCTGCATCTGGATGCACATTAAAACCTCCTGATAGAAGGCATCCTCTTTTTCTATATAATGAACATCATTGGTAGCAACGGTTTTAACGCCGTGTTTTTTGGCAAGTTCAATCTGAGTGCGAAGTATTTTCTTCTGCTCGGGAAGATTATGGTCCTGAAGCTCCACATACAGGTCTTCCCCGTAAATTCTCTTTAAGGTAAGCAGAATATCCTCGGCACCGCTTTTATTATCTTTCACAAGAGCTGATGCAAAACCGCCGAAAAGACAGGCGGTAAGGCAGATTATCCCCTCTGAATATTTCATTAAAAGCTCATAGTCAACTCGCGGCTTATAGTAATACCCCTCAATATAACCTAAGGAAACCAGCTTCATTAAATTTTTATAGCCTGTATTATTCTTTGCAAGAAGAATAAGATGATTATATTTTTCATCCGGGTCTTTTTCAAAACGGTTTTTGGAGGCTACATATACCTCACAGCCTATAATCGGCTTTACCGAATGTTTTTTTGCACACTTATAAAACTCTATCACCCCGAACATATTTCCGTGGTCGGTGATGGCAATAGAGCTTTGACCTAATTCCTTGGCCTTTAATATTAAGCTTTCAATATTGCATAATCCGTCAAGTAAGCTATACCTGGTATGCACATGAAGATGACAAAAGCTATCCATTTATTTTCCCTTCGTTTGCAATTTCCATAATTTTTTTCATACGGTGGTTAATTCCCGAACGGCTTATAGGCTCGGTACAAAGCTCCGCAAGTGCCGAAAGACTTGCATCGATATTATTAAGCCTTAACAATGCAATTTCCTTTAAGTTTTCGGGAAGTGAATCAAATTTCTTATCATCAATAAGCTTTCGTATGGCATTAGCCTGAGCTACCGCTGCATTAACCGTTTTGGTCACATTTGCATTTTCACAATTAGCCTTACGGTTGGCTCTGTTTTTCGCGTCCTTTAAAATCATAGCATCGTGATATTCAAAGAAGGTTTCCTTTGCACCTAAGTAATTGAGCATATCGGCTATACCCTCTTTTTCTTTTAAATAGAGAACATAGTCAGAGCCTCTTTTTATAATTTTCGGGAAAAATTCCATCCCCACAAGAATTTCACTTATTTTATGAAGTTCACTCTTACGATGATTGGATATTTCAAAATGATACTGCCTGTCCGGGTCGGTAACCGAACCTGCCACAAGAAAAGCACCTATAACTGACGCTCTCTGACAACAAGGGTCAATTGACAGGTTGCTGTCAATTTCCGCAGTAATCTGATTTGTTTTTTTATTTACCAGCCCGATTTGCAAGGCTATTTCTCTTATGTCTTTTGATGATGTAATGTTAAGAGTATAACCCTTTTTTCCCTTATTATTTTTAAAATACACATCAGTAAGATTTGGAAAAAGCTCTTTTATAAGGGAATTTATATAATCAGCAACCTGCTGACTTTCGGTATTCATTTTTATTTTACTGTCCGAAACAGTATTGAAAAAAGCAAAGGCAGAATTAAGAAGGGCTTTTTTACAACAAGCCCTTTCCATTTTATTATTACACGCCTCATTTTTTACTCTTGAACAATATGACATATTTATCACCTACAGAATTACTACCTCTAATTCAAGGTCAACCTGATAGTTTTCCTTTACAATTTTTTTGATATGATCGGTAAGCTCTATTACATCCTTAAAGGTTGCATTACCTGTATTTATTACAAAACCTGCGTGTTTTTCGGAAACCTTTGCACCGCCTATTGTATAACCCTTAAGTCCCGAGTCCTCAATAAGCTTTCCTGCAAAATACCCCTGGGGGCGTTTAAAGGTGCTTCCTGCACTTGGAAACTCCAAAGGCTGTTTGGTAACTCTTTTATGGGTAACCTCACGCATATTTTCCTTTATTTTGTCATATTCGCCTTCTTGAAGCTGAATAACAGCTTCTAAAATAACATATTTCTTTCCCATAAAAGTAGTTTTACGGTAAGCCATTTCAAGCTCATTTATATTTTTAGTTACAATTTCGCCCTTATCATCAAGGTATGTTACGCTTTTTAAAACCTCTCTGATTTCCCTGTTGTATGCACCTGCATTCATATATACTGCACCGCCCAAAGATCCGGGAATTCCCGAAAGCTCTTCAAAGCCTTTAAGTGAATTTTCAAGGGCAACCTTTGCGATTTTTGAAAGTATTACACCTGCCCCAACAGTTATTTCTGAGCCGGAAACGGTAATATCCTTTAGATTTTCAAGCTTTACAACAACACCCCGATACCCTTCATCTTTCGCAAGGATATTGGAGCCGTTGCCTATAACAATATAATCCCGGTTTTCTTTTTTCAGTAAATCAATAACCGCCGATACCTCTTCTTTATTTTCGGGAAGAGCAACATAATCAGCATTCCCGCCGATTTTAAAGGTGGTATGATTTTTCAAGGGTTCGTCTATAAGAAGATTTTTCTCACCTAATATTCTTATAAGCTGTTCTTTCATTATACTCTCCTTTTATTCCTGAACTTTGGAATCCTCTTCCATTTTTTTAAGCAATCGGTTATTAAGCTCTTCTGCAGGATTATAGCCTAACTTCTTTTGTCTGTTGTTCATTGCGGCTACCTCTAAAACAACCGCAAGGTTTCTGCCCGGGCGGACAGGAATATTAAGGCAAGGCACCTGAAGACCTAAAATTTCAGTGTACTCGGTAACAAGACCTAAGCGGTCATACTGTTTATCCTGTTTCCACACTTCAAGATTTACAACAAGGTCGATTTTTTCGGTTTCCTTAATAGAACCCATACCGAAAATTCTCCTTACATCCACTATGCCGATACCTCTTAATTCAATAAAGTGCCTTATTATTTCAGGGGAAGTACCTACCAAAGTTCTGTCAGATACTCTTTTTATTTCAACTGCATCATCAGCAACAAGACGGTGGCCTCTTTTAACAAGCTCAATGGCAGTTTCACTTTTACCTACACCGCTTTCACCAAGAATTAAAAGTCCTTCGCCGTAAACCTCAACAAGAACACCGTGTCTTGTAATTCTCGGTGCAAGTTCAACGCTTAAATAGCTGATAACAGCCGCCATAAACTTTGAAGACTGCTCATCAGTTCTGAAAACCGGTATATTATTGGTTTTAGCCCCCTCTACAATTTCGGGAAAAACCTCCTGCCCTCTTGTTATAATAATAGCAGGAACATCCTGAGCTGCAATCTTTGTAAACACATCAAGCCTTTCCGCAGAGGACATATTTTTTAAATATGTATATTCCACCCGCCCTAAAATCTGCAGTCTTTCAGGCTGGAAGTATTCAAAAAAGCCAGTAATGGGAAGCCCCGGACGGTTAAGTTCAGTGCTTATAACCTTTCTTTTGGAAAGGTCGCAGCCTTCATGGATAACCTCAAGATTAAATTCTTCCGAAAGCTGTTTTAAGGTAACAAAAAATGTTCCTTTATCCATAATTTATTCTCCTTTTTTAGAGCCAATGGACTCATCATTATAAATCCAGTCTCTTACATATACAACTGAATATTCATCCTGGTTAATTCTTGCAACAACTTTTTCAATACCGGAATTTATAATAAGCCTTTTACACATAGCACAGCTTGATGCATCCTCAACTAAATTACCGGTTTTCATATCAAGACCTACAAGATATAAAGTTGCGCCTATCATATCTCTTCTTGCGGCACTTATAATAGCATTAGCCTCCGCGTGAACTGAACGGCAAAGCTCATAACGTTCACCTCTGGGAATCTGAAGTTTTTCCCTTGCACAGCAGTTTAAGTCAATACAGTTTTTTCTCCCTCTCGGTGCACCTGTATAGCCGGTGGATATAATTTCATCGTTATTAACGATAATGGCACCGTAATTTCGTCTTAAACAGGTACCTCTTTTTGCAACAGCCTCTGCAATATCAAGATAGTAATTAACCTTTCCTCTTCTGTCCATAAGCTTACAACTCCTTCTTTTCTATTACCGCTAAGATAGGCGGATAATTTATTTGATTTATAAAATTGTGTACAAGTACTGAAAATCTTTTACTGTCAAGCCGTTCCAGATATTTCATAAGCTCATCCCTCTCTAAAAAGCCGGAATCACCGCCGTGATATATCATAACGGTTATAATTCCGTTATCCTCAAGGACTTCAAGAGCTTTTTCAATTGCAACAATAGTAGTTTCGGGAACAGTCATAATAGAATGGTCGCCTTTAGGCAGATACCCTAAATTGAACACTGCCGCTTTAACAGGCTCTTTTACGAATTTATCAAGTTCGGAATGAGAGCAAAGATTAAGAACTACACTGTTTTCCTGTCCCTTTTCCTTTAAAAGCTTCATTGTGTTTTCAAGAGCAATTTCCTGAATGTCAAATCCGTAAACCTTTCCTTCATCACCAACAAGCTCTTTTAAAAACAGAGTATCAAAACCGTTCCCGCAGGTTGCGTCAATAACTGTATCTCCCGATTTTACCGCCTTTTTCAAATATTCTTTGCCAAGGGTCAGCGAATTTCCAAGCATAAAATCTTCCTTTCTATATATCAAAGGTTATCTGAGCAGTATCGGATACACCTTCAAAGCAATTAAAATTATCAAGCATATCCACAGTTGACTGACCAACCTTTGCACGGAACATAAAGTCTTCCTTGGTAAAGAACTCGCCATCTTCCCTTGCCGCTTTGATATTCTGCGCAACCGAAAGACCAAGGCCTTTTATCGAAGTAAGAGGGGGACGGATTTTTCCGTTTTCGATGGTGAAATTCTTATCATCGGATTTATATACATCCACAGGTAAAAATTCAATGCCTCTTTCATACATTTCATTACATATTTCAAGAATGGTGGTAATATTCTTTTCCTTCTGACTGGGGTTCTGGATACTGTAATATTCTTTGAGGGCAGATTTTATCTTATCTCCGCCTCTTGTCATAATATCCGCATCAAAATCATCGGCTCTTACTGTATAGTATGAAGTATAATACTCAAGAGGATAATGAACTTTATAATAAGCAACCCTGAAGCTCATTGTAACATAAGCTACCGCATGGGCTTTAGGAAACATATACTGAATTTTTTCACAGCTTTCAATATACCACTGCGGTACATTATTGGCAATCATCTGCTCTTTATAGCTGTCCCATGCTTTTTCTTTACCCTTGGCAACCTTACCCTTTCTTACCGATTCCATAATATTAAATGAAGTTTTGGGATCAAGGCCTTTATGAATAAGATAGGTCATAATATCGTCACGGGTACAGATAGTTTCCTCGAACGGAGCTATCTTGTTTTTAACTATATCCTGAGCATTATTAAGCCATACATCGGTACCGTGAGCAAGACCTGCTATTCGCACCAGACTGGCAAATGATGTGGGCTGAATATCCTCAAGCATCTGCCTTGCAAAGCTTGTTCCGAATTCAGGAACACCGAATGTACCTGTATTGGAGCCAATCTGTTCACTTGTTACCCCTAATGCATCAGGAGTAGTAAACAGGCTCATTGTAGGCTTATCGCCTAAAGAAATATCTCGTGGGTCAAGTCCCGTTAAATCCTTTAACATCTTAAGCATTGTCGGGTCATCGTGCCCTAAGATATCAAGCTTAAGCAGGGTATCGTGAAGCTTATGATAATCGAAATGAGTGGTAATAATACCGCTTGATTTATCATTGGCAGGATGCTGGATGGGGGTAAAGTCATAAACATCATCCTCAATAGGAACAATCATAATACCGCCCGGATGCTGACCCGTTGTTGCCTTTGCGCCTGTGCACCCTACAACCAGACGCTGTGTTTCTGCCTTGTTAAGCTTTGTATCTCTTTCTTCAAAATATTTTTTAACATAACCGTAAGCAGTTTTATCGGCAATTGTACCGATAGTTCCTGCACGGAAAACATGGCCTTCGCCAAATTCCTCTTCGATAAATTTATGGGCTCTGCCCTGATATTCTCCCGAAAAGTTAAGGTCGATATCAGGCTCTTTATCCCCGTCAAAGCCCAGGAAGGTTTCAAACGGAATATCGTGACCGTCCTTTTTCATTACCTGACCGCATTTCGGACAAACCTTATCCTCCATATCACAACCCGAGGAATAGCTTCCGTCATCAATAAATTCCGAATACTTACAGTTTTCACAGATATAGTGAGGACAAAGAGAATTAACCTCGGTTATTCCCGATAAGAAAGCGATAAAGGAAGAACCAACCGAGCCTCTTGAACCAACAAGATAACCGTCGCTTACTGATTTTTTAACCAGCTTTTCCGCAATTCGATACATTACGGAGAAGCCGTTGTTTATGATAGAATTAAGCTCCTTTTCCATACGCTTTTTAACTATTTCGGGAAGAGGATTTCCGTATATTTCATAAGCCTTTTCATAGGACATTCTTTCAATATCCTCCGCCGCACCCGCAATAACGGGAGGATGCTTTTCCTTTGGAACAGGTTCAAAGGTATCATCTATCATATCTATTATCTCGTTTGGATTTTTAACAACAATTTCGTATCTTTCATCCTCGGGAAGATAGTAAAATTCCTTAAGCATCTCATTGGTTGTACGGTAATACAGGGGCGGCTGATTGTCAGCATCGTCAAACTTTTTACCCGACATAAGAATTTTTCGGTAAACTGCACCTTCTTTATCAATAAAGTGAACATCTCCTGTGGCAACAACCTTTTTATCAAGGGCTTTACCAACATCAATTATTTTTTTATTGAGTGCTATAAGTCCCTCTTCTCCGTTAACTCTGCCGTTATTTACAAGATACTGATTATTTCCAAGGGGCTGTATTTCAAGATAATCATAAAAGGACGCTATATCGCAAAGCTCATCAAAGGGCTGACCTGAAAGAGCCGCAACATAAAGCTCGCCTGCCTCACAGGCAGAACCTACGATGAGTCCTTCGCGGTGCTTTATAAGCTCACTTTTGGGAATTCTCGGAGTTCTGTAATAATAGTCTATATGGGCTTTACTTACAAGCTTATATAAGTTTTTAAGACCTGTCTTGTTTTTTACAAGAAGAATTATGTGATATGCTTTTCCCTTATAAGCAGGTTCTCCGCTCTCGTCAAGAAGGGATGAATTAATCATACCGATATTGTCAATGTTTTTAGCTTTCAGCTTCTGTGTAAATTTAATAAATACCTGCGCAGTTGCCTCGGCATCGTTTACTGCACGGTGGTGACCGTTAAGCTCAACTCCTAAATAGTCACATACAAGGTTAAGCTTATGTTTTGAAAGCTCGGGAAGAAGAGCTCTTGCAAGACCTAAAGTGTCTACACTTACGGGGCGGTAGTCAATGTTAAGTCTTTCTGCCGCCTGTTTTATAAAGGAAACATCAAAACTTGCATTATGTGCAACTAAAGGTGCATCCTGACAAAAATCTATAAAATCCTTAAGTACGGCAGAAATGGGCAAAGCATCCTTTACCATTTCATTTGTAATACCCGTAAGATTTGTGATTTCCTCGGAAATTGACACTCCTGGATTTACAAAGGCAGAAAATCTGTCAACAACCTCTCCCCCCTTGACCTTACAGGCACCGATTTCGATAATTTCATCATTCGCGGCACTTAAACCGGTTGTTTCAATATCAAATACAACAAACTCACCGTCAAGAGAAGCTTCTGAATCACCCTTAACAATATGTACAAGGTCATTTATAAGATACCCTTCAACACCGTAAACAAGCTTTATATCATATTTTTTATCCTTAATGGTATTATATGCATCGGGGAATGCCTGAACCACACCGTGATCGGTAAGAACAATTGCCTTATGTCCAAGCTGACTAAGATGTTGAAGATATTCTTCTACGGTATTTACACCGTCAATGGCACTCATATTGGTATGAAGATGAAGCTCAACTCTTTTTACCTCAGCACTGTCAACCTTATTCTGCTTTTTGGCGGCAGTAATATTCTTAAGCTTTGTATTTAAGACTGCATATTCAATATAGCTGTCATAAGTCATCTCTCCCGTAATGGTACAGTAAGAGCCTTTCCCCCATGTGTTTTCAAACTCATCAAGAACTTCAAGCTTATCAACAATAACGCAGATACAGGAGCTTTCCTTATCGGTGACATAGAAGGTTATTTTACCCTTGGTTGAATTTCTGAATTCTATTCTCTCCATTTCAAAAATTTCACCGGTGATTTCTACCTTTCCCGAATATCTGTCAAGCTCGGATATTTTGGTTTTTGCGTAAGGAATTTTATAAAAAGGTATATATTCCTTTTTCTGCACAGGCTCGGATTTTGCCCCTTTCAGCGAAGCAGTCTCACGGTCAACCTCCTCCTGAACAGCCTTTTCTATTTCATAATACTGAAGATTTTTTTCTTCTACACTAAGAACCTTACCGTTTACAAATTTAACCGAACAGTTAATTCCGAATTCTTCTCTTATTAAATTGGAAATTTCCCTTGCTATTCCGTTATAGGTAAGAATATCCGCTCCGTTTCCTTTAAGGGTGATAACAGCACTCAGCTTATCCTCGCTAAGCTCTAAATCAGAGTCAACTAAAAGGCAATAAAGCTGTACATATTTTTTTTCAAGATATTTATGTATCTCAGTAAAATATTCCTCGGCGAAAAGATGCCCGGGATATTTGGTTATAACACTGCAACCTGCAAGAGAATACATAGCCTCAATCTGCTTTTCTATTCCGAAGATTGCAGATTTAGGTATAATTTCATCTGACTTTAGCTCTATAAGTGCAGTTCTTTCTTTTTTATTTAAGGTTACATTTTCCACTTCAGCAAGTGAAAAAAATCTTATATATTCATCATCTATATGTAAATTCTCAAATACTTCCGTAAGCTTCATTTATTTTTTCCTTTCGTAACAAAATCCTCACATTTTATTTATTTCTGAAATAAGTACCTCTGCTATTTCTTCCTCTTTGATTTTTCTTATTATTTCACCTTTTTTGAAAAGCACGGCACAGCCGTCTCCGCCTGCAATCCCGATATCCGCTTCCTTAGCCTCACCCGGACCGTTTACCACACAACCCATAACTGCTACATTGACAGGCTTTTTAATATCCTTTACCGCCTCGGTAACAATATCCGCAATTTTTATCAAATCAATCTTGGTTCTTCCGCAGGTGGGACAGGAAATGACATTTACCGAATCGTTTAAAAGTCCTGCGGCTCTTAGTATGGATTTACCTGCCTTAATTTCCTCGCAAGGGTCGGCAGTAAGAGAAACCCTTATTGTGTCTCCGATTCCGTCAAGCAACAGAGCGCCTATCCCTACTGAGGACTTTATTATTCCGTTATAAACCGTACCCGCTTCGGTTACCCCTACATGCAAAGGATAAGAAAAGGTCTTTTTGAAAAGACGGTAAGATTCTACGGTGAGTTTGGTATCGGAGGATTTTAAGGATACCACTATATTGTCATATCCGAATTTATTTACAAGGTCAATATGGGTTTTTGCCGACTCCACAAGTGCTTCGGGGCAAACCTTTCCGTATTTTCCCAAAATTTCCTTATCCAGAGAACCGCCGTTAACACCTATTCTTAAGGGGATATTTCTTTCTTTAAGGGCTTCAACAACTGCCTTTACCCTGTCCTCGCCGCCGATATTACCGGGATTTATCCTTACCTTATCTACGCCGTTTTTTACCGCTTCTATTGCAAGGCGGTAATCGAAGTGAATATCTGCAACAAGAGGAATATTAATCTGTTTTTTAATTTCCTTTACAGCCTTTGCCGCTTCCATATCGGGAACAGTACAGCGTACTATATCACAGCCTGCCTCCTCTAATCTTTTTATCTGGGAAACCGTGGCTTTTACATCGGCAGTATTTGTATTTGTCATAGACTGAACGGCAACTTTTTCACCGTCACCTATATATAAATTACCAATTTTAACTTTCATCTCATTCTCCTATTTCAAGAAAATTTTAGTAATATCGTTCCAGGTAACAAAAAGCATCAGTAAAATCAGAAGTAAAAATCCGATTGCGTGAACATACCCCTCATATTTTTGCGGAACCTGTCTGCCTATAATAATCTCAATTAAAATAAAGAATACTCTTCCGCCATCAAGTGCAGGGATTGGTAAAAGATTAAATATTCCAAGATTAATGGTTATAATCGCCATTAAATATAAAAGATAGGAAAATCCCACCTTAGCGGCATTATTGATTTCATTTACTATTCCAACAGGGCCGGACAAATCGTCCATTCTTACATTTCCGCTTATCATATCTATCAAGGACATATAAATGCTCTTACCGATGAATATTGATTCATAGAAGGAATTTTTAATAACATTTAAAAAGGTTCTTTTTTCAGTACCGAAGGTTATACCGATAAGCTTTACCGTTCCTTCTCCCTCTCCCTCCTTAACTATATTCCCTTTATCATCAAGAATATAGCTTTTCGGTGTCACTGAAAGTTTTATTTTTTCGCCGTCTCTTTTTACCTCTAAATCAAGGGTTTCTTTATTATTATAAACCGAAAAGTCAGAACGGATATTTACTCTGTGTCCGTTTAAGCTTACAACTCTGTCCCCCACCATAAGTCCCGAGGCTTCCGCAGGAGAGTTTTCCATAACAGAGGAAATAGTAGTTGTGGCAAAGGTATCACCGCTGTAAAAACCGTTTAAGAGAATTACTACCAATAAACCAAGTATAAGGTTCATAACAGCACCGGCACAAAGAATTACAAGTCGCTGAAGCTTTGGTTTATTTGAAAATGCACGGGGATTTTCACTTTCCTCGTTTTCCCCCTCCATTTTACAATATCCGCCCATTGGGATTGCTCTTAATGAATATAGGGTTTCACCCCATTTTTTCTTAAAAATCGCAGGGCCCATTCCAACTGCAAATTCTTCAACATACACATTGAAGCTTTTTGCAAAAATAAAATGACCAAACTCGTGAACAAATATTATTACTGAAAAAAGTATTATGGCATAAATTACTGTTAAAAGTGATGTCAACTCAATTCCTCCAGATATTTTTTAGTTTCTTCCTTTAATTCCCTGTCAAGTATTAAGGTATCCTCCAGGGAAAGACCCCTTAAACTTTTGTGTTTTGAAAGCATTGCCTCAACCGTTCTTTCAATATCAAGAAAACCGATTTTTTCCTTTAAGAAATATTCCACTGCAACCTCATTTGCCGCATTTAAGCAAAGAGGCATAGTCCCTCCCTCTTTCATGCTTTCAAGTGCGAGACGCAAACAGCCGAAGGTTTCAAGGTCAGGCTCAAAAAATGTCAGCTTTGGATATTTTGTAAAATCAAGAGGCTCAACCGTGGATTCCTCTCTTTCAGGATAGGTCAGCGCAAACTGAATGGGAAGCTTCATACTGGGAACTCCCATCTGTGCAATAATGGATTTATCCTTATATTCAACCATAGAGTGAATAATACTTTCCCTATGCACCACAACATCAATATCAGTAATACCGAAAAGCCATCTTGCTTCAATCACCTCAAAGCCCTTATTCATAAGTGTGGCAGAATCGATGGTTATTTTCGCACCCATATCCCAGTTGGGATGCTTAAGAGCATCTTTTTTTGTTACATTTTTAAGTTCAGACTTATTCTTCCCGAAAAAAGGACCGCCCGAGGCAGTAAGAATAAGTCTTCTTACCCTATCCTTATCATTCCCCATAAGTGCCTGAAAAATTGCACCATGTTCACTGTCAACAGGAATTATTTCTCCACCGTACTTTTCTTTATATCCGGTTACAAGTTCACCTGCGGCAACAAGAGTTTCCTTGTTGGCAAGAGCAATCTTCATTTTTTTCTTAAGTCCCCAAACAGTAGGAGCAAGACCCACACTGCCCACAACCGAAGTAAGAAGGGTATCTGCATCACCGCTTACTGCAAAATCGCACAAGCCCTCTTCCCCGCCTGTAACGGTAACATCGGTATCCTTAAGTCTTATCTTTAGGTCAGATAAAAGCTCTTTATTATTTATATGGCAAAATTTAACCTTAAATTCCCTTGCCTGTTTTTCAAGAAGGTCAATATTGCTGTTTGCCGAAATTCCGTTTACTTTTATATTTCTTTCTCTGCAAACCTCTAAGGTCTGAGTGCCTATTGACCCGGTAGAGCCTAATATATTTATACTCTGAGTTTTCATAGTAAAATCTCCTAATAAATCAAAGTAAATATCTTAAGACAGATGTAAATTACAGGGGCGGTTAAAATAAGGGAATCAAACCTGTCAAGAACCCCTCCGTGTCCCGGCATCAGTTTACCGAAATCCTTAACGCCGTTTTCCCTTTTTATACAGGAGGCAAATAAATCACCCATCTGGGAAAGAACAGAGGTTACTGCCCCGATTGATAAAAACAAGGTAAGATTAATGTTAAGATGCCATACATTGTTTAAAACAATTCCGTAAACAAGGTATCCTGCAATCGCACCGATAACTCCTGAAATTGACCCCTCAACTGTCTTCTTGGGACTTATTTCGGGGCAAAGCTTATGACGGCCAAAAAATCTTCCGCCGAAATATGCAAAGGTATCAGTAAGCCATGCTGAAAGAAAAGGAAGCCATACAAGGTAAACCCCGTTTTCCATTTGCCTTATGTAACCAATGGTTGAAAATACGAAGGGAATTCCAAGCGTTATAAATAAAAGAGTAAATAAATCCATTGTTTTTATTTTATCATGATGAAAAAGCATTGAACCGATATAAATTACCAGAGCGGCAAAAACTAAAAGAAAAATAATTTCACTTCCCGTAAATTTTAAGCTTCCGTATAAAAAGGAAGTGAAAAAACCCGATATAACAAATATCTTATTTTTATGATAACCGTAAGCCTTTAAGGCTTCATAAACCCCGATAAAGGATATAACCGAAACAGCTAAAGTTAAGACTGCTTCGCCCGAAAACATAACGGCAAACATTATTACAAGACCAATAACGGCAGATATTATTCTTATAAGCATTTATACCCCTCCGAATCTTCTGTTTCTTTTCTGATATTCAATAATGGCCTTTTCAAGCATTTTCGGTGTGAAATCAGGCCATAATACATCTGAATAATAAAATTCCGTATATGCGCTCTGCCATAAAAGGAAATTGGATATTCTCTGCTCTCCGCTGGGTCTTATCATAAGGTCAGGGTCGGGCAGTCCGTAAGTATAAAGATGGTCGGAAACCATTTTTTCATCAATATCCTCAATATTTATCTTTCCCTCTTTATAAAGGGAAGCTATTTCCTTAACCGATTTTATTATTTCGTCACGGCTTCCGTAGTTTATTGCAAAATTAAAGGTATAACCGGTATGAGCAAACTGCGAAGAGTATTCCTCAATTCTTATCATACTCTCTTTTATATCCTCACTGATAGGTGTCTTATCACCGATAAAGCGGACAACGCAGTCGCGGTTTCCCATAAGTGCACGGTAGTCCTGAAGCTTTTCTTTAAAAAGCTTAAAAAGTGCGTCCACCTCTGCCTTTGGTCTTTTCCAGTTCTCGGTGGAAAATGCATAAAGAGTAAGTACCTTTATTCCGTTATCATAACAATAATGGGCAATATTTCTTACATTATCCGCGCCCTTGTAATGACCGGCTGTACGCGGAAGACCTCTTTTTTTAGCCCATCTTCCGTTACCGTCCATAATAATTGCTATGTGCTTTGGAAGAGCATTTTTATCAAGTTTTTCAAAAGCCATTTTTCTAACTCCTTAACTCTTATAAAATGTGCCGAAAAGCACCCATACTAATCTACGATTAGTATATCATAAAAAAGAGGTCAATTCAACATCAATCTTAAAAATTTAAAAAACATTTTATATTTTTTTGACATTGTGTTCATAATATGTTATTCTTTAATTGGTGATGAAAATGAAGGATATTATTCTTATTACGGGAGCAACCCGGGGAATAGGCAGGGAAACTGCCGAATTTTTCCTTAAAAAAGGCTATACTGTTGCAGGAATTTATAAAAACAGTGAAGAAAATGCAAAAGAATTGGAAAAAAAATATGAAAATTTTATTTCTTATAAAACAGATGTGGGAAATGAAGAAGAAGTGAGAAAAACCGTTTCTGATATAGTTAACCGATTCGGGAAAATTGACTGTGTAATAAATAATGCAGGAATAAGCGAAGCAAGGCTTTTGCAGGATGAAACCAGCGCCTCTTTTGACAGGATTTTTTCCACAAATATGAAAGGCGTATTCTTAGTTACAAAAGAAGCTCTTCCCTATATGATAAATCAGAAAAAAGGGAAGATAATAAATATTTCATCTATGTGGGGAATAACAGGAGGTGCAATGGAGGTTTTATACTCTTCCTCAAAAGCGGCGGTAATAGGATTTACCAAGGCACTTGCCAAAGAGGTTGCACCATCGGGAATTACGGTAAATGCAGTTGCGCCGGGAGTAATAAAAACCGATATGTTAAATAATATAAATGATGAAGTTCTTTTGGAATTAAAAGAAGAAACACCCCTTAACCGATTGGGACTGCCCGAAGATATTGCAAAGATTTGTTATTTTCTATATTCAGACAGTGCAGATTTTATTACAGGGCAGGTAATAACAGCAGACGGAGGAATGGTAATATAGGGGGTAGACAAGATAACAGTAAATATATAATTTAAGAAAATGATGAGGGTAATTACCCCCATCATTTTCTTCTGTATTCAGATGGGTTTTTTCCCATTTCTCTTTTGAAAGCCGAGGAAAAATAGCTTTGGGTACAAAAACCTAAGGTTTCGGTAACCTGTGTTACCGTTTCTCCTCCCGACAGAAGCTTAAGCGCCTCATTAAGCTTCATTTTAAGAAAATATTTGTGTACGCTAAGCCCCGTATATTTGGTAAAAATTCTTTTTATTCCCGAAAGACTTACATTGCAATACTTTGCAATTTCACACACTCCCGGATTTTTATCAAGATTCTCATTCATATAGCTTGTAGCTTTTTTTAAAAGCTCGGTTTCGGGGGTTTTTAGTCTTTTTTCAACAAGCCCCTCATCAGCAAGAGACAGTAAAAACTGATAAATATAATAAGTTACTCTTAAAAGGTATATTTCGGAATTAAGTCCTGGATACAATAACTTATTAACAGTTTTTACCCCTTCGCCTTTTTTTACAGTCTTGGCTTTTTCCTGCATAAAGGCAAGAGTGTCATTTAAAATACCGATTTGCTCTTTATTCAACATAAAAACCTTATTGCAAAAATACTCGTAAAGAGTACCTGTCATCGAAAAGGAAAAAATAAGAAGCTTTGCACCGTTTTCGCCCGTTACCGTAAATTTATGAAGCTCCATCGGCTTATGAAAAATTATATTTCCCCGATTAAGCTCATACACTCTGTCATCCGCAGAAACCCTCAATGTTCCGTCTATTACATAAAGACATTCCCAAAAATCATGAGATTCTCCTTTAAAAACAAAATCCTTAGGGCAATTCTTTATAAAAAAAGTATAAAAACGGCTGATAGAAACTGCCTCTTCCGTTTGAAATGGGTACCATTTATTCATAAAAAACTCCTTTTCGAACCAAAAGCTTATATTTTTGGACTTTATTAGTATTCCATAACTATATGGGCCTAAGTATACTATAAATCAAGATAACAAAAAAGTAAAGAGAAAAGGTGATTTATTATAAAAAAAGCAGTTTAATATTTTATTTTAAACTGCTTTTTTATTAACTTAAATATTTATATGTAGTTATTGAAGGTCATTACCGATTAACCAATCGCTTAGTCCGGATGATGCAAGTTTTCATATATATACGCCTTTTGATTTTCAAGAAGAATACTGTCAACCGGGTCATTTTTAACATATTATTTTATGTAATTCAAGCGTTATTTTTATTTTTCTTGATTTTCTTGCCTAAAAGTCCTGCACTGGATACCACCAAAGCGCCAATCGTATCGATAATAATATCAAACATAGTATCCGAAATCGCTTTATTGCCGATAAGAAGACTACCATCTTCAAGACGATATTTCTGCATATTAAGTCCAAAAAGATAATCTCCTGCAAACTCGTAAATTTCCCACAAGGCACCAATAGAAACTGCAAAACAAAATGCAAAAAGGGCAACAAAATACGGATTAAGATTCATTTTTGTTTTTTCGGATTTATTAAGTATATCTACCAACGAAAAACCAAAAGCCCCAAGCATACCTGCACTGAAACAATGCAGAATATCATCCCAATGGGGAATAAGATAATAAAATTGTTTTACTTCTCCCAGGTAAACGGCACAATACAAAAATATAAAATATGCTATCGCCATAGCATTTGGCATTTCAAACGAAAATCTCTTTTCAAGAAAAGCAGGTACTCCCAGTACCACTACGCCAAGTATACATTGAAGAAGCATTAAAACATAATCGCTTCTTATATGGGTTTGCCCTCCATCGGGAACTGATGAGGCAGTTATAATCTTAAAAATTGAAAATCCGATTGAGACAAGGAGGGTTATATAAACAACTATACCTACGCCCAATCGCCCTTTATTTTTCATCTGATCACTCTTTCCATTCGATAAAATTGTAACTGTCCATTATCTGAAAAAACTTAGCAAGTCTTTCATATAAAGGCTCTGCATTTTCCCCGAATTTCCCTTTTACCAATTCCCCTATTTCAAGAATATCCTTATCCCCGTCTGCCTGAAGCACAGCAAAGCTTCCAAGCTCGTCAAGATGGATATAGCTTAGTTTAGGCTTTTTAAAAAGCTTTTGTGCGATTTTATTCATAATCCCTTTGTTTTCAATCGCCAGAGTGATAATCCCATTTTCTTCCTTAAAGGATATGCCCTCCTTTAAGGAGGGCTTTTTTTCAAGATAATTTTCTTTCATAGCTTATTTTCTCTTTTTAAATACAGAAAAGCCAAGAAGACTTAAGATAACAAGTCCGAATACTACAAGAGCAAGGATTGTTACCATAAACGGAGGCAGGTTTATAAAGCCGGATAAATCAAATAGTCCGTCAATACCTGCTACCGCACACAGTGCAAGTATAATTCCGACAACACCTTCACCCGCAATCATACCCGAGCAGAATAAAATTCCGTCGTTTACGATTTCTTTCTTTTCATTCTCATCCTTCTTCATCTTATCAAATACAAGACGTATTAAACCGCCTACCATGATACAAGCGTTTAAGTGAACAGGCAGATAAATACCGATTGCAAAAGGAAGTACGGGAATACCTAAAATTTCTACAATAAGTGAAATAAACACACCGATAAATACAAGCACCCATGGTAAATCGGCATTCATAACACCCTCGATAATCATCTTCATAAGTGTTGCCTGAGGAGCTGCTAACTCTTCCGAACCAAAGCCCCATGCTGCATCTAAAAGATAAAGTGTTCCGCCGATTGCAAGTGCAGATGCAACAACACCGATAATTTCCCCAATCTGCTGTTTTTTAGGAGTTGCACCAAGAAGATACCCTGTTTTTAAGTCTTGTGATGTATCACCTGAGATTGCCGCAACTATACAAATAATTGAGCCAATAGCAATAGCCGCCTGCATACCATGAGAGCCTACATCTCCGGTTACCTTTAAAATAAGGGTTGAGATAAGAAGTGTTGCAATAGCCATACCGGAAACAGGGTTATTACTGCTTCCAACCAAGCCAACCATTCTTGAGGAAACGGTTGCAAAGAAGAAGCCAAATACAACAACAATTACTGCACCAAGAGGTGAAACAGGAATAGCAGGAACTAACCATACAAGTAAGGTAAGAACTGCAATAGCAGAGATAACAACTTTCATATTCATATCCTGTTCGGTACGAAGATTTGAACTGTTATTACTTCCCGCCATACTCTTCATAGCACCTTTAAATGTGCTTATAATAAGAGGCAGTGATTTTATTAAGCTTATAATACCGCCACAAGCCAAAGCTCCTGCACCGATATAACGGATATATGATGACCAGATACCGGAAGCACCACTTGCCGCATAGATATTACCGATTGTATCAGTTCCCGGATATAAAACGATATTTTCACCGAATAAAACAATCATGGGGATTAAAACCATCCAGCTTAAAACACCGCCCGAGAACATATAAGAAGAAATCTTAGGACCGCAGATATAACCAACACTTAGAACAGCAGGATAAATCTGAGTACCTATTTCTCCTGCAAACCCTTTTACCTTAAAAGCAATTTCCCCGGGAACGGCTTTAAGACCGTCAATTATAAATTTGAAAAGACCTGCAAAGCCCATACCAGCAAATACAGTAGTAGCATTTGCACCGCCCTCTTCACCTGCAAGTAAAACCTCTGCACAAGCTGTACCCTCTGGATAAGGAAGTACACTGTGTTCTTTAACAATCAAAGCATTTCTTAAAGGCACCATAAAGAATACCCCAAGCAAACCGCCGATTAAAGCGATAAGAGTTATTTCAACAATACTTGGTTTATCCATAACACCTTCAGCTGCCCAAAGAAACAGAGCAGGAAGAGTAAATATAGCACCTGCGGCAACCGACTCACCGGCAGAACCAATGGTCTGAACCACATTACTCTCTAAAATTGAATTTTTACGCATAATAACACGTATAACACCCATTGATATAACTGCTGCAGGAATTGATGCAGAAACGGTCATACCTACTCTTAAACCAAGATATGCATTTGCCGCACCGAAAATTACTGCAAGTAAAATTCCCATAATAATCGAGGTTACGGTTAATTCGGGAGTTACTCTGTCAGCAGGAATATAGGGTTTAAACTGTTTGTTATCCATACTTTTTCTCCTTTTTGTTAATCATCATTAGTTTTTACAAAATATGCTTTTTTAAACATTTCTTTGATTGTATCATATATTGACATTTTTTTAAAGATATTTAAGTGAAATTAAAATTTACAAAATTCCGTTAATATGTAAAAACCGCAGTCGTTTCGCGGATTGTACCTTTAGCCCCATAAAAAGCGTTCAATAAACGAAAAAAGGTAATAATCACAAAAAGAGATTATTACCCGTAAGTCCGAAGGATATTGTACCACAAAAAATCAGGGAAAATTTCTTGGATTGGACGATAAAAGAGGCTTGGTAGTATGAGATACACCAAGAAAAGCATAAATTCTATAAATCCCTTTGCGATTTATACCTTAATTCAAATAAACTAAACAAAAAATGTGCCTACACTACAGTAGACACATTTATTCTTACTTTCTCCCCGCTTTGCGTGGTCCGGGGAATTTTAACGCTTTTTTTACGCTTTTTTATTTGTTAAACTCTTGATTACAAGTAATGTACCGATTGTAAGCACTATACCAACAGGAAGTACTATCATCCAGTTATTAACAAACCCTGCAAGGATATATGTAACAAAAGATATACCTGCAACTGTTAAAGCATACGGTAACTGGGTTGATACATGGTTAATGTGATCGCACTGAGCACCTGCGGATGACATAATTGTTGTATCTGAAATTGGTGAGCAATGGTCACCGCAAACAGCACCTGCAAGACAAGCGGACATACCGATAATCTGAAGCGGGTTACCAGCTTCAGGGAATATAGCAAGAACGATTGGTATTAAAATACCGAAGGTTCCCCAGGAAGTCCCTGTTGCAAAAGCAAGTCCCACAGCAACTAAGAAGATAATTGCAGGTAAGAAGTTAGC
>JAZOVB010000167.1:0-18997 GCA_045658425.1 Clostridia bacterium | reverse complement strand
ACTACGAGTTTCACAGTATGCCATTTGTTATATTCGTATACTGAACCTGTAGAAGTACCTGAAGTGCTTCCCTTTTTCCAATACAGTACCTTACCGTTTTTAAAAGTAAGGTGAGTTTTTGTAAGTGAAATATGAACTCTTGTTATATTATCAAGATATATCTTAAATTCTATCGTGATTTTACCTGAACGGTTTATCTCAAGATTTATATTTGCTGTATGGTCGCTGGAACTGGTACTTGCAGTTGCATCATTTTTAATATAAAGAGCGTTATCGCTTTCTTCCGAAGGGTCTTCTTTAATTTCAAATGATGAACCATCCTGACCTCCGATTGTGCACACGGATGTTAAAGATGTAACTTTTCCCTTTTCGTATCCTTCAAATTTCTCATACACAACATATTCTTTTGCAAAAACCGATAATGGTATGAGTGACACAAATATTGAAACTGTCAGAATAAGTGAAAATATTTTTTTCATATATATTGCTCCTCTTATTCGTAGTATATTATATCGTCAACCATTGAATAACAACTTCTTACAAACACTCTTGCATTCTGCGGAATATCTCCCGCTTCTACAAGTGTAACTTTACCCAACTTTGTATCAACCCTGTAAAAATGCGAACGGGACATTATGTTAAATGCTCTGTCATACGCTCTGTCATCTACATCAGTACAGTTAACAATAACCGACAAATCGTCTCTGTAAAGCAGTTCACCTATACCATGATGCAATCCTATAAATAATGTAGAAGTGCTTGTGTTACTTTCATAAGGAGCGTAATTTTTAGAATCATACGAATATATAAATCTTATATTACCTACATATCCTCCTGATGCCGTAGTATATTGAATTACGTCTCCGACTTTTATTTCGGTGATTTTCTTTCCGTTACCGTAAGAGGAATTGGTATCTGTAATGGTTAAATCCTTTACAAGGAGTTCAACTTCTTTTCCTCTTGAAAATCCCGAAATTTTAAGACCGATTGCCTCTTCTTCTTCAATATAATACTCGGTAATTTTACTTACAATAACATCTGCGGATTTATTGTCAATACTTCCGCCACCGCTTACATCCTGTTTTACCAAAACAGCCCCTATATGATTTGAGTATGATACATCATAAAATTCAAGGTTGTAATATTTTGTTTCGGTAGCAAGGCCTGTAATATAACCTACATCATAAAATTCTTCATTCGTATCGTATACGGGAGGAACATAGAATATAAGGGTTTTAGCGTTTACCAAAAATCTTGTTCCGAATACCTTGGCGTTTCCTCCGTAATATGTAAGATAAGCGTCTTCTTCGGTTTTATAATCAAGTGTAAATGTTTCATCGTTATAAGGTTTTTTAAATGATGCTCCCTTATTTGTATAATCCGAATAGGTTATGATACGGTTAAGTTTACCATTTGTATCGGTTGTAAATTTTATAAACTGTGATGCAACCTGATTTCCATCACTGTCATAAATCGGATTACCTTCACTGTCTAAAATAGCATTCGCATACAATTCAGGTGAAGAGAAAACAACATCTGCATTTTGTCTTGGGTTTTTATTGAGTTTTATTTTTTCTGCCGCTTCAAAAGTCTCAACGCCCGCTTCGGTAAGAAGTTTAAAATAGTACTTTTTGTCCACCACAGGGCCGGTTTCTTTCATAGTGATTAAATACGCAAACTGTTGGGAGGTAACAACCCTGTCTTTCGCTGCGATTTCTCCAAAGAAGTTAATATAAAAACTTCCGTAGTCACCCGCCGCTGGAACATATTTTGAGAAAACTGATAATATGTATGAAGTTCCGTCAACAGATACATTAGTCTTTTTACCATCATTAATTACTTCTTTGACAGCACCTGTAACTAAAATATCACTTACATAAACTTTTACATAACCTTTATCCTTAGATCTTGCAACATTTATTACCATACCCGAATACATCTCAGCAAGAGATATTTCAATGCCATTTTTTAATATCTTAAGAGAATCTTCTGAAGCAGGAAGTAAAATTTTAGTACCGTTATCAGCATAAATAACATTATCGGTTTCGCTGACAGACTGAACAATATATTCTTCGAAACTTAATATGTTTATAACGTCATAAATCCCATCACTGTCATTATCCGTAAGAGTTACTTTACCCATCGGTATTTTAATGTCACTTACGGTATAAGTATAATATGATTTAAAATTGAATATAACGTCGGTAACACCTGAGAATTTTATTGTTTCCTGATCTTCATCTCCAAGCGTATACTTAAGAGTATGACCTGAAACACTGTCAATATCCCTTGCATCAAGTTCTATTACATCAACATTCTTATTGATCTCATACCATACGATTTCAGGATTACCTGCAGTTTCCACATCATTTTTATAGTAAAAATCAATCTTTTTACCAAGCATTTCAGTCCTGTCTGCATATTCCGCTTTATATACTATCCCGTCAATTTCAACGCATCCATCGGATACATTCTTTTCAGGAGATGTAAGACCTGATATATCATTGGCACTTACAATTCCTCTATTAAAATAAATTGAGAAAACAGCTTCAAGATAACTCGCACCGTTTGTTACCTTAATGCTTCCTTCATTTCCCCACACCGACTGCACCTTAAGTTCGGTGGTAAGAACATTAAATAACAGTGTAACAGCATTTTCTCCGGTTAAGTATCCGTCTGAAGATGCTTTCATACCTTTTGTTATTCCTGCCTGATTTGCCGCCGTATAGTACCCGGAAGGATATCCGCCTGCATTTAATGCATAAATATCATATCCCAGTAATTTGACAGCCGCCGCAACAGCATCAGTCACGGTAACCTTATCATCAGGATTGAATTTTCCAGCACCATTGCCGGTTATAACCTTTGAAAATTCCATAGACTGTATTGACTGATAATAAAGAGTTTTCTTATCCACATCGGAAAATGAACCTCTGTATTCTTTTTCATAAGTTCTGTCCAGTCCTGAAATTTTTGCAAAATACATCATTAATTCCGCACGCGTTACAGCAGTATCGGGCAGAAAAAGATTTTCTTCGTTTTCTTCTATTATACCGAGCACTTTAAGTAAATTAAATTTACCGGTAATAACACTCGTCTGAAGTTCGGGTTCTTCAATCTCTTCTTCAGGTTCCTTAATCTCTTCTTCAGGCTCTGCGGTATCATCGTTGGTAGTTTCCTCCACATCTGCCGACCCCTGCTCTTCTTCCGTTTCCGCGTCCTCTTGCACTATGTCCGTCTCAACAGTATCGCCATATATCTCACTTGCACCTTCCGACACTCCGTCCTCTTCAGCAAATCCGACACATGATACAAACATCATAATAACCAGCAGGAAACTAATGAATCTTTTTCCTGTATACATAATCAATCATCCTTTCTCATTTGTTATCAAGAATTTGCCAGATGCAAATCTACAGTTATAATGCCAACGTTAGATAAGTTATTGCCTTCGATCCATCCATCAAGTCCCGATGCTATACCCTTTGATATCGCTATTGTTTTTAGTTCTAAAACAGGCTTTTCATATTTTTTCATAGCAAATCCTCCCTTTACTGAGATTTTTTAATACGACTTTCCATCTCGGCTTAAGTATATCATTTTCACTTGAAAGAGTATATAAGAAAAAATATACAATTTGCGAAAAATTAAAATGTTTTTTTATTTGACATATTTAATTCAACTTGCTATAATATCCTAAAAAGTAGCATTTTACAGACTTATTGATTATTTTTATAACATTAATTTCCAAATAAAAAATTTAGATTAAATTAAAAAGGCGGTATGGTGTATATGTACGAAAAACCGAAACTGATTTCAAATTATAATGTTAACATAACGGAAATATCTTCCATAATAAAAGAAAAACATAACAATTCATGGAAGTACAGCAAGGAATTTCCCCGAAAAATGTATAAAATCACCTATGTTTTAAAAGGGGAATATATAGCGCATGTAAATAACAAAAAATATCATCTTAAAGATAATGACATATTATATTCAGGTGGTTATGATAAGTTTTCTTCGCATAGTATTACCAATGATTTTTCCTGCATATACATCTATTTTACTGTCGGCGATTTTGTGGCAGGTGAAGATAACTTTTTTCATGACATTCATCAGATAAAAGGCAACGATAATATAAGAAAAAAATTTACAGCTATACTAAACGAATATAACTCCAAATCATATAGCCATAAACTAAAAGAAAAAAGGATTTTATATGAAATTTTAGAAGATATTCTGGACATAAAACTTATGACCAATAATACTAACCTGGATTTTTATTCTTTAAAAAATGCCATTGAATTTCTTGAACAAAATTATTTGAAAAACGATATATCAATTGATTATCTCGCTAATTTATGTAATTACACAACCGCACATTTTATTAATTTATTTAAAAAGATATATAATACCACTCCTAAAAATTATATAGTTGATTTAAGAATGCAAAAGGCAAAGGATTTGCTTATATACACTCCGTATTCAATTTTAGAAATTTCAGATATCACAGGTTATTCAAATCCCGCCTATTTCAGTGCGGCATTCAAAACTTCGGTGGGTTGTTCGCCTCTTACTTACCGAAAAAAGAACAGTTAAAAAAATACATCTGACAAAGATGTCAGATGTATTTTTTATATATTATAACGACAATTTTTTAAATGCTTTTATCCATTCTCTTTTTATGTACTCATGCCCCATAGCCGTAGGATGAACGCCATCATAAATCCAATATGATGTTTCAATGTTCTCAGAAATTTTGTCAAACCCAGCTTGTAATTCTATATATGGCAAGTGATACTTTTCGGAAATTTTCCTTGACATTTGGGCACGTTTTTTTACTTCTTTATTAAACTCTTCCCATTTTTCCTTTGTGTCAGTTCCTTTAAGAACAAAAGGTTCCATTATCATAATTTTAATATGAGGAAGTGCTTCTTTTACTTCAGAAATCAACATATCATATATTTTAAAATATTTATCAGCATCAATACCGTTTTCTCTTTCAAATTCGTGCCAGACATCGTTAACTCCCATAAGTATGCTCATAATATCAGGCTTAAGATTTATAATATCAGTTTTGATACGTGAATAAACATCAACACTTCTATTCCCGCCTATTCCTCTGTTAAAGAACTCATATTCTCCCGGAAATTCAAATCCCAATTCTGCTTTCACAAGTGTTGCATACCCCGAACCCGAATACTCATCATTATCTCTTTGGCGAAGAGCATCAGTAATAGAATCACCCTGAAATAGTATTCTTTTCATATTTATTATCCTCCGTAATATTTGTCATATATAATACACCTCAAATATAATTTTTGTCAAGAATTTTCTAATATTAAATCCCCCATAATATTTACTTGTTTCCATTCGATTTATTAGATACACTAAATATGAAATAAAATAAATCCTCTTATGCCTGCAGGCATTCTATACTGCGAAGCAGTATTTCATAAATCCTGAAAGAATTTATTTCATTGAAATTTTATTACATATTTCTCCATTTCACTAGACGGATGGCGAGTTACATTTCTCTTTCTCCCCATCAGGTTCAAACTGATTGTGTACCATAAAAAAGACTTGAAATAAAGTATTTCAAGCCTTTTTTGTTTTTTACTTATTCTTAAAATTAGCATTTGACATCTAAACTTTTTATACATTATTTTTAAATAAAATATTTCAAAGGTTCGGAACGAAACACTTATGATACTCGTGAAAGTACTATACTGCACAGTTGAAGATTTATTATCTTAAAACACCTTTAATTGAGTTTTTAAATTACCATTAGCTGTTGCTTCACTTGGCCCTGCTGTAACCGGTTTCTTAGTATAAATTTCAGTAAGTTCATTAAGATATTTATCCTTGCTTCCTCCACCTACAATATTTATTGAATCTATTTTTTCACCTGTGATAAATTCAATTTCTTCCACCGCTTTTTTATAGGAATTTGCAAGAGAATGATAAACACTTGATATAACATCCTCTATAGGAAGCATCGGACAAGAAAGACATTCTTTTATAGCCTCTATCATATTTTTGGGGGCTACAAGTCTTTGATCGTTAGGGTCAAAGGTTTTTGTAAAATCACTCTTTTTTGCCATTTCCATCATTTCATCATAGGAATATTTATTATTAAGATTTTTCTTTATATTCTGAAAAAGCCACATTCCCATAATATTTTTAAGGAATCTGTATGTATCTCCAACTCCGCCCTCATTTGTAAAATTCGCACTGCAAGCCTCATCACTAAGCACTGGATAATTATTCTTAGCACCAATAAGACTCCATGTGCCTGAAGAAATAAACATCCCGTGCCCCTCAAGTGTACAAGCTGCGACAGCCGAGGCTGTATCGTGAGACGGTGCAAATAAAACCGTAGAATTAAAACCTACATATTCTTTTATTTTATCTGTAAACTCTCCCACTATATCACCAGGCTGAGAAATCGGATTAAATATAGTTTCTTTAATACCAAGTTCTTTTATAATATCCATATCCCAATCTCTATAAGATGCATTTAACAAAGAGGTTGTTGAGGCTATAGTATATTCGCTTTTCATAATACCTGTAAGTCTGTATGAAAGATATTCAGGCATCATAAGAAGATGCTCTGCTTTTTCAAGTTTACCTGTAATCTTATCATGATAAAGTTGATAAATTGTATTATAATTCTGCCTTTGTATCCCTGTTTTTTTATATAATATATCAGCAGGAATAATTTTGTCAACTTTTTCAGGCATATTATTAGTTCGTGCATCACGATATGAATATACGGGCAATATCTCTTTTAAATCTTTATCAAGAAGAACATAATCTACTCCCCATGTATCAATAGCAACAGTTTTTGGAATTTTACCAAGTTCTTTGCATTTTTTTATGCCTTCAATAACACTTTTGGTAAGTTTTTCAATATCCCATACAAGTTTTCCGTTTTCTTCTTTTATGCCGTTTTCAAATCTATAGATTTCTTTAGTTTCAAGTTTACCGTCTTCTATCCAGCCTAAAATATGCCTTCCTGAAGACGCACCGATATCAATTGCTAAACAGTAACACATATCTTTTCACCGCTTTATTTATTGAATTTTTTATATCCCGGGTGTTTGCCTGTAACTTTGTAATAATTTTCTCTTAAATATAAAAGTTTATCAATCTGTGGCTTTTCAATTTCTTTTGCACCGCCAAGAAGATGCGCAGTAAGAGAAATCTTTGCAAAAAGTTCTAAGGTTTCCATACGGTAATAAGCAGTAATAAGGTCACAGCCCACAGTTAACGCACCATGATTTTGAAGCAAAAACACATCATGTTCAGGAAGATATGGTGCAATTGCTTCAGGTACTTCATCAGTGCTAGGTGTACCGTATGGAGTAAGAGGAATTGAGCCTATGGCAATAACAGTTTCTATCATTGAATATTCATCCATACTTTTTCCTGCAACTGCATATCCTGTTGCTGTTGGCGGATGGGCATGAACAACTGAATTTACATCTTCTCTTTCCTTATAACATTTTAAATGCATTTTTATTTCACTTGAAGGCTTATATCCAGACTCTCCGTCTATAACCTCGCCTTTATCGTTAATAATAACAAGCTTTTCAGGAGTTATAAAACTTTTACTTATCCCTGTCGGAGTTGCCATAAAATTACCCTCTGGAAGTCTTACTGATACATTTCCGTCATTAGCGGCAACCCATCCTAACTGCCACATTTTATGACAAACATCACATATTTGTTCTCTTATTTCCATATATTTCATATTTTTCTCCTATTTCTCCAGTAGACTAAGGTTTTTATTTTATATCATTCAGGTTTTGTTTCCAGTTTGATCGGGAAATCACCCAGTTTATTAACTTTAAAACCATTCATCTTATACTCTTCATAGTTAAACGCTTCAAGTTCATCGATTGCAAGCTTATGAAATTCATAAAAGTTATTCCACCATTCATAGCCCGAACCTAGCTCCGCATTAAGATATGCATCAGCGATATCACAGCCCATTTGCGGAGCAACATAGAAAGCACCCATGGCTAGTACGTTTACGCCATTCCCGGTGATTGCGCGAAGAGCAGCAGGAACGCTTTCGACTACCCCAGCATGAACATGAGGACATTTTGATGCCGCAATGTGAATCCCCATACCTGTTCCGCAAAAGATAAGTGCGCGTTCATATTCACCCTCGGAAATCATAGAACCAACTCTTAGTCCTATTCTGTGGAACATAAGATCTGTATCATCAGGATCGGAATTTGACTGAACACCAACATCTGTTACAGTCCACCCTTTTGCTTTGAGGTGTGTAACTACCGCTTCTTTAAGAGGAAATCCCGCAAAATCAGCACCAACTAAAATTTGTTTATCCTTTACTTTTTTCATTTTTCATCTCTCCTATTTTATTATATTTCACAATGTTCACTAAAGGAATATTACAACTACATCAGAGTATAATATTCCATTCATTTAGTTCCTTTTCAAGATACTTTCCATTATATTTAATTTTAACCTCAGTATCTTTTTTCAGAACTATCGAAACTTTATTATCATTTTTCGTCCAGGCAACACTTATATCTCCTTTTACAGTCTCATAATTCATATTAACAAAATCTATACCGTTTATAAAATGAGGCGAAAATTCAAATTCAAGCTCTCCACATTTTTCTTCATTAAGCTTTATTCCTCCAAGAGTTTTAATAAGCCAGGACATAAAATCTGAATACATATGATGATTTTTCGAATCGGAATTTGTATTGATATCCCATTTTTCCCAAAGTGTTGTTGCATCGTTATCCATCCATAACTTATAACCGGGATACCCATCCTTTTTAAGCAATTTCAATGCGTACTCGGAAAGTTCACATTTGCTAAGTGCATGCAATAATCTTCTGATACCTACCATTCCACACTTTATGTGATAATCATTTTTCTCTAATAAATTTTTTAGTTGATTTTTTAACGGTAC
The DNA here is from genome assembly GCA_045658425.1 of Clostridia bacterium. Lineage (GTDB taxonomy): Bacteria > Bacillota > Clostridia > UMGS1840 > HGM11507 > SIG450. The sequence goes on along the minus strand of JAZOVB010000167.1, from coordinate 10,038 downwards.
AATATCATCATATAAATCATAATATATGAGCATTGCAACAGAACACTGCTCGTTGATTGTACAAAGTCCTGATGAATTTATATACTTTTCTTTTATAGTTCTCTTTAAATCATCAGCTTTTTTTATATATATTTCTTCTTCCTTACCCGAAAGCTTACAAGCTAATGCCGTAATTTTCAAAAAAGAATATATCAGTACCGCATTGATAAACTGAACTTCTACCAAAGATTCACCACCAGGTGTAGCCCAATCATCCAGCCCAAAATTAACAAAATTGTTTTCGTCTTTTCTTGTTTCAATATAATTTAAGTATTTTTCAAAATATTCCAAACTGTTTTTTAATAGTCTGTCTTCTCCTGTGTGCAAATAAATTCTATAAGGAATTTCAAACAAAGCACCATCTGAAACAGGTCCATTTCCCCAGTGGTATCCCCATCCAGCAGTTGGAACAATTGCAGGAAGTTCACCGCTTTCTTTCATTGCATCTTTTATATCCTGATGCCATTTTTCAAGAAGTTTTTCAATCTCAAAATTTGTAAGAAACTGTTCGCATGAACAATGTGTGTCATTTGTCCATCCGAATTTCTCACGGGTAGGACAGTCGGTAAGAATATAAAACATATTCGAAAAACTTGACATTATCCCACAATTAAAAAGCTTATTTAAATATTGATCAGAACATTCAAATTCCGTACGCCTTTTTATGTTCTGATGCACAAAAACAGCAGATATATCAAGTTTATCACAATAGTCAGTTCCGCTTACTTCGATATATCTGAATCCATGATATACAAACTTTGGCGACCATGTTAAATCTTTGCCTGAGCATATAATTTTATCCGTCTGAAACCCTGATATTGATTTTAAATAATATGTATCCATTCCATAATATGCGGGTTGTTTTTTTTCATCAATACATTCTGCATATCTAAGTGTTATTTCATCACCTTTGTTTCCTTTAATTCTAAGTCTTGAATATCCTGATATATTTTGACCGAAATCATAAACACAAGTTGTATCATTTATTTTAAATATTGTTACTGGTTTGTATATCTTATCTTCTCTAATGGGTTCACACTCACATTTTCTAAATGTTCTGCACGGTTCGTTATTATCAAAAACTGCATATTCCCACGTATCATCATTAAAATCAGGCATCATCCAATCTTCGGAACAAATATTAGCATCATAGTATTCTCCCATACGAAGTTGGTTGAAGTATGTTGCACTTTGAGGATTACATTTCCATGTATTATCACTTTTAATAATAGTTTTTCCATCCACAATCAATTCCATTATAAGTTTAGGATTATCTCTCCATAAAGCTTCATGAAATTTCCAGTGTGTAGGTATTGTTTCATTAAAAAAACCATTTCCTAAAATAACAGCAATAGTATTCTCGCCTTTACATATCAACTCTGAAACATCATATTCATTATACCAAAGTGTTTTATTATAATTACTTATAGGAGCAATAAAAAGATCTTCTGTTATTTTTTTACCATTCAAATAACAATGCGCATATCCAAGACCACAAATCCTTATTTTGACATTTTCAAATTCTGATATATTAACTTTTTTCCTAAACATAGGTGCCATATTTTTAAAACTAAATTCCTTTGAAAAAGGCTCTTTGCACTTAATAAAGTGTACATTTTCAAAAACCATTTTTTCCTCCTGAACTTTATTCAATAGTTAAACATCTTAAAAAATTTTGTAATTTTTCTGCAATCATTTTATATCCATTATCATTTAAATGGATAGTATCGGAATAAAATTCTTCTTTATCTTTTTTGTTTTTTGAATCAATTCCTATCTCTGAATGCAAATCAAATACAATAACCGAGTGATAATCACATACTTTTTTTATCGCTTCCAGATATTCATAAAAATAATACCCTTTATTTATATGCGCATATTCGGGTGACTTTTCCTCAACAAAATGAATAGGAGTCATAAAAATCAGGGGTTTTTGCGGAAATTTATTTTTAAGCTTATTAATCAGGATATTCATTGCACCGTAGAAAGTGTATTCCGTAGAATCGTCTAAGCTGCCTAGTTCAGCATCGCCGTGCATATAGTCATTTATCCCTCCGCATACAATAACACAATCCGCACTGCTATCCATAATGTCAACACGGGAAATAAAATCATTATCCCACTCATGATAATTCATAAATGTTTTCTTCTGCCCTGCAATTCTTGTCCCGCTCAATCCATAATTAAGTGATTTTTTTATATCAGTATTTTTTTCAAAAACACTTGGAAAACTACACTCTTTTGATGTAGCTCCTATTCCTTCTGTAATACTGTCACCTATAAATGCTATGGTTAAATCTGTTAATTTCATAATAAGATTTCCTTTTTATATATCAAAAATTGTTTCTGCTAAAGAATATGCAAACAAACGATTCATTTCCCTGGACGGATGGTTTATTTTATTTGACAAAAGTTCTGTTATATTTATTCCTGCTTGACTCATTTTTTTCCATTTTATATAACAGTCACATACGGTAATATTTTTTTCATTACATAATTTTAGGGCGCTATTTATGTATAAATCTAAATTACCGCTATTTTGATTATCGCACCATCTTTCTGCTATTTCTCTTATTAAATCGTCATTTATATGTGGACTTATCTCTGTGCAAGCCATATTAGGAGTCATAAAAATAATTTCAGAATCAATAGCATTAAGTTTATCAAATATTTGAGATAATCCGTTCACATATTCATTTACTTTCTCTTTCCCCTGCATTGAATCATTAAGACCAAAGCACACAACGGTAACATCAGGTTTGTGATTTAAAACAAGTTCATCAATCATAGCAAGTGAAAATGTGGCTGTGGCCCCGCTTATTCCTGCGTTTATTATATTAAAAGGCACGTTGGGACATATTACCTCAAATATTTGGGCAAAATATTTATGATAAGCACAACTTTTATCGAAAACTGTTTCTATCCCTTCTCCTTTTTTATATACCTCAAAACATCCTTGTGTTACACTATCTCCCAAAAAGGCGATAGTTACTCCAGGATAATTTTTATTATCATTTTGCTTTCGTATTATTTTATCAATAATTCTCATTTTTTCACCTGTTTATGTATTTTTCAAATATTTTTATATAACTATAATAAAGAGAAACAAGCCGTATATTCTTTTTTAAAATCATATATTTTTACAAAATCATTAAAAATACCGACTTGAATCTCTATTATAAAACTTTTATTTTTCGTATACTGCAATTCTTTTTTCAAGACATTCTGCAATCTCAATTGACTGTAATCCTGAGTTTAAATCACTAAATGGTTCAACACCTCTTCTTATAAGTTCAAAAAAACTTCGATTTTCTTCATAAAATCCCATTTCTTCAAACATTTCACCTGAATCAATAAGTTCTGCGCCTGATACGTCAAGTATGATTTCGTTACCTTTAATTCCACGTATTCTCCCCGGCACATCAAGGTTATTCCAGAATGGTAATTCTACAAAGTAAGATTCACCTTCAGTATTAACAGTTATTCTTTCACACACTGTGCCACCCATAGGAACAAGCGAAACAAACCCTTTTGCGCCACATTCGAAATCGCAGTCAAGATAGAAGTTTGCTACACCCTCGCCAACTTCCGGTAGCTCCTGAAATGAAATATTTACCTTTTTATAATCAGAGCCAACAATATTTTTAACTGCATCAATTGCGTGGATTGCAGTAGTGTAAAATGTTTTTTCTTTTCGGTTGGTACGATACATCTGATAAGTTATATTATATATTTTCTTATCCTTTAGTTGTTCTTTTAATTTTATTATTAATGGAGTATATCTTCTGTTAAAAGCACAACGTACAAAAAGACCGCTTTCTTCTCCTGCTTTTATCATTTCTCTTGTTTCTTCACTTGATGCACCCGGAGGTTTTTCCATAATGATATTATAACCTTTTTTGATTACATCAACTGATAATTGTTTTGTTAAGCTGACAGGTGCCATCAGGCAAACAACATCCGGTTTTTCTGTTTCAAACATTTCATCGTAATTTGTGTAATATTTTTCAAACCCGAAATCTTCTTTATATTTTTTTGCCTTTTCCTCATCTAAATCACAGCAAGCAGCAAGACAAACATCACTATAATCTTCTTTATATTTTTTAAAGGAAGGACCATGCCCACCGCGTGACATTCCTCCGCAACCTATAACACATATTTTAAACATAATATTTCCTCTCAAATCTTGAATAAGAACATCACAAAAAACTCACGAACTGAAAGTTCGGGTCTTTCAGATAACCTTGTTGTGTTTATTCACAATAAAAAGTAAGAAGTTGTTATAGGGAGTCACTATAACAACTTCCTTAAGCTGAATATTATTGCAAATTAATACAAAAAGGTTCTTATATATTCTTATTTATAATTTCTATCATAAGCCTGATTATAAATCTTAACAAGCTCTCCAGAACCTAATTTTTCAGATTCTTTTACCCATTCTTCCCAAGTTTTTACACCTGTAATATACTGCATAAAGAATTCTTCAGCAGCCTTTTTAATTTTAGGCTGAACTTCATTTACAAATTCAAGTTCTTCACCTGTAAATACTAAAACAGGGTCAAACGGATTATATCCGCCATCGGCTTTATTGTTTATTAAATCCTGTGCTTCCTGTTCTCTCTCGGTATAATCATAATATTTGGATCTTTTATCGTATCTTATCTGAGGTAAAGCAAAAAGTCCGTATTTGTTTCCAAGTGTTGTAGTTGAAATCTCACTTTCTGATTCCATACCAAGATACTTAGCTTTGCCGTTATCACCCATTTCATAAGTTACGCCTTCGATACCCATTGTGGTAAGGATTGCACCGGATTCACTAAGAAGATAATCTAAAACCTGCATAGCAATTTCTTTGTTTTCGATATTTGCAACACTCTGGCCGCCCCATACTTTATCAAGAGTTCTCAACTTTCCTGTTCCTATAGGATTTCCGAATCTTAAATCATATCCCGGGATTGATTCAGAAGACTGTAAAGTAAGAGGATCAAGTCTTCCTATCCAGTCAAAAGATATAAATGATCTGTTCTTATTAGTCATATTTGAAGTCCACTGAGGTGTTGTAATAGTTAAAAACTCAGGGTCTAATAATTTTTCGTTATAAAGTTTCTTAATAAAATCAGCAATTTCCTTCATTTTCGGGTCTGTAAGACTCTGTTTCCATACTCCTGTATCTTCATCAAAATATGGTGTCCATGGCTTATAAGAACGGATATTCCACATACCTGCAAAATCCATAAATAATTCCATTTTATTTTTAGAAGTAAGAGGGATTGAATCAGGATATAAATTTTTTAATTCTTTTAATGTTTCATAGAATTCTTCTGTTGTATTCCACATTTTAATTCCGTGTTTATCAAAAACATCTTTTCTGTATAAGAAACCGTGATTTACTTCTCTTTGAATATCCCATACAGGAAATTGGTATATATGTCCGTCTTCAGCCTGTAACCATTTTGCAAAATCTTCTGTTTTATATTTTTGGGTTTCATCAAAGAAGATTTTTTTGAAGTTAGGCATTAAGTCAAGATTTTCATCCAATGCAACAAAACCGCCCTGGATACCTATATCGCTTGCGCTTGTTCCTGCATTCATTATATGCGGAAGATCCCCACCGGCAATAATTGTATTGATTTTATCTTTCTCGGTAGCAACAGGGATTTCTGTAATATCAATGTCTGCACCTGTTCTCTTTCTAAGTTCTTTAATAATCAGACTGTCATTAAGATTTGTCAAATCGGTTGCAATAACTATTTCAATTTTTTCGCCATTTGCAAAAGGAAGCTTTAGTTCGCCGTAATCTCCGATTTTTTCAACAGTTAAATCCTCTTTTGAGTAAGTTTCCACTTGTGAATTATTATCGTTCTTAGTACAACCTGCAAAACAGCCTGTGATAAGAACAACCGCCAATAATAAGTTTAAAAATTTTTTCATCTTTTTTTCTCTCCTTTTTTATAAAATTTCTGCTTCAGCAACGCGTACAGCGTAAGAGATTCCATAAGGCTGTCCGGTAAAATTGACTGCCAGCAAATCTCCATTTTGTGTAAATTCAAATGGCTCCTTATTATCCATCCACCTGATATTTTTTATTGTATCTTTTACTCCTGAAAAGGCATAAGGGCCTTTGTAATTTCCGTTAACACTTACCATTTCTTCACGCTGAACACCGGGCTGAATAAAAAATATATAAAGTTTATTTTTCCCTTTCAGAATAAAATGCTCTCCAATTGATTTTGTAGGATAAGGTCTGCCTTCATATATCGCCTCTCCAAATACATTTATCCAATTTCCTATAAGTTTTAAAAATTCTTTCTGGAACGGATCAATTTTACCTTGACCGTAAGGGCCTATATTAATTAAAAAATTCGCCCCGACTTTTCTGCACTTACATAGGTTTTCAATTATCAAAGCAGGTGATTTGTAATTAAAATCAGTTGCAAAACCCCAATGGTCATTTAACGTTTCACACATTTCTGCAGCAACATATTTTTTCATTCCAGCTCTGTTCATTGGTTCAGGTCTTCCCTGCTCATAAGTAACGGAATCTATTTCATCACTTCCGATAAAACCTCTTTTTTTCATTCCTGTATTATTTATTATCATTGCTTCAGGCTGATATTTTCTGATGATTTTATACATTTTATCAACCTGCCAGTCAGCATCTGGTCTTGAAGAATTCCCGTCAAACCAAAAGCCGCCTATTTCACCATAATTTGTGCATAAAAGTTCTACGTTTTTTCTAAGATACTCTAAAAATTCTTCAAAGTCACAATATGGTCCGCCTTTGTACCAATCAAGAGTTGCATGGTAGAAAAATGGCTTAATATTATGCTTTCTGCACGCAGTAACAAATTCTTTTATAAGATCTCTTTTACAAGGTGTATTCATAACATCAAAATCATTAAGACCTTTTGTATCGTATAGGCAGAATCCTTCATGATGCTTTGTAGTAAGACATATATATTTGCAACCTGCATCTTTTGCAGTAAGAACAAGTTCTTCTGTATCAAAATCTTCTGCTGTAAAAGTATCTTTAAGTTTTTTATACTCAGAAAAATCCATTTCTTCTCCGCGCTTAAATATCCATTCACCACGGTTAAGCTGAGAATAAAGCCCCCAATGAACAAACATTCCCATTCCCATTTGCTCAAAATCCAGTATATATTGTTTCGGTACAGGTATTTCCATTTTTAATCACCCTTTGTATCTTTTTGATATTTCATAAATGTTCTTTGTTCATTAATTCTTTATTTAAAGCTTCTTGTAATTTCAACCGGTTCAGGCATAGTGTCAGGTTTAACTATAACACTGTAATTTGCCGATAAAGTACTGAAACTACCTATAGTCACATCTCCTGCATCAAAATGCTTTAAATAAACCTTAGTTGAACTCAGGGTATCAGTTGAAATTGTATCTTTGGAGTATACAGCCCAGTCAGCCAGCCAGGATGGAACGGTATGAGAAGCCTGAAGAACTATATACACAGTTGCAGGCTGATTGATTTTAAATTTAAGCCAGTCGTTCATAGCCGTTTTAAATGAATCAAGAGCTCTGTCTGCGTTTCTTGTAAGTATATATCCGCAATCCTTAAACATTTCCGGAAGACTGCTATATGTGTAATCACGATCATCATATATCTCAGTATCCTCATCTAAAAATCTGTTTGAAGATTTATAATGGTTCGCAACATAACTGCCGTTTTCCCCGACTTTAACAAGTACATCTGAAATTTTGAAATATTCACCTGAAGATGGTTCTGTGATTGTAAGCGTAAGCTCTCCTAAGCCAACTAAAATCCCATTTTTATCGTAAGCATAAAGCTTATACTCATGGGCTTCATCCATTGTAACGGATACGTCAACAAAGTTTGATGATTCGCCCGACTCACCCAAGCAAATTCCGTCTTTAAACAATCTGTATATGTAGTTACCAATAGATGTATAATTAACTTTTATCGAATTGTCATCAATACGGCTGTAAGTCATTGAAACCGTTTCCGGAACAACACTCTCTGCTTTTTCTTCAAATATATCTATATTCTCAAGTTTTATATTGCATCCTGACAGATTAAATCCGAATTTACCGCTTATTTCTTCAGGAAGTTCTGCCATTGCAACAATATCATCTCCGTAAGAAACAACCAAAACTTCATCTCTTTTGGTTATCTTAAATCTTTTTGTTACGCCGGTTTCCAATTGTTTTACAAGTTCTCCACTTCTTGTACTATTGTCACTTGTAAGGAATACACCGCCGTTATTTAAAAGCTTTATACGATGCGCTGTACCGGAAATCACATCATATCCAAACAAAAATTCAAGATTTGCCGAAGAAGGATTATCAGAATTTAAGGTTAAATCGAATTCCAGATTGAAATCATCCTTATGGGTATAAGTCGGAAGAATGATTTTTGTGCTTGAAGTTCCCTTATATTCTATTGAACCATCAGTACCTGATTCCCATAAAGTCGAACCTGAAAGCACTTTTAAATCAACACCGGTCTGATAGTCAAAATGGTCTTTCGTTATATCAGAGTATGGTGCCTTCGGATAAACAGAAATTGTAATACGGTTATCAAAGCCTGCATAAGAGGAATTAAGAATTACCTCTTGTATTTCTCCCGTGTTATTTGTGGCAGTTAATATATCTCCTGATAATGAAGTGTAAGTTTCATCCTCCAAGGTATATGAAACATCTGCCGGATTAACCTTATAGCTTCCGCCACTTACTCTTACCGTACCTGCAAGAGTAGTTACATCAAAAGTATCTCCTGAGCAAAGCGAAAATGCTGTTTTATATGGTGTATATCCTAAAATTGTGCCTTTTTCTTCCAATGTGCTATACCCTTTTATTTGTGGCATAACATCTTTCCACCATATATTTAACTCCTCAGGTCTATATAATTCTGATGTTGAAAAATTTATTTGCGATGTTATATAAAGTTCACCATCAAAGGTTGGAATATCACTGATTCCGTCATCTATTATGATATTATCTGACAAGTCAATCGGATTAATAACAGCATGATAAGTACATACCTTGTCTTTATCCGCATATATATAGTTGTCCTCAGCTATTATGTTGCTTGCCAGAGTATTTCTTAAATTTAAGGTATCATAAAATCTGCCGTAGTAGATGGCACTATCCTTTGGTTTTATTATCATATTTCCTTTAACTTGACAGTTATCTGCTGAAGAATAAATAATTTTATCTAAAATCTGATAACCTGCATCAAAGGCAATATGACCTGTTTTATAAATATAGTTATTTTCTATTTTATGATTTTTTCCAAAGGTTCTTAATGCATATTTACAATTTATGATAAAGTTTCCTGAAAACTCGCACTCATCTCCGTTACGTAAGGTAGGGCTTGAGTTACAGTTATAAAAAGTGTTGTTCTTATATATATTTCCATTTGATTTATTGGAAATAATTTCAGAACCATCTCCCGTAACATTATAAAACATATTATGAGAAACCCTATTATTAAGCTTTACTCCGTCTTTTGGAGATTGACCAAGCTGAATACATTCCATACCATTAGTAGTGCCACTATAAGCAGAACTAACGCTTTTAATATTTATAAACAAATTATCATAAATCAGATTATCTGTTGCGCTATTATCAAATGAAGTATCAGTATTACCAAATGCAACAACGGAAAGTGCTCTTGAATCTTCAAAAAGGTTATTGTCCACACTGATATTTTTTGCACTCTTTCCAAGATACAAAATGGAGCCTGTTGCCACAGCACCACAGGTTTTAAAATAACAGCCGGTCACCCTTGAATTACTGCACCCCTTCACAAGAACCGAACAGGAATCTGCGCCCTTGTTTTCCACAAAGGAAATTCCTGAAAGAGTGGTGTAATCTGAATTTATTGTAATAATACTTTCGCCGCCAAATACCGCCTCGCCGTCATTTAGGCTTCTTATTAAAATTTTATTTTGTGCGGTTCCATCTTCTGTTACGCTAAGTGAAAGGTAAGTCGGATCGTAGCCATGT
>JAZOVB010000166.1:0-1147 GCA_045658425.1 Clostridia bacterium | reverse complement strand
TTACCTCACCAACTAGCTAATGCGCCGCAGGCCCATCTCTAAGCGAAGCTTTAAGGGCTTCTTTACTCCGTAGAGCACATTCGGTATTATCAATCGTTTCCAATTGTTATCCCCAACTTAGAGGTAGGTAACCCACGTGTTACTCACCCGTTTGCCACTAAGCGGTGATCCACGTCCATCTTTGTGCAAGCACTCAGACTTCAGTGGGCCGCTTCGTACGACTTGCATGTCTTAGGCATGCCGCCAGCGTTCATCCTGAGCCAGGATCAAACTCTCATTAAAAAAGATTTATAATTAAATCTAATAATTTAAGTTATGATCACAAAGCTACTCAATTTGACTTTTTTACTTAGTTTTCAAAGATCATTCTGCAATCAATTACTTTCGTTTTTTTGGTTGCATTAGTAATATACCAAATCGTTTTATTAAAGTCAACTAAAATTTTAACTTTTTTTCAACTTATTTTTTAGTATATTTTTTTACCTCTTTTTCGGTAACGGTGAATAATATAACACTTGAAATTGTTGTTGTCAACTTTTTCTTTGAAATTTTTTAAATTTCTTTTTTGTGCTTATTTTTCACTGCTTTTTCCTCAAAAGTAATCTCATTATATCACATAAAATCGCTTTGTCAAATTCTTCTTTCGCTTTTTTGAATAATATTTATTTATACCCCTTATAAAGCTATTTTATGTATATATACTATTATACGTTTTTTTACAAAAAAAATGACCAAACAGGTCATTTTATCTTGGTAATTTAATCATTTCGAATAGGAACAATAAATATATACCCATATATAGTGAAGATTTAAATCTTAACATTTCATATGTACTTACTGCTTTATCTACTCCTGAAACTAACCATGATTCTTTATATTTTGGAATATCAAAGTTACATGGGAACATATGAGTTTTAATAATATCCGCTTGAATCTCTGATATATCGAAATGTTTTTTACTGTTTTTTAATGCAACACTTGGATGTTCTCCTAGTTTTGATGCACCATTTTCTGATATAAGATCATCATTAATATAGAAGTCATGAAGCAATGCTGCTCTTGTAATATCTGTTTTATATCTCATTTTTAATAGATTACATACTTTATAAGTCCATCTGGCAACACGCATTGAATGTTCATATCTTGT
>JAZOVB010000165.1:0-1254 GCA_045658425.1 Clostridia bacterium | reverse complement strand
TTAAAAAGCGATGAAATAACTAAAACAACTCCTGAAAAAAGTCTAGTGGTTACAAAGAAGAAAACTGATGGTCGTAATAACCAAGGTAAAATAACAGTAAGACACCGTGGCGGTGGAGTTAAAAGAAAATATCGTTTAATTGACTTCAAAAGAGTTAAAGACGGAATTACAGCTATCGTATCTAGTATTGAATACGATCCAAACAGAAGTTCAAATATTGCTTTAATCAGTTATAAAGACGGAGAAAAAGCATATATTCTAGCTCCAAAAGGATTACAAGTTGGAGATATCGTTGAATCTGGAGAAAACGTTGATATTAAAGTTGGTAATACATTACCAATATCTAACATTCCAGTTGGAACAGTTATTCACAACGTTGAATTAAAACCAGGTAAAGGTGGACAATTAGTAAGAAGCGCTGGAACAGGAGTTCAAATCTTAGGTCGTGAAGATAAATATGTATTAATCAGATTATCAAGCGGTGAAACAAGAAAAATTTTAGGAACATGTCGTGCAACAGTTGGAACAATTGGAAACGAAGATTACTCACTAGTTAAAGTTGGAACAGCTGGAAGAACAAGACATAAAGGTATTAAACCAACAGTACGTGGTTCAGTTATGAACCCTAACGATCACCCACATGGTGGTGGAGAAGGACGTGCACCAATCGGTAGAAGCGGACCAATGACTCCTTGGGGTAAACCAGCTCTAGGATTAAAGACTAGAAAACATAAAAAAGAATCAGACAAATATATTGTGACACGTCGTAAAAAATAATAAGAAAGGATGATTAAAAAATGGCAAGAAGTTTAAAAAAAGGACCTTATGTCTTTGATAGACTATTAAAGAAAGTAAAACTACTTAATGAAACAGGAAAAAAAGAAGTTATTAAAACTTGGTCTCGTCGTTCAACTATTTATCCTGATTTTATAGGTCACACATTTGCAGTTCACAATGGTAAAGAATTTATTCCGGTTTATGTAACTGAAGATATGGTAGGACACAAACTTGGAGAATTCTCATTAACTCGTAAATTTGGTGGACACGGCGCAGACAAGAACTAGTAACTTATAAGGAGGACTATGATGGAAAGAACTGAAGCAAAAGCAGTAGCTAAAACAATAAGAATAGCTCCTAGAAAAACAAGATTAATAATTGATTTAATAAGAGGAAAAAAAGTAAATGAAGCTTTTGCAATCTTAAGAAATCAACCACAAAGAGCTGCTAGAGTTATTGAAAAAGTTTTAAAATCAG
>JAZOVB010000164.1:0-1121 GCA_045658425.1 Clostridia bacterium | reverse complement strand
GGATTTCAAACATGGCATAGTTTAACGCATCTTTATTAAATGCTTTTGTTTTGCGATTAACAGCCTTTAGCCATTTATAAAATTCGCAAAACTTATTTATATCTGTATTTTCCCTAAAATAAATTCCTTTGATATAAAACTTCTCTTGATCCGAATCCATAACATCAAGGAGCTTGCCACAATAGTTTTTTTGAATGGCAACAACTTCTTTGTGTTGCTTTTCAATAGTTGTTTCTGTAATCTGCTTATCGTGAAGTCTGTATATCATAAGATATTCAGGCATAATTTCAATATCATAGCCCGCTATTACAAACCTTGTCCAAAGCTCCATATCTTCGGTACAGGTGAAGTTTTTATCATACCCCAAACTTCTGATTGCATCAGCTTTTGCAATAATTCCGGGATGCAAAATCGGATTTGTAACCAAAAGCAAAGCTTTTATAGATTCCTTGTCACTTTTTCCTCCGCATCCGCCTGAAGATATCACTCCGTTTTTAAGTGTCATAAATCTACACGAGGATAGAGCAACACTCGGATTATTCTCCATAAATTGATACTGCTTCTCAAGACGTTCAGGGAGGCATATATCATCTGCATCCATTCTTGCAATATATTTACCTTGTGCATATGATATGGCTTTGTTAAGGGATGACGGAAGTCTTAAATTCACTTCATTGGTATGTACTTTTACGCGCTTGTCAAGCTCTGCAAATCTTTTTAATATTTCATATGTTTTGTCGGTGGAGCAATCGTTTATCACAATAAGCTCAAAATCTTTAAAAGTTTGATTTAAGACGCTTTCAATCGCGTCACGCAAATAATCTTCGCCATTATACACGCTCATTATTAAAGATATTTTAGGTGCTGTGTTCATTTTTTATCACCCTTTCTCATACGCTTTAACTCTTTACAGAAATACAAAAAGTAAAATGCTAATCTGATTTTTTGTTTTTTCATCAAAGATATAGCAATACGGCTCTTAAAGGTAACATTTTCAAAATATGCCTTTTTAATTTCTTCTTTATGCAAGGAACCTAATATAAGTTCCTTTAATTTTCCCACCGAATTAAAGTGATTTCCCTCTGCAGCTGCTGCTAAAATTGCAAAGCACATAAAACAAG
>JAZOVB010000163.1:0-5737 GCA_045658425.1 Clostridia bacterium | reverse complement strand
AATGTAAGTTTAGATGCACTATCTTTGATTGTATTAACATCCCCGTTTAATGCGGTCATTAAGTTTGAAATATAATTTTTATCCTGATTAAAGGTTTCAAAATAATTGGTACAGCCTGCCATATCCGCATATTTCTCTGCTTTTTCATACATTCCGTACTGCTTTGAAAGTATTACTTTAAACTTTGTTTTTAAAAGCTCTGTCCAAGGAAGATTATCGGGATTTTCATCTTTAAGATTATATTCCTCAATAGCATCATCCAGCCATTTTAAAGGATTTTCAAAACTGCAGATATAGTTGTATATTCTTAGCATTTCTGCTACAAACTCCTGGTCATTTCCACCTGAAATCATTAAAACAACATCCGAAAAATCACTGCCGTATTTTTCGTACATACAGTTCATTGTTTTAATTGCCGTATCAGTTTTTATAAGTTCATTTTCACCATCATCAAGTATTTTGAAAGAGGGGTCGATATCAAGAAGATGAAAATTATTCTTAATAAGATTTAAGCAGAACTGATGAATTGTGGTAATGCTTGCTTTAGGAACAAGAGATAGCTGTTTGCTGATTGTTTTATTTTCAGGGTTATTTACAAGCTCTGCTCTTAGTTTATCCACAATTCTCTGTCGCATTTCTGCTGCAGCTGCATTTGTAAATGTAACCACCAGCAGCCTATCTACAGATAAGGGAGCTTTTTCATCAGTTACTCTTTTAAGTACACGCTCTGACAAAACAGCAGTTTTACCCGAGCCTGCAGCCGCAGATACTAAAAGGTCGCAATCTCTTGTATCTATTGCAGACTGTTGTTCTTTTGTCCATACAGTCATATCCTACTTCCCTTTCTTTCTTATTTCTGCCCACGCATCTTCTTTGGAAATATCTTCAAGTCTGTTGTGTCTGTTTCCGCAAGAAAAATCATATTGACACATTTGCTTATAATCACAGTATAAACAAGGGTCCGTTCTCTTTGTTATAATGGGCGATATATCCGTTTTTCCTTTTATCAAATCTTTTGCCATTTCTTTGAGCTTATCTCTAAGAAAAATATTAATGGCATTAAATTCATTATAAGTTGCAACTTTGGAGGTTGCCGTAAATCCGCCATCAGCTTTAAAGGCAACAGGAAGATACCCATCCCCTTCCAGTGCACGGGAGTCCATTTTTTTAATAATTTCTCCATCACCCAGTACAAGACCTGTTGTTTTATAATTTTTAACCTCTAAATTTTTCATTTCATCTTCAGTTAGGTCCCTGTCAGTATTAACAATAGGGTCAAACAATCTGAAATACAATATACCTGCACCTATGGCATTTTCAGCTTGTGTCATACTGTCAAGATAAACCGCAAGCTGAATGTTAAGTCCGTAAAAGAAATCTCTTATATCAAAATCCCTTTTTCCTGACTTATAATCAATAATGCGAATAAACTTTCTGCCACTTTTGTCCACATACATATCACTTCTATCTACTTTACCCCGAAGCTTTACCTTTTTACCCATAACGTCAAGATTGATACATCCGTATTTTTCTCCTTCATCAAAGGAAATTTCGTATCCCATAGGTATAAATTCGCTGTTTTTCAGATGACTTGTCATAACTGTTACGGATTTTACAACAGTATCCTTAAGTCTTAAAATTGTAAACATCTGTCTTGGCTCTACAAAATCAAGCTGTGAAATAAATTCCTCAATTGCCTTGTCTGATATTATTTTTACATTTTCCTCTATCCAGTTATCAGGAACCTTATGCCATGAGTCATATTTTTCTTTTACAAGAAGAGATACTTTTTCCACAATAGAGTGCATAATTGTGCCGGTATCTACACTTTTAAGCTGTGTATCCTCTCTTGGATTTGCACCAAGCATATATTTTGCATAATACATAAACGGACATTTTTTATAGCTTTCTAATCTTGAAACAGAAGTGTAAAATTCATCACCATACACTTTATCAATAAGGTCTTTTGATAAATCTGCTACATTATTTTTATAATTAAATCCGTTATTTACCATTTTAATTTTATACTTATATTCAGGTCTGTTTTTAAACCACTTTTCAAGGTCATTGTATATGTTATTATATTTTTTTCCATCACGAAGTTCCCCTTTTGCTTCAGCAAGCATATCAAGAGCAACCTCTTTTGATATTACTTCATTTAAAGGTGTATCAGAAATAATATTATCTCTTTGGCTGATTTGCGGAAAAATATATATAAGCTTACGTATTAAAGAAGATGGTGATAAGCTTTCCCCTTTTATATTGGATAAAGGATATGAAATATACAGCCTGTCTGAAGGGGTAAGAAGTGTTGAATAAACTATAAAATCTTCATCAAGCATACGGCTTACTGTATCAGGTGCAAGGGCCAGTCCCATATTTTCAAGTTTATTTCTTTCGTTATCTTTAATAATTCCTTCACTTTCAAAAACCTGAGGGAAAAAGCCCTCATTTACACCGATAACAAACATAACCTTACATTTTGCCGACCTGCATCTTTCAGTATCTGTAACCGTAACGCTATCAACAGATGTGGGAATAACACCAAGCTTGTTACACTCAAAAGCAGTTGAAAGCATACTATAAAACTCATCAAGACTAATTTCATCATCTATAGGAACTGCCCTGTCAATATCCTCAAAAGCAGAAATAATTCCTGTATAAATAAGGTCATATTTCGCTGACAAATCTGCATTTAATCCTCTATACATATCACGGATTTTTAAAATTTTTGCAAAAAAATCCTGATTTTGCATATATTCAACGAGAATTCTAATATAATCTCTTACATTTTTTGCATCTTTAATTTTTTCCTGCAATAAAAGTACAGGAGTAACAAACTTTTCTCTTATTTCTTCAATTTTCTCTAAATCAATATCAGAAAAACCTTTAGGTTTATATTTCCACTTTTTCCCGTTGGTCCAGCTTGAGGAGCGTATCCCTGTTTTTATTATATAGTTTTCCAAAAAGTCAGTTTCATAATCTGTAAGACCTGAAAAACCTGTTTTTAAATATGCAAATACTGACTCATAATCCCATTTTTTTATAATAATGTTAATAACACATAAGATAGCATAACAGGGTATCTCTTGTGAAAGAGGCGTTTTTTCAGATAAATATAATGGAATATCGTATTTTGAAAAAATCCACAATATAAGCTCCCTGTAGCTTTCCAAATTTGCAGTAACTACAGTAAAATCCCTATATCTGTACCCTTCATTTTTTACAAGCTCACAAATGATTTGTGCCACTTGGGCTACCTCTTTATTTAAATTAAGAGCAGAAAGCATATGAATATCCTGCGTAGCTTCATTGAAAATTTTGTAGCTTTCATTACGAAGAGCATTTTCAAGATGAACAAAAGAAGGTTTACCAGAAAAAGAACAAAATTTATTTAAAAATATAGGCTCTTTGTTTGTAAATCCATACCTTTTTGCAAGCTCAGTAAGACGCGAAAAGGTTTTTGCCTGCATACTAAATAACCCTGAGGTTTTATATAAGTTATCTGTACATAAAGTTATATAAGTTTCCTGTGACTGCTTTGCCAACTCCCCTATAACAAGAGTTTCCTGAGGAGTAAAGCCATCAAACTGGTCAATAAAAAATACACTGTCCGAGAAATAACCCTTATTATTTTGTAAAATATTACAAAGAAGCGTAAGCTCACTGTCAGGGTCGGAGAATTTTCCTTCAAGAGCAGTTTCATAGCTTTCATACAGTAAAATTATATCCTGAAGCTTAAGCTTTAAAAAATCAGTATCCGCAAGATTATCAGATACATTTTTAAGGTCGTATGCAGAAATATTATATCTTTTAAACTCAGAAAAAAGGGTAATTAAAACATCAGAAAAACCTGAATATTTTGCAGTTTTTCCAAGTGTTTTAAGCTCTTTTGCGTATTTTGATGCAATTCGTGAAAGAAGAATATGCTTTGATGTATCGGTAAGACGGGGTAAAAGACTTCCTCCTATATTGTTGCAAACATAGAAAAACAGCCGTTTAAAGGATAATACTTCAACGGTTTTAGGGCTTATTATACCAAGCTTTTCTACTAAAGTTTTCTCAGTTTCGTATGAATACTGTTCAGGGACAATAAAAAATACCTTAGTATCATTTTTTCCTTTCCATATTTGCTCAGCCATATCAAGACAATATTTACTTTTTCCGCTATCTGGCAGTCCGTAAATAATCTGCATTATCTTATCCCCTTTTGTCAGAATGAATAATTTTTTCGTATAATATAATTATACTACATTACTTTTTAAAAGTAAAGAAAAAGGCGAATATAAATTTTTAAAATATCAAATACTACCATTGGATGTGATATAAATGTTAGATAACAAAATAAATAATTTAACTGCAAAAGATGTTATGCGTGTTCCTGTAACTATAGACGGTAATCGCACTGTTGCTCACGCACAAGTTTTAATGCAAAAAAACAAAACCGCCTGCCTGTGTGTAACAAGCGGCGGTCGTATTATAGGTTTGCTTCACGGGGAGGAAATATATCCTGAAAATTTAAAATTAACAGCACAGGATATTATTGACCCTTGTAAAATGTCAGTTGTTTCCCGAAGTGATTTAAGCTTTGTATTAAAACTGATGATGGAGGAAAACTTAACTAACATTCTTGTTATGGATAAAGGCAAATGTGTTGGAGTAATTACCAAAGAAACATTAAAGCAAGACGGATATCTTCAGTAAATTAATATCCAAGCTCTTCTCCCACAATTATAACACTGATTCTGTCCTTATACCTTTGCTGTCCGCAAACAAGTCTGGAACAGCAAATTTTATCAGGACTGTTGCAACCCTCGTAGCTTGTGTCATTTTTTATACAGTGACCTAATTTAGCACAAGGAGTATTCATATTAAGCCTTACACAGTTTTTAGGTGCAGCTATGTTTTTAACGCGAAGGACAGCCTCGTCCATATCCTTTACGATTTTATTGATGCCTGCAACAACTATTACCTTTTCGGGGCCATAGGCTATAGCCGCTATTCTGTTAGAATTACCATCAACGTTATAAAGCTGTCCGTCTAATGTAATTGCGTTACTGCTTGTAATATACAAATCAGCAAGAAACGCTTCACGAAACAGTTTTTCTTTTTCCTGATGGGAAAGTCCCTGTTTGAATCTGTCAAGAAAGTTAAACTTGCCATTTCGAAGATAATCAATAACTCCGCACTCATTAAGTGTAACAGAGCCTCCTGCTGACACACTTTCTTTTCCTGAAACTAAAGTAGATATAAGCGGCACTACCTGCTCTTTATTTTCAACATAGTATGCCTTCATAAGGTTTTTTTCTAAATTTGATATTACTTTTTTAATATCTTCTGTCATAACACTTTACCTCTTAATTTACTTAATTTTTCTACATTCTAAATAAAATCTCTTTTCAAAAGCTTCCCCAATTGAAAAAGTTTTTCTTGGAAGTACTCCGTCATTTTTAATTGCGGTAAATAAATCCGATTTATCCATTCCAGGAAGAATAAATCCCACAGTATCCTCTTTTTTTGCAAGGCTCACTACAACGTCATCTCCGTGAATATAATCCACAGTTGCATTATTTTCCTTTACATATTTATCAAGGAATTTCTGCAGTGTTCCCACTTCAAGAGTATGAGAAGGATTTTCTATTGTAATCGTTTCAATTTTTCCATTGTAAACAACTTTGATTTGCTGTCCTTTTCCTTCACCTATAAAACTTGAAGGTTCCGCCTTTAAAAATTCTTC
>JAZOVB010000162.1:0-6260 GCA_045658425.1 Clostridia bacterium | reverse complement strand
CAACACCTCAAGTTTATTTTTTCATTATACCATAAATTTTCAAAAATGGAGATGTAATTTTGGGGGTGTTTAAAAAGTCGAAACTTTTTAAACACCCGCTTATGTTGTCCGTAAAGAATAGCAAAAAGTTTAAACATCTTTTCCTTAACATAAAAATATTATAGTTTTATGTATCTTTAATATTACTATGTCCTACTTTTTGCGTTCCGGAGTTTTTAAATTCCCATTTAATATCAGTCATTAAAGCCTTCACGCTTTTTATATGTGGTATGTAAAAGCTCGTGCGCTTTATGTGAGTTAGGCTTTCCTAAAAATTCATCATAAAGAGCTTTAACCTGAGGATTTTTATGGGACTGACGAAGTGTAAGTCTTTCATCCTCACTGTAAAGAGCCTTTGCTCTCTTTTCCTTATAGGTATCTAAAATATCGTCATCTTCATTTGGTAAGAAGCAAGGTCGAACTATCGGCTGACCGCCACCTGCGATACATCCGCCGGGACATCCCATAATTTCGATAAAGTGATACTTGGATTTACCTTCTCTGATTTCATCCAGTAAAACTCTGGCATTTTTCATACCATGAGCGATTGCAACATGAATTGAATCGCCGTTTATCTTTAAGGTTGCCTCACGGATTCCCTCAAAGCCACGAACAGCTTCAAATGTAATAGCTTCGTGTTCTTCCCCTGTAAGTACATAGTACACGGTACGAAGAGCCGCTTCCATAACACCGCCGGTTACACCGAAGATTACTCCGGCTCCTGTGTACTGTCCCATAATATCCTGGTCAAATTCTTCATCAGGAAGACGGGTAAACATTATACCTGCTCTCTTTATCATCTTAGCCAGTTCTCTTGTAGTTAAAACCGCATCTACATCCTTTATACCGTCTTTTTGCATCTGCGGACGTTCCTTTTCATCCTTCTTTGCAGTACAAGGCATAATGGAAACAACAAATATATCTTTAGGGTCAATACCGTTTTTCTCAGCATAATGGCTCTTTATAACAGCACCCTGCATCTGATGAGGTGATTTACAGCTTGATAAGTGGTCAAGTAAATCGCCGTAGTTATATTCTGCAAAGTTTATCCAACCGGGTGAGCAGGAGGTAATCATAGGTAATGCTCCGCCCTCCTGAATTCTTGTAAGAAGCTCAGTACCTTCCTCCATAATAGTAAGGTCGGCGGCAAAGTTTGTATCATAAACCTTATCAAAACCAAGTCGCTTAAGAGCGGCAACCATCTTACCTGTAACAGGTGTACCGACAGGCAGACCGAATTCTTCACCTAAAGCAGCTCTTACGGCAGGAGCAGTCTGAACAACAACATGCTTACCCTCTTTCATAGCTTTATCAACTAAAGCTATTTCGCTCTTTTCAGTCAATGCACCGGTAGGACAAACGCTTACACACTGACCGCACATAATACATGGAGAATTTACAAAGGAACGGTTTTCAGCAGGGGCAACAATAGTTTTAAAGCCTCGGTTTTCAAAACCTAAGATACCCATTCCGTGAGCATTCTCGCATCTTGCAACACAACGGCCGCAAAGGATACATTTTGAAGTATCACGAACGATTGAGGGAGAAATTTCATCAACCGTAACAGGTGTTTTAACGCCCTCATATCTACCCTCTCTGGCACCTACGATATTGGCAACATACAGAAGTTCACACTTGCCGTTTTTATCGCATTGCTGACAGTTTTTATTATGATTTGAAAGTAAAAGTTCAACTGATGCACGACGCGCCTCGGTAGCCTGAGGTGTAGAAATTTTAACTTCCATTCCCTCATTAACAGGATATACGCAGGAAGCCACAAGACCTCTTGCACCGACTACCTCAACAAGACATACACGGCAGGAGCCGTTTGAACATTCACCATGATTAAAAGCACATAAGGACGGAATTTCATATCCGCATTTTTTAGCAGCCTCCAGAATTGTCAAGCCCTCTTCAACCTGATAGGAGACACCTTCAATTTTAATATTTACTAAACTCACTTAAAACACCTCCTACTATTTCTGCACAATCGCTTTGAACTTACAGGTAGCCATACAAGCGCCGCACTTAACACACTTGGTAGAATCAATCTGGAAAGAAGCAAGTTTTTTACCCGGTGCAACATAGTCTGTTCTTTCGATACAGCCAACAGGACAAGCTCTTGCGCAAAGTCCGCAACCAAAACAGTTATCCTGTTCAATAGTGTAGCGGATAAGTTTTTTACATACCTTTGCAGGACACTGTTTATCAACAATATGAGCAAGATATTCATTTTTAAAGTGAGTAAGAGTTGAAATAATCGGGTTAGCGGCAGTCTGTCCTAATGCACAAAGGGAATTAGCTTTAACCGATTTACCTAATTCTTCTAACTCTTCAAGATCCTTCATAGTACCATTGCCTTCAGTAATTCTTGTAAGAATTTCAAGCATTCTTCTTGTACCTATGCGACATGGCGAACATTTACCGCAGGATTCATCGCAGATAAATTCCATATAGAATTTTGCAACGTCAACCATACAGTTATCTTCGTCCATAACAATAGCACCGCCCGAGCCCATCATAGAGCCTTTGGCAACAAGATTATCAAAATCAATAGGCTCATCTAAGCTTTCAGCCGTCAGGCAACCACCTGAAGGTCCGCCGGTCTGGATAGCCTTGAATTTCTTACCGTTAGGAATACCTCCGCCAATATCGTAAATAAGTTCACGGAGAGTTGTTCCCATAGGAATTTCAACAAGACCTACATTATTTACCTTTCCGCCAAGAGCGAAAACCTTAGTACCTTTGGATTTTTCAGTACCGCACTGAGCAAATTCTCCGGCACCCTCTCTTAATATGTAAGGAACACAGGCAAGTGTTTCAACATTATTTACTACAGTTGGTTTTTCCCATAAACCTTTAACAGCAGGGAACGGTGGTCTTGGACGAGGCATACCTCTCTTACCCTCAATGGAGTTAAGAAGAGCAGTTTCCTCACCGCAGACAAAAGCACCTGCACCAAGTCTTATATATGCCTGGAAGCTGAATCCGGAGCCCATAATGTTCTCGCCTAAAATACCTGCCTCATTCATCTGCTTTATTGCAAGTTTTAATCTGTTAACAGCAATAGGATATTCTGCACGAACATAGAAATAACCTTCACTTGCACCGATTGCATAACCTGCAATCATCATACCTTCAATTACCGCAAAAGGATTACCCTCTAATATTGAACGGTCCATAAATGCACCCGGGTCGCCCTCGTCACTGTTACATACAACATATTTCTGGTCTGCTTCATTAGCATAAGCAAAAGACCATTTTCTGCCGGTAGGGAAACCTGCACCGCCACGGCCTCTCAGACCTGCCGAAAGAACCTCGTCGATAACATCTTTAGGGTCCATTGAAAGAGCTCTCTTAAGACCTTTGAAAGCACCCTCGCCCATTGCTTCGTTAATATCCTCAGGATTGATAACACCGCAACCGTGAAGAGCTATTCTCTTCTGCTTTTTATAGAAATTGATATCCTCCTGCTTTGCAACCTTTTCATTTGTTAAAGGTTCAACATACAAAAGTCTTTCAACAATCTCACCATTTAAAATGTCGGTTTTAAAGATTTCTTCAACATCTTCAACCTTAACAAGTCTGTAAAGAGTATCCTCGGGGAAAATCTTAACAAAAGGTCCCTGAGAACAGAAGCCGAAGCAACCAACAATATTTACGCTTACCTTGTCTTCAAGCTTATATTCCTTGATAAGAGTATCAAATTTAGCTTTAATATCCATAGAGTTAGAGGAAAGACAACCTGTACCTCCGCAAAGAAGTATCGCTCTTTTTCCGTCTGCACCTTTTATTTTATTACTAAGTGCTTCCTCACAGCTACAAATCTTAGCATCTAATTCTGCAAATGTTTTCATCAGATTGCACCTCCCATTTTTCGGTATTCTTCAACAATTCCGGGCACCTGGTCAACAGTAAGCTTAGGATAAACCTTACCGTTAATACTTACAGCAGGAGCAATACCGCAGGCTCCGATACATCTTAGTGCATCTATGGTAAACATTCCGTCTTCGGTAGTTTCACCGGGAGCAATACCTAAAATTTCTGAGAATTTATCCATTACAAGCTGAGCACCTTTAACATAGCACGCAGTTCCCATACAACAGCCGATAACATACTGTCCCTTAGGTTTAAGTGAAAAGAATGAATAGAAGGTAACAACGCCATAAATTTCTGCAACGGAAATACCTGTTTTTTCCGATACAATTTGCTGAACATCCAGAGGAATATATCCGTATTCATTCTGAATGTCGCTTAGAATCATCATAAGCGGAGTTTTCTCACCCAGATATCTGTCACAGATTTCGCAGATTTTTTTAACTCCGGCTTCACTAATATGAGCCATTTTAAATCCTCCTCTTTATTTTGGAATTTATATTCCGCATATTTGTCGTATCAAAATTGACTTTTCGACCCCCATTTTCAATACAACCATTTCTATTATAGTAACATATATTTCTAAAAAATAAAAGAGAAAAATGGTTTTTTTTAATATTTTTCTAACTTTTTTCACCATTTTTTTCTTCAGTTTTAAAATTTGTTTGTTTTTTTTATTATTTTATATTGAATTGCCTGTGTTTTTATGCTATAATCCATATTGTTATAAATAAGGCCCGTTGGTCAAGTGGTTAAGACATCGCCCTCTCACGGCGAAAACACGAGTTCGAATCTCGTACGGGTCACCAAAAAAAGAACACCTAGGTGTTCTTTTTTTTGTTTGTGTCCGCAAGGACACAACATCATTACGAGCATAGCGAGTACATCATTTCAGGTTCATCCTGAACATCATTCCGCTGAAAGCGGACACAAAACGATGTTACCTCTGAATTTATATATATTTCCTTAAATGCTCAATTGCACTTTTTTCAATTCTTGAAACCTGTGCCTGTGAAATATCAATTTCCTCGGCTACCTCGGTCTGTGTTTTCCCCTGAAAAAACCTTAAATCAAGCACCTTTTTCTCTCTGCCCGACAGCTTAAGCATTGCCTGGCTTAATGATAATTCCTCTATCCAGCTTGTATCCGAATTCTTACTGTCCTTTATCTGATCCATAACATATACCGCATCTCCGCCGTCATTATACACAGGCTCAAAAAGACTTATAGGCTCAACTATTGCCTCTAAGGCAAATACAATTTCTTCTTTTTTTATTTCAAGCTCCTTTGCAATTTCCTCTACTGTTGGCTCTTTTCCCTTTTCATTTGTAAGCCTTTCTTTAACGCTTAAGGCACGGTATGCTATATCCTTTAGGCTTCTGCTTACCCTTACTGAATTATTGTCGCGAAGATATCTTCTTATCTCCCCTATTATCATCGGCACCGCATAGGTGGAAAACTGAACATTCTGGCTTACATCAAAATTATCAACAGCCTTTATAAGACCTATACAACCTATCTGAAACAGGTCATCCATATATTCTCCCCTTTGTGAAAATCTCTGTATGACACTTAAAACAAGTCTTAAATTTCCGCTTATAAACTGCTCTCTTGCCGCTTCGTCT
Source organism: Clostridia bacterium (assembly GCA_045658425.1). Classification (GTDB taxonomy): domain Bacteria; phylum Bacillota; class Clostridia; order UMGS1840; family HGM11507; genus SIG450. Next base: position 720 of record JAZOVB010000162.1, on the reverse strand, counting down.
CCCTCCTTTATTTTTTGCATCAGTCTTTGTTTTTCATCTCTTTTCAAAACAGGCAATGTTGCCGTATTAACACCGCAAATCTCAACCTTATGAAGCATAACAAACCTCCCGAAAACAATAATTATAGTTTAATTATTGCCCCGGCGGAATATTAATATACTAAAAAAAGGTATCCAATCGGATACCTTTTTTATCAGCATTATTAGTTAAGGATTGTCTTTTCTGTTTCTTTGTCGAATAAGTGAATTTTGTTAAGGTCAATAGCAACCTTGATAACCTGCTGTGGAGCAGCAGTACTTCTTGGGTTAACTCTTGCAGTAAACTTCTTACCTTCAAAGTCAAGATATAAATATCTTTCAGAACCCATGAATTCAGCAACTTCAACAAGCATATCGATACAGCTGTCAGGAGAAGCACTGATGAAAGCATCTTCGTCGTGAAGGTTTTCAGGTCTGATACCTAAAACAACTTCTTTATCAACATAGTTGTCGATACCGTCAACTAATTTGCCTTCAGGAATTTTGATGGAGTATGTACCAAATTCAACATAGTAGCCATCAGCCTTCTTAACTAAAGTAGAATCGATGAAGTTCATTTGTGGGCTTCCGATAAAACCTGCAACGAATAGATTGCAAGGTGTATCGTAAAGGTTTTGTGGTGTATCAACCTGCTGGATGATACCGACTTTTAAAACAACGATTCTTGTACCCATTGTCATAG
>JAZOVB010000161.1:0-1469 GCA_045658425.1 Clostridia bacterium | reverse complement strand
AAAAAAGGAAGAGATTAAAATGAAAGTATTAGTATGTTCAACCAAAGAATCCATGCTTAACACTCGCGGAAGTGATCATCCGGAGTTTGTATTCTTCCCACAGAAGAATATTGAAAAAATAGAAAGCATGTTTGACGAGGTTATCTGGAATGAAACCGGCAGAAAGTTCACAACCGAAGAATTAAAGGAAAAGGTTAAGGATGTTGATGCCATCATTACCTGTTGGGGAAGCAATCAGTTAACAAAGGAAATCGTAGATGCTGCTCCGAATTTAAAGATAGTTGCCCACCTTGCAGGTTCAGTTGCAAGCATTGTTTCCGAAGAGCTTTATGACAGAGGGGTTAAGGTTATCGGTGCAAATGATACTCATTTTTCCGAATCGGTTGCAGAGGGTGCTTTAGCTTACATGATGTTGAGCCTTAGAAAAATGGACTTTGTTACAAGAACAATAAAAGTTCACAAGGAAGAGGGCTGGCAGTTAAGCAGAGTACAGCCTGAAAAAAGAGGGGTTATGGACAGAACAATCGGTCTTGTTTCCTTTGGTGCCATTGCAGAGCATCTTGCAAGAATGCTTCAGCCTTTCCATGTTAAAATAAAGGTTTACTCAAGATCAATTTCAGACGAAAAGCTTAAACAGTATAATATGGAAAGAGCATCCTTAGAGGAAATCTTCTCTACCTGCGATATTATTTCAATACATACTGCATGGAATAAATACACAGAAAATATGATTTCAAAAGAGCTTTTACAGATGATTAAAAAGGACGCTCTTTTAGTAAATACCGCAAGAGGTAAGGTCATTGATGAACCTGCTATGATTGAAGAGCTTAAAACAGGCCGATTCAATGCGGTACTGGATGTATTCTGGAAAGAGCCTCACCCTTATGAAGAGGGCGGTCTTTACGACCTTGATAATGTTATCATTATGCCTCATATGGGTGGTCCTACAATGGATAGATACCCTTGGATTACAAGTGATATTTTAGATGAAGTTTACGGATATTTAACCGAAAACAAACCTTTAAAGAGCGAAATTCCGAGAGAACGCGGATTAACCATGACAATATCCTAATTTATTTAACCCCCTGCCGATTTTTTGGCAGGGGGTTAAAAATGGGAATTTATAAAATGAAAGGGGATGTAAATTTATTTACATCCCCAAAATTATACATTTTCAAGAGATAGGAAAAAATCTTCAGAATGGGCGAATTTAGCCCCAAAGGGGTAGCTACCCGAAGATAAGGGTGTCTTAAAAGTCAACCAAATCTGCCTTAAGTCTTTAAAAATAGGATTTTTCTTCGTTGTCTGCATTGGCATACCTTGTATTGCCAATGCCTTTCGCCTTGAATAATCACAATTTTTAAAGGCTTAAGGTTCGTAAGAATTTCAAGATAACTAATTTTTAGATAGGATAAGACAAAAACTTGGTGATATATAAAATATTCACCAAGTTTTTAACGCAATAATAT
>JAZOVB010000160.1:0-8414 GCA_045658425.1 Clostridia bacterium | reverse complement strand
CATCAAAGGGCTACCGTGTCATTCTTACCATGCCCGATACTATGAGTATTGAAAGAAGAAAATTACTTTCTGCCTATGGTGCAGAAGTGGTTTTAACCGATGGAAAAGAGGGAATGACAGGGGCGATAAAAAAGGCAAAAGAGCTTCTTAATGAAATTGAAGGAAGCTATATGCCCGGTCAGTTTGAAAATAAAATAAATCCCAAGGTTCATTATGAAACCACCGGTCCCGAAATATGGAATGCTACCCAAGGCAAAATTGATGCCTTCGTGGCAGGAATAGGCACCGGCGGAACCATAAGCGGTGTTGGTAAATTCTTAAAGGAAAAAAATCCCGATATAAAAATAATCGGTATTGAACCCTCCGCTTCACCTTTTATAACCGAAGGAAAATCAGGCCCTCATAAGCTTCAGGGAATTGGTGCAGGCTTTATCCCCGAAACTCTGTCAACCGATGTTACAGACGAGGTTCTTACAATCGACTGGGAACCTGCCTATGAAGCGGCAAGAAGCCTTGCAAGGCTGGAAGGATACCTGGTTGGAATAACTTCAGGTGCCGCACTTTACGGCGCAAGCCTGATTGCAAAAAAATACGGATATAAAAATATAGTGGCACTTCTTCCCGATACAGGGGAAAGATACCTTTCCTCCGATTTGTTCTGATTGGGGAAAAGCTTATCACATTGTTTTTAAACATACTAAAAAGTATTCAGTAGGCCTTTTTCTGCGTAAGAGGAGGCTTCAGTAAAAACGGAGGCGGTTTTTATGAATTACAGAGAAGATAAATACGGTAACAAACTTTGAGTTTTGGGCTTTGGTTGTATGCGTTTTACATCTAAAATGGGAAAGCTTGATTCAGAGAAAGCGGAAAGGGAAATATTAGCCGCGTATAACAGTGGTGTTAATTATTTTGATACCGCTTACATATATCCGGGCAGCGAGGCTCTGTTAGGAGAAATTCTTGAAAAAACGCAATGCGTGACAAGGTTAACATAGCGACCAAGCTTCCTCATTATCTTGTAAAGAAGAAATCGGATTTTGACAGAATATTTGACGAAGAATTAAGACGCTTGCGTACTGACTATATTGATTACTATTTACTTCATATGCTTTCCGATGTTGCAGCCTGGGAACGCCTGAAGAAGCAATGCCATTGCCCTTAGAATATCAATATACCAAAAGAGCTTAAAACGGTGCAAAATGAAATGGAAGGCATTGTATATAAAATTGCAAGACGCATTGTGAAAATGTTTGCCAGATTCTGATTTTTACTATTGACTTGATATAAGTATAGTAAAGAATATCGAATGTTTCCGAATGTTCCGTTTATGTGAGACGGACAGATGACGGAAAGTTTAATTAAATCATATAACGAAAGGGAAAAAACAATGAAAATCACAAGAAAACTTATTACTCTTATCCTCTGCGTAGCTTTAATTCTTCCTGCGGTGTTTACTGTAAATGCCGAAGAGACGGAATATGCGGTGTTTGGTGTTTATCCGCAAACCGAAGCGGTGGAAACAGCCGAGCTGAAAAATGCAGAATATGACAAAAACGGTGATGCCGTAGTTGGCGAAAAAAAATATCGCCGCGTGCAGACCGATGACGGTTTTAAGTATTTTTTATACGAGCCCATAGTATGGCAAAAACAAGGCAATACCCTTATTGCCCTCAATGCGTTGGATTGTAAAATGTACGACGAGCAGGAGGAAAAAATCAAGGATTTTATGGGTGGCATACTATATGCCAATTCGGTTACCTGGGAGGAGTGCTCCATCCGTGGATGGCTTAATGGCGATTTTGTATCAACCGCATTTACCTTACAAGAGCGTGAAAATATCGGGGAAGAGGTTCGCCTTGTGAACGTTTCTGAGGTTAAGGCTGTTGAAAAATCAAGACTTTGCAAAAATGCATCAGATTATGCCATAGCAGCAGGTATTGAGCCCAGAAAAAACAATCTTTCTTACGGAAACTGTGAGTGGTTGCTTAAGGATACAAGCTCTTTAAATGCAAGCTGTGTGTGCACCGTTGGATATGACGGTGGTATCAATACGGGTATAACCGTTCTTGTAAACGAAAAAGGTATGGGCGTTGTACCATGCATTACCGTAAAGGATGCTTCAAAGCTATCCTCTTATATTCAGGAGGCTCCCGAGGTAATGGTTGAAATGTACCGTCCCGGAGGCAGAACAGAGCTTTTCCCTGAAAGTCAGGTTCATAATGCTCTTTCATCGGGCTGGTATAATGATAAGAATGAAGCGATGTATGTAAGCGGAACTCAGATGAAAGAACGCTTTGCGGCATCCTCTGTAAACTCTTTGTATGATTGGCGTCTCAGTAATTTAAAGGGCAGGAAGCCTGTTATCCATATTGACGGTCCGCGTGAGGATATGACTCCCGGGGAGATAATAAACTTTTTAAAGCCTGTAATGGACGCTTTTATTACGGGTAATATGGATGACTTTATGGAGATACACGCGTCCTTTAACTATGAAGGTGTATCCTCTTTCGAGGAATTTTCAGATACTGTTGGTAAATCCATTCACGCTGCCGTTGAAGGCTGCTGGTCAGGATGGGGAAATATTACCTGCTCAGATCATGGGGCAGGCAGAGCTTCTGGTACTTCGGGAGCAAAACATTACGTAACCTTAAAGCTTAAAATAAACGGAGACGGTAATTATTCAGTTGGAAAAACCAACTATAACCGCATTTTGCATCAGCTTGCAGATGAGGCGAAGGAATATTCCTCAAGACCACTTGGACAGCTTCAGTATCTTCGTTACTATTTCGGTCAGAATACCGTTTACGACGGAAGACAGTTTAATAACGAGCCGTCAACTCTTATAGATGAGGGTGTTGGTGTCTGCGGAAGCTATGCAAATTTTGCGGCGGATTTCTGCAGAATATTGGGCATTCCTTGTCTTGTGTATACAAATGAATCGGCAAGTCACGCCTGGAACGGTGTGTATCTTGAAGGCAAATGGTATCATATGGATCATACCGGTACCGATGATAAGGAATATATGCGTAATTTTTATGCCAATTATTCAGTAAATAATGAATTTTTTGAGTTTGATATAACAAAGAGCTTTCCGGATATCCATACAGCAGAAAATGTAAGTTTCCTTGGTGACAGCTACCTTCCCGTTGATAACTTCTCCGAATCGGATTTACAGCTTGCAAAAAGCCTTTTTGTTCAAGAAGGCTACGGCTCACAGCTTCCACAGGTACAGCCTGAACAAAACAAAAACATCACTGTTTTGTTAAACGGAAACAAGCTTGAATTTGATGTTTTTCCGGTTATTGAAAACGGAAGAACTCTTGTTCCTATGAGAAAAATATTTGAATCCCTTGGTGCTACTGTTTACTGGAATGAAAGCACCAGGAGTGTAACAGCAGTAAGAGGTGTGGATGTTATTAATGTTACCGTGGATTCAAAGGTTATGACTAAAAACGGGAAAGATATTTATTTGGATGTTCCCGCAAGACTTATGAATTCCCGTACCCTTGTTCCCGTAAGAGTAATTGCGGAAAGCTTCGGTCTTACCGTTCTTTGGGATGCTACTTCTTATACGGTGAAAATATCAGGTTAAAAAGCTTGACACGGCTATCATCTGTAAAAATCATTATTTCTGATTTGTTGCGAGTGTGTGGCAAAGATTATTGAGTGATACCGAAAGGAAACTATAATATGAAAGAGTTAGTATGCTTAAGATGTAATAATCAAATGAAATATAGCGGTACAAGAAAAATACAATTAGGCGAAACAGGATGGGTTTTAGGTGATTTGCCGAATCTGATTGCGGGAGCAATGGAGGTTGATATATACTCATGTGTGGAATGTGGTAAAATTGAGTTTTATCATACAGAGCATCAAGAAAATGGGATAGCGCAAACCCAATGCCCGGAATGTGGAAAAAACACGATTGCGATTATCCAAAATGTCCGTTTTGCGGATATAAGTATTATGAGAAATGATATAATTTTGTTTTTACAAAATATGAGTTATCAAAAAAAGCTGTCTGAATTAAAAGAAGGTATGATGAAATTTTAGAATGGATAAATAAATTTAAAAAATATTTTTTGACGCTTTCTTCAACAGCAAAATCCTAGCGTTAGCGGAAGGGAACTATAATATGAAAAAAATATTATTTCTATGTGTATTGATATCCACAATATTTATCGTATGCAGTTGTGATAATCAAAAAGTAATAACTCATTTTGCAGGGGGACTTGCATCATATCCTTATCCGGAACCAGGACAAATAATATATAAAAACAGTGTTCCGAAAGCAAGAGAGTATTATAAAAATAAGGATGTGAAATTCCTTGTTAACTGTGCATTTACTGACGATGGAGGTGTTCCCGGACCGATAACACCCCTAACACCGGAAGAAACTGAAAAAGAATATCTGAGATTTTTATCGGAAGGCTATGCTGTATACAAAAATACAATGTGGTCATATAAAAATCAGGGCGAAAAATATTATTACGATGTACTTTTTCTGCTTTTAAGCGAGGATGAACTTGCCAATTTCAAAATAAATGAGAACTACGGATATTCCTTTGACTTTTTCTATAATGGCGATCATTCGCCAATAGATTTTGATATGTGCAAAAAGGCAGAACTGTCCGATTTAAAAAGCGTTTCCCAGCAAGGCATTATCATTGAAAAAGAAGATGATACAGTAGAAATTGTTAATGAAAATTATTCTCGTTATACAGACGGCGTTTTCAATTTTACAGTTGCTTATCCAGTAACATGGGCTAGTGAATGTTCAGCGTACTATGAGGGGGATGAAACAAGAAATGCTTCTCCTGATTCTGGTATTTGTATATATGTCAAAGGAAATAAAGAAGACTATATGTATGTGTATGGTCAACATGGGACTATAGGTTTGTTAAATGGGAATACGTTTGAAAAACAGCATATAAAAAACAATTCCGGAAAGAGCGGAACGCTTTATATAAATGAAGTTGACGGAAAAACAAACGGACAATTGCTGATGGAAGATAATAAGCATATTTCCGTAGTTTTCAGTATGAATTCAAATGTGTTTTTGGAAAATAATGAGGAAATTATGAATATCTTACATAGTATTGAATATTAATTTTTATGATAAATATTCAAACAAAGACAATTCTGATAAGGCTTTTTTGTCATGTTAAATAGAATAAAATAATAGTTTGACAATATCCCGCAATTTGTTTATAATAAAATTGTGGGATATTTTGTTTTGCAATCAATATAAAAAGGTATAATAAACTAATATAAAATTTTTACGGATTAAATTATGAAAAAAAACGAATTATTTTTACCAATTACAACTGAAGAAATGAAATCAAGGGGATGGGATTCGGTAGATTTTGTATTAATTACCGCCGATGCTTATGTAGACCATCCTTCCTTTGCCAATGCCATAATAGGAAGATGCGTTGAAGCTTTGGGCTTCAAAGTGGGAATTATATCTCAGCCTGACTGGAATAATGATGAAGCATTTAAAGTATTCGGGAAGCCGAATTTTGCCTTTCTTATTTCGGGTGGAAATATAGACTCAATGGTAAATCACTATACCGTAAATAAAAAGAAAAGAAGCACAGACTCATATTCTCCGGGAGGAAAATCCGGGCTAAGACCTGATCGTCCAACTATTGTCTATTCAAATAAAGTAAGAAGTATATATAAAAATATCCCTGTTATAGTAGGTGGGATTGAAGCCTCCTTAAGACGCTTCGGTCATTACGATTACTGGCAGGATAAGATTAAGCGTTCGGTTCTTTGCGATTCCCAGGCAGATTTACTCATCTACGGAATGGGAGAAAGGGCGATAACTGAGATTGTAACAAGGCTCGGAAAAGGTGAGGAGGTTTCATCTCTTACCGATATAAAGGGAACTTGTTATCTTACTAAAAATATCGATAATCTTACTGATTATATAATGCTTCCTTCTTTTGAGGAAATTTGTGAAAGTAAAAATAAATATGCAAAATCCGTAAAGCTCCAGTATGAAGAGCATAATCCATGCATTGGTAAAACACTGGTGGAAAAACAAAAGGATAATCTTTTCCTTGTTCAGAATCCGCCTCAAAAGGTTTTATCCCGTCAGGAGCTTGACAAAGTATATTCATATAATTATCAAAGAAGATGGCATCCTATGTATGATGAGGCAGGTGGGGTTCCTGCAATTGATGAGGTTAAATTCTCAGTGATTTCCGAAAGAGGCTGTTTCGGTGGCTGTAACTTTTGTTCTCTTGCCTTTCATCAGGGAAGAGTGGTATCCTCAAGAAGTGAAAAATCTATTATAAATGAAGTTAAGAAAATGGTTTATGATGAGGATTTTAAAGGGTATATCCACGATGTGGGCGGTCCTACCGCAAACTTCCGTTATCCATCCTGTGATAAGCAGAGTGAAAAAGGTGCTTGTAAAACGAGACAATGTCTTGCCCCAACCCCATGTAAAAATCTTAAAGTATCTCATACTGAATATCTTAATTTGCTAAGGAAAATAAAAGAAATTGACTCAGTTAAAAAAGTATTTATACGTTCGGGAATACGCTTTGACTATCTTATTTATGATAAAAATTATGAATTTTTTAAAGAACTTGTAAAGGACCATGTTTCAGGACAGCTTAAGGTTGCTCCCGAGCATTGCTCAAAAAATGTTTTAGAGCTTATGGGAAAGCCTGAAATCAAGGTCTTTAACAAGTTCCGTGAAAAGTTCTTTGAATTTTCTAAAAAAGCAGGGAAAGAGCAGTATATAGTCCCTTATCTTATGTCCTCCCATCCGGGAAGCACCTTAAAGGATGCTATTGAACTGGCAGAGTATTTGAGGGATATAAACTATCAGCCTGAGCAGGTTCAGGATTTTTATCCTACTTCGGGGACAGTTTCAACCTGTATGTACTATACGGGCATTAATCCCATAACTATGAATAGGGTGTATGTACCAAAAACCTATAAAGAAAAAAATATGCAAAGAGCTCTTCTTCAGTACCGTAAAAAAGAAAACTATGAAATAGTAAAGGAAGCACTTTTATCGGCAGGAAGAAAGGATTTAATAGGCTTTGATAAAAAATGTCTTATAAAGCCGAGAATTACTAAGAAAAATAATGAAGTAAAGGGGAAAAAAGAAAATGAACGCACAAATAATAAACGGAAAACAAGTCTCACAAAACATAAAGGAAAGAATAAAAAAAGAGGTAAGTGAGCTGAAATGTAAGGGGATAGTTCCGGGTCTTGCGGTCGTTATTGTAGGAGATGACCCTGCGTCGAGAGTGTATGTTAATTCCAAGAAAAAAGCTTGTGAGGAGCTTGGTATGTATTCTGAAGAATATGCACTTTCTAAAGAAACCACTCAGGAAGAACTGGTTGCTCTTGTGGAAAAATTAAATAATGATGATAAAATAAACGGAATACTTGTTCAGCTTCCTCTACCGAAACATCTTGACGAAAAAGCGGTTATAAATACCATAAAGCCCGAGAAGGATGTGGATGCTTTTCATCCTGTAAATGTGGGTAAAATAATGATAGGGGATTTTGACTTTTTACCTTGTACACCTGCAGGTGTAATGGAGCTTATTAAGGAAACAGGAATCGAAATTGCAGGTAAAGAGTGTGTTATAATCGGAAGAAGTAATATTGTAGGTAAACCTCAGGCAATGCTTATGCTTCATAAAAATGCAACTGTAACAATATGCCACTCTAAAACCAAAGATTTAAAAGAAGTGGTTAAAAGAGCAGATATTGTTGTGGCGGCTGTGGGGGTTGCGAAAATGGTAACTAAGGATATGGTTAAAGAGGGCGCTGTTGTAATTGATGTGGGAATGAACAGACTTCCTGACGGTAAGCTTTGCGGTGATGTGGATTTTGAGGGTGTATCTGAGGTTGCATCATTTATTACGCCTGTTCCGGGCGGTGTTGGACCTATGACTATTGCAATGCTTATGGAAAATACTTTAACTTCAGCTAAATTAAAGGCAGGTTTAATATGAGAATAGATAAATATCTTAAGGTTTCAAGACTGATAAAAAGAAGAACCGTTGCAAACGAGGCGTGCGAGCAGGGCAGAATTATGGTGAACGGTAAAATTGTAAAGCCTTCCTATGAGGTGAAAATAGGTGATGAAATGGCAATCCGTTTCGGTGAACGCGAGGTAAAGGTCAGAGTGACTGCTATTTCCGAGCACGTAAAAAAGGATGAAGCCGCATCAATGTTTGAGCAAATAATATAGTCATAAATAGAATACCTCCCGAATATATTAAATTCGGGAGGTGTTTTTATGCAGGAAGAAAATAAAAATCAGAACATAACCTTGGAGGACAGAAAAAAACTAACCATTTCAGGAGTTAAAAGTGTGGAAAATTTTGACGATAACAGTATAACTCTTATAACTAATCTCGGTACATTGAATGTAA
>JAZOVB010000159.1:0-1209 GCA_045658425.1 Clostridia bacterium | reverse complement strand
AAGAAAGATAGTGTTGTATTGTTATTAATATTTTTAGCGTTGACTGAAGGAGGACTGCATTTTCTGCAAGCAAAATTTTTTAGACTTCAAATCATAAAAGAATTTTTTTCGGTAGAAGCTTTTAAAAAATATTGTAACTGTAATGATGTTGTAACCCTACCAGATAATGAATACTTTCGCATAAGTGGATATACATTGTTTGAATGGGGAATTTTTTTAAGCAAATTAAAACTTTCCAATGAAATGGAATATATGAAAAAGTATTTTTTTGTTCCAGTTATATTATCACCTTTGGAGTTTGTTATAATTTTTTTAAAAATAATTTGTGTTAATTTTTGACATCAGGGAACAAACACAAGGGAACACAAGGTGACGGTTCTGTTGTCTTGACAAACTGGCAGTTGTATGATAGAATTTGCTTGAGGTGATAAGCTATGCCGAGAGCAAAAAGGGTGAAAAGTGAAAGTGGAATCTATCATATAATATTAAGAGGAATAAATCAGCAGGTAATCTTTGAAGCTGAAGAAGATTACGAAAAGTTTATAGAAACGATATTAAAATATAAGGCAGTGAGCGGATATAAAGTATTCGCTTACTGCCTTATGTCAAATCATATACATTTGATAATCAAAGCAGAAAAAGAAGAAATAGACCAAATAATGAAAAGGATAGCCGGAAGCTATGTATATTGGTATAACTGGAAATATTACAGGAAAGGTCATTTATTTCAGGATAGATTTAAAAGTGAACCGATAGAGGATGAAAAATATTTGTTAACAGCTATAAGATATATACATCAGAATCCTCTAAAAGCAGAGATAGTAAACAGGATTGACGAATATAAATATTCGAGTTATAATGAATATGTAAGAGATGAAATTGAATTAATAGACAAAGAATTTATATATGGAATGATAAATAAAGAAGGATTTATCGTATACAATAATGAAAAAAATGACGATAAATGTTTGGATTTAGAAGACTTTGTATTCAGAATGAGTGATGAAGATGCAAAGAAGATAATAAAGAAAATTGTGGGATGTGAGAATACAACCGAATTACAGTTGTTTAATCAGAAAGACCGGGATAAGTTCATAAAAAAATTGAAGTGCAAAGGTCTTTCAATACGACAAATAAGCAGGTTGACGGGAGTTAGCAAGGGGATTGTGGAGAAAATATAGCAAGACAACAGAACCGTCCCCTTGTCTT
>JAZOVB010000158.1:0-46401 GCA_045658425.1 Clostridia bacterium | reverse complement strand
TATTTTGCCTAAAAGTCAATATTATATATATAATTTCATTTACTTTTTTTACATAAAGTTTCCTTTTCGCAATTTTAATTTTTTTTAATGTTTGATATAATGATGCAAAAGGAGATGTGTAAAATGAAAAAAACTTTATCATTAGTTTTGAGTTTGTGTCTTGTTTCATCTTTTTTTACAGGATGTGGAAAGGATAATAACACGGACGTTTCAAATTCAATCTCAAAGGACGAATTGTCCCCTGAGAAAATCGGTTATTACAGTACATTGGAATTACCAATTGATAACAACAATACCGAAATTTCAATAATAAGTGATACTTCGGTTGAGGGTATTAATGACAGTGTTGTTATTAAAGAATTAAGAAGAAGAACCGGACTTAATGTTCAGGTAATGCAGATACCGGTAGCTGCGTTGCAGGAAAAGTCTAAGGTATTACTTGCATCGGGAGACGATATGCCCGATATTTTTAAAGGCGATATCAATACAGCTCAGATAAATGAGTATGGTGCTCAGGGAGCCTTTGAAGCGGTAAGTGACCATATTGATGAACTTCCGAATTTAAAAGAAATCTTTTATGATAAAAGTGAAGAATATAACACAACAGGAAAATTAAGAGACTTTATGTCTCCAGCAGGAAAGTTGTATATTTTCCCTTCATATCAGATAAACAGAGATGTTAATCATGGATTTTTATACAGAAAAGATATTTTTGATAAACATGGTATAAAAATGTGGTCAAATACAGATGAGTTTTTAGATGTATTAAGACAACTTAAAAAGTTATATCCTGATTCAACACCATTTGCTTCTAAAACAACAACTTATATTTTCAGAGATTTCGGATATAACTGGGGACTTAATTTTACAGGCCCGTATTATGACGAAAAAGACGGAAACTGGAAAATGTCATCAACAAGTAAAGAATACAAAGAAGTTTTGGATTTAATTAAAACAATGTATAATGAAAAACTAATTGACCCTGAGTTTGTAACAGCAACCCAGGCTGCATGGACTCAGAAGATGACACAGCCTGATAAAGCATTTGTTACATGGGACTGGATAGGAAGACTTGAAATGTTTAAAGAACAAACTTTACAAACAGTTCCTTCCTACGATTTAAGATATGCCGAACCGTTAAAAGGGAAAGTAATAACTCTCTCTCAAATCGGCGCTGGTCCTGCAGTTAAAAAAAGTAAAAAAAGCGTTCTTGCAATGAAACTTCTTGATTATCTTTTGAGTGAATCAGGCGCAAGACTTATGACTATGGGTATAGAGGGTGTAACATATACTCTTGATGAAAACGGTTACGCAAAATATGTAGGCTTTGAAGATAGTAAAAGTGTTGGAATAACCGACCTTGAAGAAAAATATGGTATGTTTGCATCTAATTTACACAGAAGAATGGATAAAAAATCTGCTTACTATAAATTCTCCGAAAGGGAGCAGGAAGCACAGGATATAATGAATAAAAAAGAAGATGGATACTGGCCAACCGACCCTCAGCCTTATTTTGAGGACGCAGAACAAAAAGTTCTTGATAAATATATGGTTGCATTTGATAAATCTGCTTTAGAATTTTCAACAAAATATGTTCTTTCAGAAAACTATGGTGATAAAGAATGGAATGAGTGGTTAGCTAAAGCAAAATCGCTTGGCGAAAACGAAATCATTAAAACTTATAATGACGCACAGGCAAGATATGACAAATTATAATTGAGGTAAATAAGTGAAAGAATTAGATATAGCAAAAATGTCTTTAGAACAAAAGATAGGTCAGCTTATTGTAGTAAGAAGTTTTAAGGACGAAGAAGATAAAAACTATATTCTTGATATGGTAAAAAAAGGCTGTGTCGGAGGTGTTCAGATGTGGAATACCGACGAATATCAGGAGTTTATTAAAGAGGTTAAAACAAATGCTTCGTATCCGATACTTATTTGTGCCGATATGGAATGGGGATATATAGGTGGAAAACTTAAATATCCTTATGCTATTGGTATTTCATCCCTCAATGACCCTGATGTTGCTTATAATCTTGGCAGAGCAACAGCTATTGAAGCGAAGAAGGATGGAGTAAATGTTTGCTGGGGTCCTGTTTTGGATATTGCAAACGAAGGTGCTCTTTGTAAAATTTCCCGTTGCTTTGGAGACAGTGTTGAAACTGTGAGCAAATATGCAATCGAAATGATAAAAGGATTCCAGGATGAAGGAATGATTGTTACCGCTAAACATTTCCCTGGCGGGTCTGATGTTACAAGTGATTGTCATATAAATACCGAAGCATCGAAGATGACAGAAGAAGAGCTTTTAAAAAAAGATTTAATTCCTTATCTTAATGCAATAAAAGAATCAGACCTTACGGGAATTATGACAGGGCACGTTCTTTTTGAAAATATTGATAATAAATATATTGCTTCTCTTTCCAAAAAAGTAATTGATATTATAAGAAATCAAGGATTTGACGGAATAATAATGACAGATTCGCTTGCTATGATGGCAATAGTTCAGAACTACGGCGAAAAGGAATGTCTTGGTCTTGCAATAAATGCAGGTAATGATATGGTACTTCCAAATTATCGTTTAACTTTTAAGGAAAGTTTTGAGTATTTGCTTGAAGCGTATAAAAATAACGTATTTTCAGAAGAAAGACTTAACGATGCAGTAAGGCATGTTCTAAATGCACAGCATAAAACTTTAAAAAATGCAAGTTTAAAAGAAGTATCTTCCAAACTTGAAAAATCGGTTGATGATGCAAATAAAAAATGTATTACCGCAATTGTAGAAGACGGATACGACATTAAACTTTCAGATAATTCTAAAAAACTTTTTGTTCTTTTATCAGAAAATAAATATGAGGGTATAACAGGTTCGAGCCGTGAACTTGTTGACAGGAATTTGTTTTCTTATGAAAAGGTTTTGGAAAAAAAGAAAGAAATTTTAAAAGAATTTCCAAACTCGGAAGTAATTATTTTAAATGAGTTTCCGCATTATCTTGAAACCGAAGCAGTTTGTAAAAAAATTGCAGAATACGATGAAACTGTCTTTTTCACTTTTTGTCTCGGTTCCTGCTATGTAGCAAGTGACGGAATAACCGAAAGAGTGGAAAATATAATTAACTTAAATAAAGAAAAAATCTCTGCGGTCATACATATCGGAAACCCTTATGAAGTCAAAAAGTTTAAAGATATCAAAAGGGTTATAAATGTTCCTTATGGTGCAAAATGTGATAAATACATATATGAAACTTTAAAGGGAAATTTTGTTCCTTGCGGAAAATTCCCTGTTGATTTATCATTATAACATATCACTTACATAAAAAAATAAAAATATATAATTTTTTAAGGAGGAATTTGAAATGAAAAAATCTATTAAAACCCTTTTAGTGCTTTTGATGGCAGTTGCTATGTTAGCATCATTTATGCCTGTAATGGCATCTGATGCAGCAATTCAGCCTGTAAGTACTTCAAATCCTGCATTAAGTGTAACTTATGCAACATCACAAAATGTAACCGGCGGTAAAATGGTAACATCTGCTAAAAGCGCAGAGGATGGAACAGCCGGAAATGGTATGAGAGTATATGCTAATGTACAAAATGCTGAAGGAACCGGTGCATATTCATATGGTTCATATCTTGTTTACACTCTTGATATCGCTGTAAACGAAAGATACGAAACAAACATTATTGCAATAGATACCTACGCAAGAGTATATTTCGGCTCTGCAATTGTTGCAAATATCCCGGGTTCTGCATTAGGCACAACAGGTACTTCAAGTAAACTTATCGTTATAAATACACCTGAACAGGAAGTTTATGTATATTATAACGGACATCTTATAGGAAGAGCACCGGGGCAGGCAACTCCTGCAACTATTTCTGATATAAGATATTACGAAAAATCAGCAGTTGACCCTACCAAGAGTAATGTTTTAACATTTACAAATCCAATCGTTACTCATTACGATGCGTCTGTAGAATTAGACGATATTTTAAAAATGTATGAAACAGCTCTTACATATGAAACAACTAATACAATAAGAAGTAATTACGGTACATCAAATGGAAATACATTTACTTCGGTAACAACAGCCGGCGGAAATAATGGATGGGGTATCTGGGTTCAGTGTACATTTAAAGAAAAATTACCTGTATCAAGAAACTTAATCTATATCACTGGTTCTGTTAAAGTGGAAAATAGAGTTGAAACTGATGACAGAAGTCCAAATTGTCCGATTACCATTACTATTGAGGGTACTCAGGCAAATAATACAGCAAGCTTAAGAAGACAGTACTTAAATGTACCTTGCGATACTTTGGAAGAAGGTAACGAATATCCATTTACTGTAATACTTGATAAATCAAATGTTGCTCACTGCTGGATTAATGGTACTTATGCAAACCAGCAATTGTCAAACAACCTTGATTATCAGAGAATTTCTTATACCGAGGGTGGAGTTACTGCTGATGGAGAAGGTAATGTATTTACTATTGAGCCTTTAACCTATACAGTTTATCCGTATGACTATGAATTATCTGATTTTGTTGATAATATCAATGTATCAGATGCAACAGCTGTATTTTCCGGCACAACTTTAGTTGACGAAGATGTTAATCTTGCAAATGTTAAAGATGCTGATGGAAACTCCGCTCTTACTGAAGATACCACATATATCCTTGCAGCATCAAAGTTCAATATCGGAATGGCAACAGCAATGGATACTTTGGAATATGGTATGTTAATTTCTGATGAACCCGTTGATGAGCTTACAGTTGATAATTGTGCGCTAAAAGCAGAGGCTGCAAGAAATGTTGACGGAAGCTATGGTATATTATTCTACGGAAATAAAATTGTTCCAGGAAATACATATTTTGTAAGACCTTATATTTCCTATAACGGAGAATATCAATATGGTACCACAAATGAATATACAATTCCTGCGGGTAATTTAGAGTAAGGAGGTAATTAAAATGAAAAATTACAGCAAACCAACTCTTGACCTAATTAATATTTCTTTAAATAAGGAAATGGCTTCAGGGCTTTCTGAATGGATTGAATTTAACGGAGTTTCAGAAAACAGTATAACATCCTGCGAATATTCTTATATCGCAGAAAGTTAAAAAATTTGTTTATTTTTATCTGTGAGGGAGGGACTTTGTTACCTCCTGAAAATAAAATTTGTTTGGTAAAGAATGTTGAAAAATTAAGGTTATTAAAAATATAATTATTTATCATTTATCATTCATTATTATTTATAAGTTATCTGAGTTGTAGGGGTCGATGCCTACATCGGCCTGTATTAGACCGTGCATCTTCCCCTTCATTTTTTATTCGATTTTATCAGGCGAGGTGATTATGTGGCAAAAAAAATATTAAGCTTAATACTGATTGTTACATTTTTGATTCCGTCATTTTCTGCAATTACTTTTGCAGTTTCTAAAGATTTTTCACTAAATGAACTTATTGAACTTGAAAATTCTTCTAAAAGAAACGGAATGTATATCGTAAATTCAGAATCTGCAAGTGAAAGAAAATATGTAACAACCAAAAATGCATACATAAGTAATGCAAGTGATGTTAAACAAGACGATATGTCTTTAGTTTTTAATATTGATAAAGAGGGAAGTATGAGAACTTTTATTAGAGTTTATCTTCCCAATCGTACATCGCTTGGCTTTTATTACAGATGGGATGATACTGTATGGCAGCTTTTTACAGGAGAATATACAGGCGATTTTGCATGGATTGAACTTCCTGAAACTTATTTAAATAAAGGATATCATAAATTTGAGATTTGTCACAAATATGCCAATGTGGGGTATGACGCTCTTTATGTTACTGATGATAAAAATTTTGTTCCTGAAATTCCAGAAGGTGTTATTCCTATGGAAAAAAGCGAAACGAAAAAACTTAATAAACAGACTAAAGAATGTATAGTATCAGGAAATGGAGCTGTGTTTGAGGTTGAAGACTGTACATTAAAAACAGGAATGACAATTTTGGGTTTTGATGATGCATCGGGAAATAAAGCGGTTAAATGTACGATAAAAGGTACAACCACAAAACCTGTTGCTGGCGCAGAAGGTGTAATTGAATTTACATTTACAGCTATGGAAACAGGTAGATATAATGTCTGGGTAAGAGGTCTTTTTGAAACTACCGGTTCAAGAAGATGGTTTACTGCTATTGATAACAGTAGCTTTTCGGATGTAAACTATCCGATTGTTGAAGGCTGGTCATGGACAACGATCATACAACAGGTTTCATTGGAAGCAGGACAGTCAGCAACAGTAAGAATTAACCCTGTTCATATGAACTGGAGTATGGACCAATTCCTTGTTACCTCGAATAATTTGTATACGCCTGAAGGGATAGTCAGAGAAGTTCTTATTCCTGAAAATCCAATTCTTATACCTAATACACCGCTTCCACCTTACAATCCTGTAAAGGGACAGCATCCCAGAGTTCATTTTACTCCTGATAAAATAGAAACAATAAAATCAAATATTAATCATCCTGAAAATGCTTATGCAAAAGAAGTTTTTTATAAAAATGTTAATGCTGATATTAAATTGCCTGATTCTCACGATGAAAGTATTTTAGAAAAAATTGAATCAAAAGCCTTATATTATGCGCTTTATGGAGATTGTGAAAAAGGACGTGAAGCTATAGATTTAACTATGGAAGTTGGTAAGGTTTGGTATGCCACCCATGACAATACAGGTGGAATCCATGATTATTACAGACTTACAGGCCGTCAGATATATAGTGCCTCTATGGTTTATGACTGGTGTTATCCGCTTTTAACCGACGAAGAAAAAAACAAAATAATTGAAACTTGTATCGCTTGGCAAACTATGTCTGAAATAGGTTGGCCACCTGATAAACAGCTTTCAATGTCGGGTCATGGTGCAGAAGATCAGCTTCTTCGTGAGATGATAGCCTTTGCAATTGCCACTTATGATGAAAGACCTGATATATGGGATTTTGTGGGTGGAAGATTTTATACCTACTATGTTCCTGAACGACTATTTTTACATCAGGGAGGAATTCATCATCAGGGTACTAATTATGGTATCGTAAGACAAAAATCAGACCTTTATTCCTATCTTTTAATAACAGGTATGGGAGCACCACCTCCGTATGACGGTGAGATGCTTGGCAGAATGTCGTATGGTCGACAAATATATACAAGACGTCCTGATGGCATGGTAGCATTGTCAGGGGACGGTTATAATACAACGCCTATGACTTATGCTTTAGCATATACTTATACAACCTTTATGGAATACGTAATAAGTAAAGACCCTTATGTTAAAGATGAATTTGTTCGTTCAGCGGTTTCAGCTACAAAGGATGGCTTTGTTACATCCTTTGGAGTTGGAGTAAACTTATATCTTATTTTAAATGATGTTAACGTAGAAAGAGAATCAATTTATAATCTTCCTAACTCTAAATATTTCGGCACACCTAACGGAATAATGGTAGCAAGAACAGGTTGGGAAGAAGGAGTATATTCAAAGGATGCAGTAGCAACCATTCATTTTAACGAGTATTATACAGGCGGACATCAGCATATGGATGCGGGTAACTTTGAATTATATTATAAAGGGCCTTTGGTAAGTGATGCAGGAGTTTACAAAAGTTTTGGTACAGAAGAACATGCATTATACACAAGACAAACAGTTGCTCATAACTGTATTCTTGTTCACGACCCTGATGAAGATTTAAAAAACTTTACCTTTGTTACACAGTATGTTAAAAATACAGGCGGTCAGAAAAATCCTTTTGGTTCAGGTGGAGAACATTCTTTTGATACCATGATGAATAATCCTGAATTCAGGCGTGCTACTGTAACCTCTCAGGAAATAGATCCGAAAAATCCTATAACACCTGAATATACCTATATAAAAGGTAATCTTGAAAAAGCATATTCGGATAAGGTAACTGATTATAACCGTTCCTTTATGTTTCTTGATTTGGAGGATGAAAATGTTCCTGCGGCATTGATCGTATTTGATAAACTTGATGTTTCAAATAAAGATTTTAATAAAACATGGCTTTTGCACGGTCAGACTTACCCTGAGTTTTATGGCAACAGAACCGTATGGGGCTCCAATGAATATAAGAGTCCTTCGGGTTATGAATATGAAGGTAAAATGGTAGTGGATTCTCTTCTTCCTAAAAATATCACTATGAATGTGGTTGGCGGAGAAAAGGATGGTTGGTCCAATGTAAATGGGGTTAAATATGTTGGTCTTGATACAAATACTACAAGAGAAGAAAATACCTATCGTCTTGAAATTTCACCTGTTGATAATGAGGAAACTACCTATTTCTTAAACTGTCTTCAGGTTACCGATAGAGGAAATACTAAATATCTTGATGCAAAACTTATAGAAAATGAATATTTCTATGGGGTAGAAATTTCCGATAGAGTTGTATTATTCTCTAAATCTTCAAAACTTTTAAAAGATGAAATGACTTTTGAAATATCGGGAAGCGATTCACGAAAATTCACTATCTGCGATATTGAAAAAGGGCAATGGGAAGTAACTTTTAACGGAAATACAGAAACCTATAATGTAACCGAAGAAGGAAATGTTTTGGCATTTTCTTCTGATGGTGGCAATATAACAATCAAAAGAGTTTCTGAAGTTTATGAAGAAAATAAAGAAAAAATCACTCTTAAAAAAGATGAAAAATACTATGTTAAATACGCAGCAAATCTTATAGCAATGCCTGTAAGTCCTGAAATGAAAAATGGCAGACTTATGGTTCCTGTATCTGATATGATAGTTAAAATGGAAGTTAAATCAGGTAAAGATTTCTTAAACTATAAGTTTACCGATGAATCTCAGGGAATAGAACTTCTTATTCAACCGGATACCAATGTTATGGTGCGAAACGGGGAAATGATTGAAACTGTAAACAATTCCTATATTAAAGATGGAGAGCTTATGGTTGAGCTTAGACCTTTTGCAGAAGCCTTTAATTATAAAGTGTTCTGGAATAATTTTGAAAAGGTGGCGGCAATTTATCCGCAAAAAGTTCTTACCACAGGAGATTCAGTCGGATATGCGGTAATAGCTGAAATTACCGATGATGGCGGTAAGGTCGATGTGGCATACACAGCTGAAAATATTGCCGATAATATTACCAATACCAACTGGGCAACTGAGGGTATCGGAAGATACATAGACTTTGAATTAAGAGAAGAAACTCTTCTTGAAAATGTAGAAATTATGTTTAACCCGAGCTCACAGAGAACACCGGCTTTTGCGATAGCAATATCCAAAGACGGAGTTAACTATGAAACCATCTTTGAAGGCAAAGGTGATCCTGATACAGACGGAAGCTATTATGAAGTATTTACCTTTGATAAATATAAATCCTTTAAAGCAAAATATGTAAGATACATAGCAAATGGTTCCGATAAGAGTAAGTGGAACGGTGTAAAAGAAATCCGATTTAAAATTGGTGAAAAAATGGAAAAATGGGAAAAAGGTGGATGCGAAATTTATACTGTTACAGGCGATGGAAAAGAAGTAGAGGAAAATAGTAGTATATCTAATCTTACTGATTTAAATTCCAGAACCTACTATAAATCTTTTGGTAAAGAAAGGTTTATAACCTTTGAACTTAGCGAAAAGCAAACTGTTTCGGGAATCGAAATAGTATTTGTTTCCGAAAAGGACAGAACTCAGAAATTTGATATTTTAGTTTCAACTGATGGTATTGAATTTAAAAATGTTTTTTCAGGAATGGGTAAAGCAAATCCATCGCTACACGAATGGGAAACATTTAATTTTGAACCTTGTGAAAATATCAAATATGTAAGATATGTCGGAAAAGGAAACAATTTTGACAGATACAATGAAGTTAATGAGATAAGAATTTTATCAAAATAAAAGGAGGGATAAAATGAAAAGAATACTTAGTTTAATTATTGCAGGACTATTTTTTATAAATATTTTTCCTGTTACCTATGCGAAAGAAAGCGGAGAAGTTATATGCTCGCAAATTTCATTTCTTGACGCAAATGGCAAAACCATCACTTCGGATTATTCCTCCGGAAAAATAATTGCTAAGGCAGACGTTGAAAATAACACACAAGAAAATATTAACCCGATAATGCTTGTATGCTTATATAAAAACGGGATTTTAGAAAATGTATGGTATGATAAAGGTGCAGAAATTTTATCAGGTAATGAGGGAACGGTTAAAACTGAATTTACACCGCCTCTGTTAACTGATTTACATACTGTAAAAGCAACCGTGCTTGACAACTTAATAAATTTAGACAGTTTTTATGAAACAGCAACTTTATTTGATAACAGTGTTAATTTGGATGGGATTTTAATTAACGGCAAAGCGCTGGAAGGATATTCCGATAATTCCGATTATTATATTTTTAATACTTTAACAAGCAACCTTCAGATAACTCCTTTGTTAAAAGATGGAGGAACAAAAGTAACAACAATTATGCCCGATAAAGTTCCGGGAGTTGCAAAAATCAATATTGAAAGTCCATTGGAAACATTGAGAACAATAGATATTGCACTTTATGAAAAAGAAGAACAATTATATTCTCTTTCGGGAATTAAATATACAGTTGGTAATGAAACTTTCGAAATAAAGGATTTTGACCCTTCAGTTACAGAATATACAGTTACACTTCCTGATAATACTTTTTATGTAACTGCACAGCCTTTAAGTGTATATGAAGACGGGAAAACTGTTGTTACAAAAACATATATACAAGATATAAATCATAAAGATAATGTTTACGGAAGTGTTGTATATTTATCGGGGAATATCGAAAATGATTATAAAAACACATTTGTTGAGCGTTTATCTGCCAATGGTTTAATACCTATTAAAAATGAGCAGACAAATGCGGTTATCAAAGTTTCTTACGGAGAAAATGAAAAAACTTATATAGTAGAATTTAAAGCAAAACAGCCTCGTCTTACATCCTTTAATATAGTGGGAGGTAAGGATGAAAGCCATAAACCTGCATTTGTCGGCGGTGCGGCTTTAAATAACGATAACGGCACAACAACGGGTACAGACAGAGCGTGGTCTTATACCAATATTTCCGAAAACCTTGTGGGAGCAAGTATGTTTATGTTTGATACCAAATCAGCATCAACATTGGGAAACTGGTATATTGATAATGACAGCGGAGAACATTATAATTTTACGGCAGATACCGACGGAAGAATATATCACATTTCTCAGTATGAAATTACAAACAAAGAATTTGAAGATGACGGATGGGAAAAAATAGAAAACAAAGGTGTTCCGCAAATCACTGAAAAAGAATGGCTGAACTATCCGAGAGACTATAATGATTTTGATAGTTTATTCTATATGAACCATTGTTCATGGAATGCATCTGAAAGATTTCTTGAAAATTCCAATACACTTACAACAGGTCTTAGTATATATACAATGAGCTATGTGTATAAAAAAGATTTTAAAGCAGGCGAAAAGGTAAGTGTATATAATATAGGTAACAAAGATACTTATTATTTCGGCAGAAGAACAATGAATACTTCTGTTATAAAATGGAAATTAGACGGTGTAATCTTCCCTGAGGATAATATTGAAGAAGATGACGGACAGGGTGGTTCAGGTGACCAGGGTGGTTCAGGCGACCAGGGCGGTTCAGGCGACCAGGGCGGTTCAGGTGATCAGGGCGGTTCAGGTGATCAGGGCGGAAACGAAGAAGCGAAAAAAGGTTTGAGCGAATGGTTTATAAAAAACAGTTTTGCAGATTACATTAAAATTTTTACATCATGTGAATTTTCAAACCTTATAAATTCAAATGATGACAGTGAGAATTTAAACACAAATGAAGGGGGAGGAGAATAATGAAAGCAAAAACTATTACAATTATTTTAATTCTTGCATTCAGTCTTAACTTAGTATGTTTTGCAGATTATAAATTAGGTAATCTTGAAAATGAGATTATACTTTCAGGAGAATCTTCCCCTTATGAAAGTATTTCGGTTATGCTTCTTAATTCTGATATTCTTTTATGTAACGATGCCGAAACTACTAAAGCAGAATATGAAAAAAGAGTTAATTCAAATCCAAAGCTTTCAAAAAATGAAATATTCTATTTTGCAACTGTAAGATGCGATAAAGACGGAAAGTGGGAACATATTGTTCCAATGGATAGTAATTTAGAGACAGTTAACCTTACTTTCATTTCAAACGCAGGAGATTTAGAATATATAAAATACGGTTCGACTTCTTACCGTATGTCAAAATTATCATCGCTTAAACAAAATGCAAATGCCGGTGATGACGGAACTTTATTATCAAACGGTATTTCATCAAATATAGATTACATATCACAAATGCCCGAATTATATAATTTGCTTGATAACAAAAAGCAAGTGGCACTTATGAATAAAGATGCTATATTAAATCTTCCTGATGGTTACACTGCTTTGGATAAATTGAAAGAAGGAATTGATACAGCAATTGTGATTGAAGCTGTAAACGAAGGGAAAATATCTGATTTTAATCTTGCAAAAAGCATTGTTTCATATAATACTGATATTGAAAATAATATAACCGAAACAGGTAAAAATGCAGTTGTTTCAACTTTGAAGGGCGGAAATTATAATAACCTTTCTGAATATCAGACTGCTTTTAACACATCCCTTGCAATTTGTGGATTTAACTATAACAAAAATATGTCAGGAGAAAATCTTGCTTCTTACTTAAGCGTAAATTCCGGATATCTTTCACCGCTTGATTTAAGTGTGTTTAATACGTATGATAACTCTTATAAAGCGTATGTTGCTTTGGAACTTTCTAAGAAAAACAGTAAGACTGTTTTAGAAATGCAACAAAATCTTAACAGTATTTTATTAACACCGCCTGTTATTTTACCAAATATTAACGGCGGAGGCGGTGGAGGTGGCGGAGGTTCTGCGCCTACCATCACAAGCGGTGAAGCGAGTATTTCAAATGATTATATTGAGGGGCAAAAATATGTTTACTCTGATTTAAAAGGCTCTGAATGGGCACTTGATGCAATCTCTTATTTATCAAAAGAGGGGATAATTTCAGGGTATGAAAATGGCCAATTTAAACCTCTTAATTCTGTAACAAGAGCAGAATTTACCAAAATGATAGTAGAAACCTTTTATAAATATTCAAAGGTTGATAATTCTGATATGTTTAATGATGTATCAAAGGATATGTGGTATGCAGATTATATAAATACCGCATATAGCAAAGGAATAATAAAAGGTATAGGAAATAACAACTTTGGACCTGATAACAATATTACAAGGCAGGATATGGCAGTTATAATTTTAAACGTTGCAAAAGAATTTAATATTATATCTTTTGACAGTAACATAAACCAAGCCTTTTCGGATGACGCGTTGATTTCAGATTACGCAAAAGAAGCGGTATATATTCTTAAAAATGCAGGTGTTATAAACGGTGTGGGAAATGGTAATTTTGCACCGAATGATACTTTGAACAGGGCATCTGCGGCACAGATTATATATAATCTTATAAAAAGTTACAAGGAGGTGTAACCGTGAAAAAATTAGTTCTTTTTATTGTGATACTAAGTTTATTTACTCAGTCATTTTTTGTGGTTGCCTCCGAAAGCGATGAAATAAATTTAAATTATATTGAATCGGAAAATTTATTAAGAAGTCTTGGTATAATAAATGAAGAAGTTGAATATACCAAAACAGTTACAAGAGGGGAAATGGCAAAGTATGTTACCTCATTACTTAAAGAAACCGAATTTGCCGTTTCTTATCGCGGGATTTTTGCCGATGTTCCTGAAACCAATGAATATGCGCTTTATATAGAACATCTTGCCAATAAAGGTATAATAAAAGGGGATGGCAACTTTAATTTCAGACCTGATGATAAACTTCTTTATGACCATGCGATAATAATGATTATAAACGCTTTAGGATACGGGGTTCTAGAAGATATTTCATCTACATATTATACTTGGGCAAATAAGTATGACCTTTATAAAAATTTAGTTCAGGAATTTGATTATGTTAATACAGGCGACCTTCTTGTATTAATGGAAAATGCTCTTTATGCAGATCTTATGTCAAGAGATGCTTATGGCGGAGAAAAACAATATATAGTAACAGAAAATACACTGCTTTCCACTTTATATAAAATAAGATATACTGATGGTGTTATTG
Organism: Clostridia bacterium; assembly: GCA_045658425.1. Lineage (GTDB taxonomy): Bacteria > Bacillota > Clostridia > UMGS1840 > HGM11507 > SIG450. The sequence continues at coordinate 32,193 of JAZOVB010000158.1, read as the reverse complement.
TTAAAAATGATGTTACATATCTTTGGTCAGCAAGTGATGTAGACAGTAAAACAATAGCGGTTAATACAGGAGAATTAAATAACTTGGAAATTGAAGTTTCTGACCCTTTAAAAACTGCTTACGATTTAGGGAAAAGAGCACGCGTGTATTACAGATTTGATACGGATAACTATGAGTATGTTTATCACAGGGTTTTGGAGAGCAATAATATATTAAAGGTTGAACTTAAATTTATAGACAGTTTGAAAACAAGTTCGTCCAATGTAACCTTGGATTATCTGTATCAGGGAACAGAAATAAAGAGTGCAAAAATTTCAAGTAACGCATATATTATATATAATGATGCAGCTTATAAAAACTCTCTTGATAATCTTGAGTTTTTAAAAAGCAAGTCTGGATATTTAGAACTTATTGATAATAATTCTGATAAAAAATATGATGTGTTAAATATCAAAGATTATGAAAGTGTTATTGTTGATGAAATAGTTTTAAAAGACAGTATTATTACTGATAAATACGACAAAAATAAGATTATAGATTTTGACAAAGATAAATTTACACGAGTTGTAATTTATGATAAAAACGGTAATGTCACATCTTTAGATAAAATAATTTCAGGGAATATTGTATCTGTGGCAAAAAGTGATACATTTGGTGGTGACAACTGTATAGAGTTAAGAATTTCAGATAATATTAAAACAGGCAAAATAACTGATGTATATTCGGATTATGGACTTACAGAATTTCAACTTGATAATATAAATAAGTTTTACGCATCAGAACGAGCGTTTAATGCATCTCTTAGTATAAATACTTTCGTTATGGTTTATCTTGATGTTTTTGATAATGCTGTATATATTAAATCTGATTATGGCAGAAATATGCAATATGGAGTTTCTTTAAAAACAGTTTTTCGTCAAACAGGAAATTCAGAATATGTTGTTATGAAAATGCTGACTCCTGACGGATATGTTTCAGAAATGAAAGTTTCTGACAAGGTTAAAGTTGATGGTGTTTATTATAAAAATGATGCTGAAAATGTTTATAAAAAATTAAAAACTGTTAAAACAAAATCTGATGGATTTAAAATAAGCGAAGATGTTATTATAGTAAGATTTCAGACTAATGAAGATAATGAAATAAAAATAATTGATACTCATAATAGTGGAAGTGGTTCTGCATCTGAAGATACCCTTGAACTACTCGGCAACAGCACTTATGTTGCTTCGACAGGTAATATTTTGGGATGGTCTATTCCTGTGAGCTCGGATGCAACTCTTCTTCAGATAACTTCCAGTGATTATTCAAATGTTGATTTTTATACATATAATTTTGCAGGAGCATCGTTATCGGCAGGCAGTGAATACAATGTAGCCGTATTTAAATCTGACCCTGAGTCAAGATATGCAGATTTTGTTATAAATTTAAGAGGCGGAGTCGGACTTAGCACGTCATACTATGTAGTTGAAAAAGTGTCTTTAGTTTACAACGAAGAAAAAGACTGTTCGATGTATAAAGTTAAAGGTTATAATAAAGGGGTTTATGAAGAATTCTGGATTGATGATGCAAATTCTTATACTACAGGTTTAAAAGATTTAAAATGCGGAGATATAATAAGAATTGTAAACGATTTTGATAATATTGCTTTTAAATATGATAAGGTGATTATATCAACAAATCAAGGAATAAACTTTATCAAAGTAAGCGGAGACAGTTATTCGATTGATGAAACAACAACCTTAAATAATATTTTCGGATATGTTTATGATAAAGAGGGAACTTTGGTTGTAGCCAATAAATTTGCTCATGGAATAATTCCTGATAAAGCATCAGATGTTTCGTGGAACAGTGAAAAACTGCTATGTGTAAATTTATCAACGACTTTACCGATTATAGTTATTGACACAAAGAGCGAAAAAGTCGAAATAGGAACACTTAGCGATATTAAAGATTATCTTACTTATGGAGACGGAGCATCAAAAATTCTTGCAAAATATCGAAATTCACAATTGCAGGAAATATATGTATTTAACTAATAAGAACCTCACGAAAATCTAAAATCCAAATGTTTAAGATTTTCTAAGAACCTTGTTGTGTTAATTCACAATAAAAAACTTGCTGTTGTAATGAATTTATTTCCTGATATATTCTTTGAATATCTTATTTTTACGTTGCCACTATGGACTTTAATCTATCTTTGGGGTGTTCCAAGGCTTCTTATGGCAGATGCTGAAAAAAAACAGACCTTCAAAGAATCATTAAAATCATTTATAAATCCGATGTTTATTGCTATGATACTTGGAATGATAATTGGACTTTTAAAAATAAATTTACCTTCATGGTTAGTATCTTTAATAAACACATCAGGGGATTGTATGTCGCCGGTTGCAATGATTCTAACAGGTGTTGTTGTATCAAATATTTCTTTTAAGAAAACATTTTCTGATATAAGAACTTATATCGTTGCTCTTGTAAGGCTTATTGTTATACCTGTTATTTTTATTCTTATTGCAAAGTTATTTATTATCCCTGAAAATATTTATATATGCGCACTTTGTTCACTTGCTATGCCTCTTGGACTTAATACAATAGTTATACCAAGTGCATATGGTAAGGATACTTCTGTCGCAGCGGCAATGGCAGTTATTTCCCATTTGCTTGCAGTTATAACAATTCCTGTGATTTTTTCTATGATATAACAATATAAAAAATGTAAAAATAGTATATTTTTAAAAGGTAAAATAAAGTATAGAAAAGTTTAATAAATAACTATATGATGCTTTTTCCATAGTCGGTTGGCGATATGCCAACTGACTTTTTAAATGCTCTTGAAAAAATATGTATTGAAGAATATCCTAACATTTCAGAAATCTGACTGATAGAATATGTTTTTTCTCTTATAATCTTTTTCGCTTCCTTTGTTTTTAATATACTGTAATATTCCATAGGACTTTTTCCTGTGCTATCTTTAAAAATTTGACATAGTTGTGTTTTGCCGATAAGAAAATGTGTACATATATCTTTTAAATTAACATTTTTGTATATATTTTCTTTCATATAATCGCATATAAGTTCACTTATAGAATTGTTTGCAATATTTCTCGATTGTTCTGATACAGTAACTTTTTTACTAAGTACAGTCCCTCCTCTTATAAGTTTAATTAAAAATTCCGTAAAATAACATTCTAAAAGTTGTGATGAGCCAAAAACATCGAGATTGAAATTTAAGTTTCTTTTATCGTTATAATCGCTCGGAATTTTACCTAAAGCATTTTTTGCTTCTTCTAAAAACAGAGAAAGAAGAGTTTTAGCTGTTTTATCAAGTGTAAATGTTTTGTTTTTAAAATATTTCATTTCCAGAGATTCGGCGAATGTTTAAATAAAATCCAGGAAGACATTAAAGCTAAAAAAATTATTGGTTGCGGTATAAAACAATGCTGATTTTATAAAAAAGATATAAATTTATTCCTGCTTGGAGATTACCTCCGAGCGGGAATTTTTTATAATATTCATTGAAAATCTCAAATGAATATTGTAAAATAAAAAAGCAACCCCTTTTAAATAAATTTATAATAATTTTAAAAGAGTATTAAAAGGAGAATAGCAGAATGCGAAATATTAACGATTTAACATTAGAACAAAAAATAGGACAGCTTATATGTGTAAGATGGTATAATACAAAAGAAGATAAAGATTTTTTATTTGAAATGTTAAAAAAAGGAGCGGTAGGTGCAGTTCAAGTAAGAAATTTTGAAGGACGCGACGAATTTATAAAACAAATTGAAGAAGCAGCTGATTATCCTGTTCTTATTTGTGCGGATATGGAACATGGCTTTCCCGGAAGTGAACTTAAAGTTCCCCACACTATGTCGGTTTCTTCTACAGGCAGTGTAGAATATGCTTATGAACTTGCAAGAACGGTTGCCATAGAAGCCAAAGCTAAAGGATATAATGTTGTATGGGGACCTGTTGTTGATATGGCAAGTAAAGGGGCGGTTTGCAGAAATTCCCGTTGTTTAAGTGATGATATTAATACTGTTTGTGACTATGCTTTGGCTATGATAAAAGGTTATCAGGACGAAGGGATGGTTGTATCTGCAAAACATTTTTTAAATCCCCCTGATATTTTAGATGATACTCATATGAAAGAAGGAGTTTCTTCTATGAGTGAAAACGAACTTCTTGAAATTGTTGCCAAACCGTATGAAAGAGCCATAAAAGAAGCGGGTCTTACAGGGGTTATGACAGGGCATTTTGTGCTTAAAAATATTGATGATAAATATATTGTATCTCTTTCCGAAAAAGCGATAGGAAAGCTCAGACAACTTGGATTTAACGGTCTTGTTTTTACTGATTCAATGGCTATGATGGGAATTGCCAGAAAATATGGAATAAAAGAAAGCCTTGGTCTTTCTATAAAAGCAGGAAACGATATAATTCTTCATACCGATGCACTTAATTTTAAAGAAGTTTATAACTATCTTTTAGATGAATATAAAACCGGTGCATTCAGCGAAGAAAGACTTAATGATGCAGTTTCGCATGTGTTGTGGGCTCAGGAGCAAACTTTAAAACAGGCATCTTCATCTGAATTGTCCGAAAAGCAGATTGAAGATGTTAAAAATATAAGTAAACTTGCATTATGCTCCAAGATTGCTGACAATACAAGTGTAAAACTTGATGATAATTCAAAAAAACTATTTGTTCTTCTTTGCGAAAACAGTTATGATTTTATTGATAATATCGGAGAATTACAAAGTGTCAATCAGTATAGCAGAAAAAATGTTGAAAAGAAAAAAGAAATGATAGAAAAAGAATTTCCGGGATGCAAGGTTCTTATAATCAACGAATATCCGTTTAAGTCTGAAATAAGAGAAGTGTGTTATAATATAAATGATTATGATGAAACTGTATTTTTTACATTTAATCAGACTTCAAGTTATGTTGCAAACGATGATATAAATGACCGTATAAAATATATGATAAAATGTTACGAAGATAAAATATCGGCTGTTGTTCACATGGGTGACCCTTATGTTATTGAAAATTTTAAAAATATTCCGAGAATTCTCTGGGGTACAACAGGCGGTGAATGCGAAGACTGGGCGATAAAAGCCTTAAAAGGAGAATTTGAGCCTACGGGAGTATTTCCTGTAAATCTTTAAAACGGGTGATTAAAATGAAACTATTTATATTTGGAAGTTGTTCAGGCACTGAACCTATTACAGACAGGCATCATACTGCGTTTGCTATCGAAATAAACAAAAGAATATACTGGTTTGATGCAGGTGAAAATTGTTCATATACTGCTCATTTAATGGGAGTGGATTTACTTAGAGTGTCAGATATTTTTATATCACATTCCCATATGGACCATGTAGGCGGGCTGGGTAATCTTTTGTGGAATATAAGAAAACTTTCCAATTTAAATAAAAAGTTGCCAGAATACGGCGATATAAATGTTTATATGACTAATCAGGAAACTTTTGACGGCATAATGACTGTGCTGAAAAATACGGAAGGTAATTATTCCTGCGATTATAAAACGGTTTTAAAGAATATAAATGATTCTGTAATTTTAAAAAATGAAGATATAGAAGTAACGGCATATCATAATTTTCATTTATCAAAAATAAATAATATGTGGCAGTCTTTTTCATTTGTTGTAAAAGCAGAAAATAAAAAAATAGTATACTCTGCAGATGTTAAAGAATTTGAAGATTTATCTGATATACTTGAATACGGCTGTGATATTCTTCTTATGGAAACGGGGCATCATAAACCCGAAGAAGTATGCCAAAAAATTAAAGACAGTAACTTTTCTGTAAAGGAATTATATTTTCTTCATCATGGAAGAGCGATACTTAATGATTATAATGGTTCTCTTGAACGATGCAAAGAGATTTACCCTTTTGTTAAATTTTTAAATGACAAAGATGTTTTTGAGTTTTAAAATAATTTGAAAAGCAGGCTTAGACTTCCGAGTGACTCGTTATAAGTTTGCTTTTTTCTATGTATTCCTCTTATGGTGTTATAATTTTAATATAAGATGTTTTTTTTAAATGAATACTATATATTTTTATAAGAAAAAAAACTCATATTAAAATATAATTGCAATGAGGTGTTTAGTAATGAATATAGATAATACATATGTAAAAGGGTTAATCGAAAAAATGACGCTTGACCAGAAAATCGGTGCATTGCTTACTTTGGGATTTGCCGGTACGGTTGCTCACAGCCATATATATGAATACATTTCAAAGTATCATTGCGGTGGATTAAGATTATCAACCAATACCCGTGTGTTTGGAAATTATGTTGACCCTGAGAATAAAAAAGCCATAGTTACCGTGACAAGAAAAAACGGCGTGAAACATTCAAATTCTCCTGTTTGCACAGCGTCTGAATATAAAACGGTACTTGATGACCTTCAAAAAGAGGCAAGAAAACGTCCTTTGTCAATTCCTCTTCATTTTTCTTTTGACCAGGAGGGCGGAAGTTCGGCTGATTTTAGTTTTGGAGGAGTAAAAATATTTACAAAACCTATGGGGCAGACTGCATCAAATGACCCGAAAATGGCTTATGAAATCGCACTTGCAACAGCAAAGCAAAGCCGTGCAGTAGGATTTACATGGATGCATTCACCTGTTCTTGATATAAATACTGAACCGAAAAATCCCGAAATAGGAACAAGAGCATACTCTGATAAAGCAGAGGTGGTTTTGGAATATGCAATAGAATATTGCAGAGGTCTTAAGGAGGGCAAAGTTCTTGCAACAGGTAAACATTTTCCCGGAAGAGGTGACTCTGATGTTGATGCTCATTTTAAAGTTCCTGTTATAAATGTTGACCGTAAAACAATGCTTGAAAGAGAACTTCTTCCTTACAGAAGACTTATTGAACTTGATTTGTTGCCTTCAATAATGCTTGCTCACAGTATCTTTCCGGCATTTGATCCTGATAATATAGCAACAGTGTCAAAACCGATTATTACAGGACTTCTCCGTGAAGAATTAGGCTTTGAAGGTGTAATTACAACAGACAGTATGACAATGGGTGCAGTTGCAACAAGATATGGTGTTGCAAATGCTTGTGCTATGGCTTTGGAAGCAGGCGCAGACCTTGTTCTTATGAAAGCGGAAAATGAACTTGTGGAAGAAACTGTAAAAACCATTCGTTCGTTTGTAAATGAAGGCAGAATATCCATCGAGGAGCTTGATAAAAAAGTTTATCGAGTGCTTAATACAAAATACGAATACGGTTTGTTTTTTGACAGGGAAGACCATGATGTTATCCCTGAAGCAGTAATATATGATAAAGCTATTACAGAATTATCCAAACAGGCGGCAAGGCGTTCGGTACTTATCTGCAGAGATAAAGAGGGACTTCTGCCTGTAAACCCCGATGAAAAAATTCTTGTTATAGAGCAAAAAGTTGGGGATTTCAATAATTTTTCGTGGCATTCGGGAATACTGTTCGAACAATGTCAGAAGTACAGTAATAATGTTGATTATCTTGAAGCAGACTATACATGGGATGAAAGGGATAAAGAAAACATAGAAGAAGAAATAAAAAATTATGATACGGTAGTTATTACAAATTATTATATCAGAGGCAAACTTTGCAATAAAGATGTAATAGAAAAAATAATTGAGTCAGGTAAGAAAGTAATTCTTGTTACCAATACTCCTTATGAAGAAATTTCTATTCCAAAAAATGCAAAAACTGTTATAATAACATTTGCAACATCACCTGATAATATAGAAGTAGTTGCAGGAACTCTTTACGGGAAAATTATTCCTGAAGGAGTATGGCCGGTTGAATATCATGCATAATTAATAAACGGGTGGTAAAAATGGATAAATTTGTGAAAAATAAAAATTTTTTGGTATGTATTGATTCAGATGGATGTGCCATGGATACAATGGACGTTAAACATAAAAAATGTTTTGGTCCGGAAATGATAAAATCCTATGGTTTTGAAGCTTATGGCGACTGTGTTCAAAAAATATGGGAAGATATTAACCTTTACACAATTACAAGAGGAATCAACCGTTTTCTTGGTCTTAAAGAAACTTTGAAAACCATTGAAAAAAAAGGAATATGTAAAATAGAACCGTATGATATTTTTGAAAAATGGACGCTTACAACCAATGAGCTTTCAAATGAATCTTTGAAAAGAGAGATAGATAAAACAAATAATCCGCAACTTAAAAAAGCACTTGAGTGGTCGGAAAATGTTAATAAATCAATAACTGAACTTCCCGAAACTTTGGGTGCTTTTGACGGAGTTTTTGAAGCAGTTGAAAAAATAAGCGAAATTGCAGATATCTGCGTTGTTTCTTCTGCTAATAAAGATGCCATATCGGAAGAATGGACAAGATGCGGTCTTACACGATATGTAAGTCTTCTTATGGACCAGACATACGGAAGCAAAGCGTTTTGTATAAGCGAGCTTTTAAAGAAAGGAAACTACGATAAAAACAAAGTTCTTATGGTAGGAGATGCTTTGGGTGACCTTAAAGCGGCAAAAGAAAACGGTGTTTGCTTTTATCCTGTCCTGGTTGGCAAAGAAGAATTTTCCTGGCAAAGATTAAAAGACGAAGGTGTAAAAGAATTTGTTTCGGGAACATATAAAGATGGATATCAGGATATGTTAGAAAAGGAATTTTATAAAAACTTATCTTAATGTTTTTAAGACTTTTATTAAAATTTTATAATTTAAAATAAGTGAAAAAGGAGGGTAAGACTGTGAAAAAAGATTTTAAAATAGATATTAATGATAAATGCGGTGTATCTTATCATAATATCAGCGAACCTTTTCCTATGTTTTATACCTCTGATATGTTTGTAATTGTTATAGAATCGGGAAAAGGCAAAATAATCATAAATGACAAGGAGTTTTTGTATAAAGAGAATTCTGTTTTTGCGGCATCTTTTACTGATTATTTTTTGATAAATCCTGAAGAACAAACGGGTCTGTACAAATTTGAATTTTCATTTTCCTTATTGAAAACCGATGTGGGAAGGGTTATATCAATTGATTTATTCCCTGATGAAATTAAGGTTTCCGAGGAAGATGCTTTAACTGTAAAAAGACTTTGCGATATGATTGTTTCTGAAATTGAGGAAGAGTGTCAGAAACCGTCTGTGCTCTTTATAAACAGTGTTGCCGAGCAGGTTATTATTTGTACGTTAAGTAATATGATTAACAGGAAAAAATCAGATGAAAGAATAATGACTGCTCTTGTTTATATGTATGAAAATTTCAGAGCCAATATCATAAAGGAAGAAGTGGCGGATGCTTCGGGAATATCAAGGCAGATTTTCGGCAGTTTCTTTTATGAAAGTACAGGTGTTCACTTTAAAGAATGTCTTAAAAACATCCGTCTTAATTATTGTATGAAACTGATTAAATGTACAAATATGAATTTTACCGATATTTGTTTTGAATCAGGGTTTAATTCATCGCAGTATTTTTCAAGCGCATTTAAAGGGAGATTCGGAGTTTCTCCCAAAGGAGTAAAAAGGGATAATATTATTATTTTCTGACGGTAAAAACGGGAACAGTTTGTGATACAGCTGTTCCTTTTTTTGGATAATGACACAAAGCCTCTTAAATGATATAATTTAAGCGATAAAACAGTTAAATAAATGATTTCTTATATTCAAACAAGTTGTTTTTTAAAGTTTGTCTTTTAATAATATGATACTATATACTTAGTATATAGTATATAGTATTTATCCGGAGGGAGGGGAATTTATGAAATATAAAATAGTTGTTTCAAAAGGTGTTTTTTCATCTGTTTTTGATGCAGCTTTCGGAGAAAAGAATGTTGACTGGACTATAAGATTCGGAGGAACGGAATGTATCGAGTGCTTTCTTGCAACGGATTTTAAGAAGGTTATGGAAAGTGTTAAAAATGATGTTGTCCAAATATCTGATACAGAAGAGTTTTCATTTGAAAATGAAACTTCCGATGTAATAATTTTTATAGGGAATAAAACATCGGCAAAATTTTCGAAAGAATATGGAATTTCTTATCAGCTTCCCGAACTTCCGCTTGGTACAGCTTATTTAAGGGGAATGAAATTCTTAAACAAACACATTGTTTTTCTTTCAGGCTGTGATGATGAAGGAACAAGAAATGCAGTAATGCTTTATATGGAGCGTTTGGGAATTAATTTTATATTTCCCGGAGAAAAAGGTATATATTATAACGAAAATAAAGATTATAAGACCGAAGCGGAATTTGAAATCACAAAGGAACCTTCTTATAAAACAAGAGGAGCATACAGTTCTTTTGTAAATACTTCAGATGTTGATTTTTTAATGTGGCTTTTTCACAATAAAATAAATTATATTCATTTAAAAAATATCGGGTCACCCGAACTGTTAAAAAAACTGTGTTTTTATATCAGTGTAGGAGGACATGACACATTTTATAAATATATGGATGTAAACCATGAATATCCGTATTGTCATAAAATTTTCGGCGGAAAAGGAAAACCTGATGACCCTTATCCTGTTTCTCCATTATTTGATGCAAGGAGTATTAATTCAGGAGTACCGCTCACTTACGGAAAAGCACATCCTGAATGGTTTGCCGAGGTTGACGGGAAAAGACGCTGTATCAGAAACTATGAGGAAGCAAAAAGATTATCACATTATACAGGTGATTATATTTGTACATCAAACGAAGATGCAACCGACGAGGTAATAAGACTTATAGTTGATTCTCTTGCGTTTGGCGAACTGAAATATACAGATTATTTTAACTTGTGGCCTATGGACAGCGGTACATGGTGCAGTTGTGAAAAATGCTCACAGGACAAAGTGCTTTCATACCGCCAGCTGATGCTTGCATATAAACTTGATAAATCAATAAAGAAAGCAAGAGAGGAAGGCAAAATAAAAAGAGAAATTAAAATTGTTGTACCTGCATACCGGGATATCCTGGAAGCACCCGATAAACCTTTACCTTATGATTTTGATTATAATACAATATTTGTTATTTTATTTGTAAATGAGCGTTGTTATATGCATGATATTGATGACCCTGTATGTAAGGAAACAAATCAGATGCTCATTGATGTTATGAAACCGTGGATAAACGGATTTTACAAAGGCGAGTTGATGATTGCGGAATACTACAATGCCGCCGAATTTTCAAATATGCCGTTTATATTTACAAAGAGAATGGCAAACGATATTTTATATTATCATAAAAACGGTGCAAGGCATATTTATTACAGAGATTTTGTTTCAAAAAACTGGGGAGTTTTTGCAATAAACAATTATCTTTATTCAAAAATTTTATGGGATGCAGATGTTAACTGTGATGATGTTTTACACGACTATTTTTACAGCCGTTACGGAAAATATAAAGATGAAATAAAGGAAATATATTCTGCACTTGAAAAAGCAACCGCAAGCTGTAAATACTGGAAACATTATCAATGTATCGGTAAAAAAAGACGTTCGCTTAATCTTGATATTATACGCGAAAGCGATGACCTTATGAATTGCAATCATATTCATCTTTTTGATAAAGCTTCTTCTTGCGAAGCGGGATTATCTTTTGCACAAATTAAAGATGAATATGAAAGAATATATGATAAATTTATTCAGATATATGAAAATGCAGATGACAAGAGTGCTTTTGAGACTGACTTTGAACAGATTGAGTACGGACTTAATACAATAGGCTTTTTATATTATATGGCTTGTTACATTGACGAGTATAACTGGGAGATAAAAACCCAAATGTTCGGATATATCGACGACTATGCGAAAAAACTTGAAAATACTTTTATACCGCTTGAGGGATACAAAGATAATTGTTTGTTCCAAAACGGACTTGCAGCATCAAGACTGAAGGATTGTTATGAAAAATTCAAAGCGGAAATCGAAGGAATAAACGCAAATAATATTATAAAATCAAAAACTCATAAATGTCCGACCATAGCGGATTTTTACAGATTGAGTAATGAATATAATATGAAAGACAGAGGTGTTAAAATTCCTCATTGGCATAATGAATATGAATTTCTGCTGTTTGTCGACGGCGAAGCGACACAGGTTGTTAATTCCAAATGTTATAAAGTGAAAAAAGGAGACCTTACTTTTTTATCGCCTGCTGATTATCATTTGTTTTTATATGATAAAGACGAGTCGATAAGTTATAAACTTCTTCGCTTTAAAAGCGCATTTTATAATAAATATCTTAAAGGTGTTTTTGAAATTGACGAGCTTCCGTATATTATATCTCTTTCGGATAAAACGTTTGAGAAGCTTATAGAGGTTTTTGATATTTTCTCCTGTGAGTATAAAAAAACTAACACCGATAAGACAAATCTTATGTGTATAAAAAGTATTGTTGAAATTCTTGCCCTGATGTTAAAGGAAAAAGACAAAAATATTGCTAAAAGCGATGGCGACGAACCTGTAAAAGCAGCAATGACTTATATACAGAAAAACTTTAAAAATGATATTTCCGTTAAGGATATTGCAAATGAGGTTAATTATTCGCAGAATTATTTAAGTGTTTTATTTATTAAGACTTTAGGGGTGTCCTGTAAAAACTATCTTATGGATGTAAGACTTGACTATGCTTATAATCTTATTATGCATTCTGATATCACAATGAAGGCAGCATGCTTTGAATCGGGCTTTAATTCATTATCGTATTTTTCCAATGCGTTTAAAACAAAATACGGTAATTCTCCAAAGCAGCTTGTTGACGAGATAAAACAAAAGCAAAAACGAAATAATTTAAGAGGTGATGTAAATTGAAAAAATTAGCAGCATATCTTCTTATACTTTCAACATTATTAAGTTTTACGGTATTGGCAGAAGATATAACAAATGAAAATGTTACGCTTGGCAGAAAATATACGGAGGAATTGAATTTCCTTAAGAGTATCGGTGTATCAAGCTTGGATATATTATCCAAAGATACTCTTACAAGAGGCGAGTTTACCTCGCTTGTTATAAATACATTCTATCCTGAAAATATATTTGATTTGAGTGTATGGAGCGAAAATGTTTTTACGGATGTTTCTTCTACTCATCCTTATTATGCAGAAATTAAAGCGGCAAAAGATTTGGAAATAGTAAACGGAACTTATAACAATGACTTTCTTCCTGACGAAATAATGAATTATCAGGATGCAATAGTTGTTATTATAAAAGCACTTGGACTTAAATATTATGCTGTTGCAAACGGAGGATATCCGACAGGCTATTATGCCGCAGCCGGCAGTTTTGAAATTTTAAAAGGTATATCAAATTCAGAAACCGTTCTTACAGGAGATGTTGCATCCAAACTTATATACAATGCTCTCTTTAGTGCGTATGCAGATGTAACTTCGGTAAATTCGGAGGGCGAGCTTGGACTTACCGTATCGCCTGATAAAAACCTTCTTTTAACTAAATATAATATTTCAAAGTATGATGCAAAGGTAATTGCAACACCTCTTAGTGCAATCGAGGGTAATGTTACCGAAATGGGAACAGTTACATTAAAACTTAATGATGGTTCAAAGCTATCCGTTGATGCAGGTAATACAAATGTTTTGTTTGACCTTGGTAAAATGGTAACAGCATACATAAAAAGAAATAAAGAAACGGGAAAAGAAGAAATTGTTTTCTGCCGTGACTATAAAAATATGAAAACAATAACTGTTTTTGGAAGCGATGTTTTAACCGTTACTTCCAATTATGTTGAATATGAAGTATCATATGATAAATTTGATAAAGTGAAAACAGAAGAATTTCCTGATGTTATTTATAACGGAGTTATGCAGGAAAGATATAATTATGATTCTTTTAAGCCTCAGGATGGTATTATAACATTCATTGACGGAGATGGGAACGGTAAGTCTGAAACCATCAGTATAATGAGCTTTAATTATTCAGGGCATAAAGATTCTATCGCTGAAAATTCAAATCCTGCGTGGAATATTGTCGTTGACAGGGTAAAAGAAGAATATATTTCATGTATATGGAATCCAAGAAAAAATATTAATCTTGATTCTGATGAAGCGGTTTATGTAATAAAATCTTTAAATGAAGAAATAAAAGCATTGGAAGATATAAACTCAGGGGATATAATTTCAGTTGCAACAGCACCTGAAAGAATTGACGGAAAAACAATGTATTTTCTTTTTGTTTCAAGAAATACTGTAAACGGAATGTTTGGGGGCAACAATGTTTCTGAAAATCTTATAACCGTTAATTCAGTTGACTATAAAGTATCTTCTTCAATATATAGTGTACGTCAGCTTTACTATAACGGGCTTAATATGGAAAGTAACATTACAGTTTGTTTAGATGTTTGCGGTAAAATTGCATATATAGCTGATATGCAGAATATAACAAATAACTATGCATATGTGATTTCTGCAAAGGTTAACAATATCGGAGGTTCAAGAAAGCTTGTTGTTAAGCTTTTGGAAGGAACAAACTCGGTTAATACATATGAAGTATCAGAAAAAGCTAAAATAGATGGAAAAAGCTCTGAAAATGCAGACGAGCAGTATAGCTTACTTAGCAATCGCCCTGTAAATTACAAAAAATGGATAAATTCCGAAACAGATGCTCCTTATGAAAACGAAATTTCAAGACCTGTTATAGTAAAATTCAATAACTATGGAGAAATTTCTGCAATTAATACCGATACACCGGATTATCTTACTGTAGCAGAAAGAGTTTCCGAGGGGATAATTTCAAAACCGGGTGATGAAAGAAATATATATTCAGATGCAAATTCAATCGGATATTCAAATGAAGAAGCTTACGATTCATCAAAATTAAAAGCCGGATATCGTTCTCCTCGTACAGATATATACAGAGCAGATTCTTCAACCGTACAGGGCAGATTCTATATAACCTCAAAAACCTATGTTTTCAGAGTACCTGATATAGATACTTGCGGATTCAATGACTATGGAATATATTTGTCAAATCCGTCCAATAACAAGTCAATTTCATACGATATAATAAAATCTTTTGAAATGGAAAAAGATGATTCCAATTATAAGGTTGTTTTATCCGATACATTATTAAACGAATATAAGTATGACATTCAGGGTTATAATATTGATCCTGATACAGGCATTGCAGAAATGGTAATTATAAGAGGTATGGATGTTAATACAGTAAGTGACGACGGTGATAAATTGGAGCTTGCAGTATACTTAGAAAAAAATACATATTATGATCCGGCTTCCGAAGAAGAAAAAACCAAGATATATTATACTGTTGACGGTAAAACAAAGCTTTCTGCAATTTATGATAAAGAGGGGATGCACCCTGCTTATGATTATATAATAAACGGGTCATCAAAAACCGAAAATTTCTTTGAGTCGGATATAAAAGCTTTGGAAAAAGGAGATATTATCCGCGTATCCTTAAACGGAGACAGATTATCTCATATAGAAAGAGCAGTTATTATTAAAGACCTTGAAACATCATATTCTTCTCTGGCAAAAACAAGAATGCCTGAGGGTTATTTCTTTACAAGCGGAAGAGTGTGGTATGATGTTTATAATGCAAGCGGAGGTACAACAGGGTCTTACGGAAGATACATTATGGTTCCTGATAAAATAAAAGGTTCTTTTGTTCATTGCATTATGGGTGGAAAAACAGACAGCAAGCAAGGTTCTTCTGCAACATATACTCTTAGTGATATAGATATGGATGATCCGTCAACTTATGTATCGGTTGCAGCTGATTTCGGAACTGTAAAACCAAGTCTTATTACGTTATTCAGAAAAGCAGATAGCACAATTACCGATGTAAAAGTAAGTGAAGGTTCACTTAATGATTTAAGATCTTTAGAAGAAGGTTATTCAGTTGAAAATGCAAGCAGAATAATATATAAACACGGTGATTTTGTTCCTACGCAGATTATTATAATCAACTACGAAAATGTTGAGTAAGGGAGGGAGAAATATGAAAAAATTTACAGCATTGATTTTATGCTTAAGCATTATACTTTCACTTTGCATAATTCCTGTTTATGCTGATGATAATCATTGGGCTTATAAAGAAACACAGGAACTTATAAATAAAGGTGTGGTTTCAGGTTATTCAGATGGAAGCTTAAAACTTGATAATAATATTACACGTGCGGAATTTATAAAGATAATCAATAAATCTTTAAACTACACAAAAAAAGCTGATTTACAGTTTGCCGACGTATCAGAAGATAAGTGGTACTTTGATGATATGCTTATTGCAAAAGGTGAGGGTTATATCAGTGGTGATGATGAGGGAAATGCAAATCCCGAATTAAATATAACAAGAGCTGAAGCATCGGTTATTCTTGCAAGAATATTAAAGCTTGATATAAATAAAACTGATGCCGAAATTTCAGACATAGATGAAATACCTTTATGGGCAAAAGGTTCTATAGTGGCTCTTTTTGATAAAAATATTATAAAAGGCTATGAAGACGGCTCTTTTAAATATAATAATAACTTAACCAGAGGAGAAGGCTTTTTCCTTATAACAAAAGTTCTTCCTTTAATTGAAAACACTCCGTCAGAACCTGAAAATAAAGAAGAGAATAAAGACGAGAATAAAGAAGTTGTCGAAGTAAAAGAAGAAACTGTAAACGTTTCTGTTAATATTCGTCCAAGCTCCGGCGGCGGTGGCGGAGGAGGAAGCTATAATCCTCCTGCCGTAAGAGTTGCTGCAACTCCTGTGTTAAAAAATAATCCTGATAAAGGAAAATATTTAGTAGCATGGAATGAATGTACAGGCGCAGATAGTTATAATATTAAAATTTGCTTAGATAACGAGAATGATTATTTTATAAATAACTACAATGGGACTTCTGTTGATTTGACAAACGATTTTGCTTTGATTGCAAAGGAAAGAACCAATGCGAGTGAAATATTTACTGTTTATGTTATGGCGAACGGTAAAAATAATATTTCTGATAGCGGATATTCTGAACCAATTCAGCTTGTGGTTGAATTCTCAAGTCTTTCGACACCTGTTATAAAGGTAAGAGATGGATTCGCAGGTGGTATTCACAGAGCAATATTTGCTTGGGATCCGGTTGATAGTGCATCAGGCTATGAGATAAAAGTTATAAATTCCGATGGAACAGAAGCTGATAACGGTTACACAATTGATTTGGATTTAAGAGAAGTTGTTATCCCTGACACATCAATTTTTGATAGCGAAACAAAAGTTTTATTTGTTGCATTGTCTGATGCACCTGATGTTAAGAATTCTTTGTCTACAGAAAAGAAAATCCCTGTAAGTGAAAATATCTCTTCAGACTCAGAAACTCAAAACGGAAGTAAAAATAGTCCGTGGGTTATAACAAATGCTGAACAACTTTATGCAATAGGTGTGGATGGAAATCAATATGGATATAAGCTTTCTCATCATTATGTTATTACAAATGACATTACAATTACAAAACCGATCGGAACAGGTGAAGGCGCTCTTTCAGGTTCTATAACAGGTAAACTTAACGGAACCGATTATAAACCTACAATAAGGTTTAATGTTGGTACGAGTGATTCTCCGCTTGAATATCAATATAAAAAGTTTGGATTTGTACCTGAACTTGATAAAGGAGCTGTAATTTCCAACCTGAATTTTGACGGTGAAATTTATATAAAAAATGGTTCTGATTTATATGTTGGTGCAGTTGCCGGCACTGCTAAAGAAGGTGCAATTATCGAAAAATGTACCAATCATACGATTATATCTTCTACCGGTTATGTAGGAGGAATGTTAGGTTATTCTGATAAAGTGACTGATATTAACAATTGTGCTAATTTTGCGCCTTTATATACAACCGGTTCTAATGCAGGCGGTATTATCGGTTGTGGCAGAGGAACCATTACTAAATGCTATAATGAAGGTACGATAAAAGGAAATAAAGTTGTTGGAGGTATTGCAGGAGACTTTAGATATGCTACTGTAACGCAATGTGCCAACAAAGGAAATGTATATGCTTTTAGTGATGTTGCCGGTGGTATAATTGGTATGTCATCATCCAATGCTGATATTACAATTTCGGAATGTTTTAATACAGGAGATATATATTCACCTTCATCCAAACCATCGGCAGGTGTTGTATCAGGTAAAGTAACGATTGGAAAGGATACCGTGTATTCAATAAATGATTTTTATAATACCGGATATGTATATAATGCAGTATATGATGAAAACGGAGAAGTAACAGACTCTGAAAAGAGTATGAATTCTGCATTTGTATATGAACTTGGTAAATCAGCTTCGTTCTTTAAATATAAAATAAACCGATTGTATTCAGTTATCCCTTTAGCAAATTATATTAAAAACTTTACTGATGAAAAAACTTTGCCGTATGCGGCGGAAATTTCGTGCGATGATGTATATTTTCTTGGTGAATGGGCAGGGGATAATTCCTATATCGGTACAGACAGGCTTGGTACATCTTTAGATGGAAATGCACTTTCAGAACTTATTGAAAATGATAATGAATTTAAAGAATCTGATGTATGGACTGTGGTTGAAGGTTACGAATATCCTCAGCTTAAAGAAAATCCGCATCTTCACAGTAAGGAAGTAATTCCTGCACTTAAAAATTACAGCTTTGAAACAGCTGTTTCTGAGGGTATATATAGTATAAAATACAACTGGACTTTACCTCAGGGCATTAAAGAATTAAAGATTAAAGTTGTCAATAACACAAGAATAGAAAATGTTACAGGTACAAATGAAGACGGATGGATTATACTTGATTTTGAAAACAGTAATGCAAACGGATTTGTTTTAGAAAATGTAAAACCTGATTGTTACTATGAAATATTTATAAAATCAATATTTTCTGAGGATGGAACTGATTATTATCAGGAAAATTATGAACATTTTATTACGAATTAACACAATAAGGGTTCTCCGAAACTCTTAAGTCGATGATTTTTGGATTTCGTGAGGTTCTTATTCTAAGTGTGTAAAATAAGAAAGGAAGCATTATGAAAAAGAATTTTTTATCTATAATACTTGTTGTTTCTATGCTTTTTTCTCTATTTGGTTTTCTTCCAGTTATGGCAAATGAACTTACTTTAGAAGATGGTGTTTATAAAATTACATCATCAGATCAGTTTATGAAGATTACTGATATGAATGCTACTTACTGGATACTAAATGATATGGTTTTACCTGAAAACTATGTTCCTATCGGAACTTCGGATAATCCCTTTAATGGTAAAATTATAGGAAAATCAAATGACGATACAAAAAAGATAACAATTACCGTTTCACTAAACACTCAGGGAACTGCCGCACTTATAGCAAATATGGCAGGGGGAATCGTATCAGATATTACTCTTGAAGGAACTGTTAAAACAAATAACAGAACAGTAGCTGCAGGGTTTGTTGGATATATGACAGGCGGTAAAATAGAAAATTGTATTAACCGTGCAAATATAAGTTCCAATTACAATGGACCAAGCAGTATATATCTTGGCGGTATTGTAGGACTTATTAAAACAGCAGCACAAACTTCTGTTATATCATGTGAAAACTACGGGGAAATTTCATCGCCTGATTCTTCCTACGGAAGTGTAGGAGGAATTTTGGGAGCATCATATAACGGATACACTGTTATAGATTCTTGTAAAAACGAAGGTAAAATCAATGCAGGAGCAGATTTTGCGGGCGGTATAACAGGTATTGCATACAGTGATATTATAAACTGTGCAAATTTTGGCGATGTTATAAATTCCGCAGGAGATTCGTCAGGAATTTGTGTCAGAACAAATCTTTTGATTTCCCGTTCCTTTAATACAGGGAATATAAAAGCTGAAAAAAATGCATCAGGGATAGCGCAAAATGCTAAAATTGATGTATGTTATAACTCAGGAAAAATAGAGGGCTATAAATCAGCAGGTATTTCTTACGACGGAATGGTAACCCATTCATATAATATCGGAGAAATTTCAGGCTCTTTTATTACAATTTCAGTTTCTTCAAACAGCCATAAAAGTAATTATGCACTTAATGAAAATGGCCTTACCGAAGAAAATATGAAGGATATTACCACTTTTCCTGAATTTGATAAATATATGTTTCGTATAGATGATGAGGCAGAATATAAATATCCTCAGATTTATGCAAATCCTTATGGCACAATTATGAAGGATTATCCTTCATTTAATCCTGATCGAATAATTTTTGAGGCAGAGGATCTTGAAATTTTTGATGCATTTTTTGTAGAAAATGATCCCGATGCATCAGGCGGAAAGGTCGTTGCACCTGTAAAAGGTATGAATGTAACTGAATCAAAAGATGTTGAAAAGCCTGGATTAAGTGTTGAATTTCTTGCACCGGAAGATGGAAAATACTTTGTATGGATAAAAGTAAAAGTTCTTGATAACGGCGGAGATACTATACACGTTGCAAAAGACAAGGAAGCCTATAAAAAACAACAATTTTCAATAGATCCTGACAATTATATCTGGTTCAGAGCATACAGCAGCGAATTCACAAAAGGAGTTCATAAGGTATCCTTCTATCCAAGAGAAAGAAAACTTATGATAGACAAAGTTGTTATAACCAATAAGGCATCGTCTTCGGTTTATGATGATGGAGAATACAAAGAAAATGGAGATGATAAGCTTTTCTTCCCGATTCCATCTGTTAAGCCGGAAAAAGGAGAGCATCCGAGGGTTCTTTTAACTAAAGAAGATATACCACAAATACGGGAAAATGGAAACCATCCAGAGCATCAGCCAACATGGAACAAAATGTTAAGTTATGCAAATAGAACTGATGTGACCGGAATTTTAGCTCCTAATACAGGTGAAAATAATCATAACGAACTTGCTCTTAATGTTGCTAAATGTGCAGCAATGGACTATATTATAAACGGTAATACGGAAAATGGGAAAAAAGCAGTTTCTATAATTTTGAATTATTTAAAAACTGTTGAGTATACTTCAACAGGTGATTATAATACCGTAAGCAGTACTGTTTTCAGTGTAGCACTTATTTATGACTGGTGTTACGATTTCTTTACAGCGGAAGATAAGGAATTTATTATCGATAACATTATATTCTTAGCAAGCAACTACTACGAGATAGGGTGGCCTCCCGTTCTTCAGACTGCATGGGGTGGCCATGGTTCAGAAAAGCAACTTATAAGAGATCTTGTGGCTTTTGGTATTGCATGCTATGATGAAAATCCTTATATTTATAATACTGCTGTCGGAAGGCTTGAGCAGGATTATCTTCCGGTAAGAAAATATTTCTTGTACAGCGGTCAGAAACCTTTGTATGGTTCTAGTTATGGACCATACAGAATGGACGCTGATGCAACTGCACTTCATATGATGGGTAAATTAATCGATGGTAAAAACTATTGGGAAAATGATAACTTAAGATATATTCCTTACTGGTATATATATGCAACCCGTCCTGATGGTTTCTACATGGTTGATGGTGACGGATCTTTTGACAAAAAAGCAGATCCAACTGAACTGGGAGATCATGGTGCAGATACTTTGTACTCGATGATTGGTTCATGGTATAAAGATGGTTATATAAAATATGCTTTCCTTAATGAAAGAGAAAAATTAGATCCAACAAGATGGATTGAATTTTTGGTAATAAATGATCCGAATATTGAGCCAATTCCACATGATAATTTGCCTCTTTCAAGATATTTTCCATATCCTGCAGGGGAATATATAGCCAGAACAGGTTGGAAAATGGGTAAAAATTCAGATGATGTTGTTGTTACAATGAAATTAAATCTGGCAACAATAATTGACCATAATCATATTGATACAGGTGAATTTGAAATATATTATAAAGGCGCTCTTGCAGTTGACTCGGGTTATTATCAGACCGTAAGAAGCGGAGAAGAAAATAATGTTTTTGGTACATTATATTGGAATAACTATTATAAACAAACAGTTGCACATAACTGTATGCTTGTGTATGACCCTAATGAGCCACTTACTAATTTCAAGTATTCTTCAAGCTCAGAGATTGTTACGAATTCAGGAGGGCAGTTGGTTATTCCGGCAGGGAATAAATATGAATATCCTGATGAAACAGAAGCTATGAATTATAGTGAACAACCCGGACTTAATAACAGTAAACTATTAGGTAATGAACATGGTCCCGATGAGCAAAAACCTGAATATACATATTTAAGTGGTGATATTGCACGGGCATATTCTGATAAAGTCAAAGATTATGAAAGAAGTTTTATGTTCTTAAATCTCAAAGAAGACAATCCTGATATTCCTGCGGTTTTAATAGTATTTGATCATGTTGTTTCCAGTAATCCTGAATTTAAGAAAACTTATCTGCTTCACGGAGCAAACGCTCCTCAGATTAATGGAACAAGAACTGTTCTTAAGCGAACAGAACTTGGTTATAACGGGAAACTTGTAAATGACACCTTACTTCCAAAAGCAGATAATGTTAAAATTACTCAGGTAGGTGAACATCCAGATGAATTCTGGGCAGGGGATAAGCTTTTTAAAACTTTTCCTTATTCGGGTAATAACGCAGAGCAAGGAGGAATAAGAACTGAGATAAGCCCTCTTACACCAAGTGAGGAAGACTATTTCTTGAATGTTATGCAGGTATCTGATGCTGATTCACAAATCGAACCATTACAGGCAACTCTTATTGAAACAAATACTCATAAAGGCGTAAAGATTGCTGATCGTGTTGTTTTGTTTGGGATGACAAAAGAAAAAATTGCTTCAGATGTAACATTTAATTTTGATGGTGATGGTGAATTTAAGATTACAGTTGCAGGTTTAAAGGAAGGTACGTGGGAAGTAAAAAAAGATTCATCCTTAATAAAAGATGCGGTTGTTACCGAGAGTGGAACGATCGCAGAGTTTAAAGGCGAAAGTGGAAATTACACACTGACTTATAAAAATGAAAATTCTGTAAGAGAAAAAGTTGAAGTATCCTATGAGTATATAGAAGCGCCAATAAAAATAAGGGTTAATAATTTCTATGTTCACACAGAAAATCCGTTTGTCGAAAACGGAAGAGTAATGGTTCCTCTAAGAGGCGTTGGTGATGCACTTAATGCAAAAATAACATGGAATGAGGAAACAAATACAGCAGTAGTTGAAAAATACGGAAGAATTATTGAAGTTAAACCTGATTCAAATACTGCATATGTTGCAGGACATAAAAAAACACTTGATGTTCCGGCAAAAATTGTTAATGGAACAATATTTGTTCCTCTAAGATTTATATCCGAGTCATTATATGCAAATGTTAAATGGTATGATTATACTAAAACTGTTGTTATATCTGATAATTTTTCTCCCCCACTTGAGGGTTATATAGGTGTTGCAGCAGTTGATTGGGATGCAGGTAGTCTTGCTGAAGAAGGAACTACCGGATATGCTACTATAGACAACAATGATGCAACGGCTTTTGTAACTCATATGAATGAAGAAGGCAACAAATGGCTGAAGTACGACTTTGGGGAAGTTGTATCTGTTGACAAAATGGAAATCTTATGGACCCTTCCGCATCAGAGATATTTTGTATATGATGTATTATCATCCGAAGACGGCGTTAACTGGACAACTCATGTTCTTAATGCCAAATCCGAGGTGTTTTCTCAGGAAAAATCCGATGAATTTCAAGTTGTAGATTTTAACGGTATAATTAAGGCAAGATATATTCAGCTAAATGCCTATAGAAACACCAAACACCATGCAGTAAATATTAAAGAAGTAAGGTTTAAATAAAATATCAAAAATTATTTTTTACAATCAATTTACATAATTTTTAAAAGTTTATATTTTATATCTTTGCTAATATTATACTGTAGCAATATAAACAATTACATATTAAGAAGGGAGGAAATATGAATGAAAAAGATAATATTTTTACTGCTTGCAATTTTCATTGTTACATCTTCTTTTACAGGTTGTCAGAACAGATCGTCTGAACTTGATTTTGACATTGCAACAAAAGAAGAGCTGGACCCTGCCAAAATAGGTGATTACAGTACTTTGAAATTACCTATTGATACAAAGGGTACAACCATTACAATGCTTTGCTCAACTGACGTTACAACCAATAATGACAGTGTAGTTATTAAAGAGTTGAGAAGACGTACAGGTCTTAATGTTCAGGTTATGGCAATCCCTGTATCGGCATACAAGGAAAAAGCAAAAGTTTTAGTAGCATCTAAAGACCAGATGCCTGATACAATTACTCCAAGCGGATTTACAGTTCCTGAAATTAACGATTTAGGTGCTCAGGGTGCTTTTGTTAATGTTATGGAATATCAGAATGAGCTTCCTAACTTTAAAAAAATTTATGTTGACGAAGCAGAAGAAAGAAATGTCGCAGGAAATCTTAAAAATTTAATGGATTCGGAAGGCAGACTTTTTGCTTTTCCCACTTATGATATCAGCCGAGATGTAAACCATGGTATGCTTTACAGAAAAGATATCTTTGATAAGCACGGGATAAAAATGTGGAATGATAAGGATAGTTTTCTTAATGTTTTAAGAGAACTTAAAAAGTTATATCCGTCTTCAACTCCTTTTGCATCTAAAACAGGTACAAATATTTTAAGAGATTTAGGTTATAGCTGGGGACTTAATGGTTTCAAACCTTATTATAACGAAGAAGAAGGCACTTGGAAATATTCCTGTGTTGTCCCTGAATTCAAAGAAGTTTTGGATTTTGTGAAAATAATGTATAAAGAAGGGCTTATCGACCCTGAATTTATAACTGCTACGCAGGCGGCATGGACACAGAAAATGACACAAAAAGATAAAGCCTTTGTCACATGGGACTGGATAGGCAGACTTGATATGTTCAAAGAACAGACAAAAGATACAATCCCTGAATATGATTTAAGATATGCATATCCTATTGGAGGAAAAGTTATAACGCCTGAAAGAACAAAGAGCGGTCCTTCTGTTAAAAAAGGTAAAAATGAACTTCTTGCACTTAAACTTTGCGACTATTTACTTTCAGATTCAGGCGCTCAACTTATGACAATGGGTATTGAAGGTGTTACATATAACTTAAGAGAAGATGGTAAAGCAGAATATGTTGGTCACGAAGGTGAGAGAGGTGTCGGTATAACCGAACTTGAATCTGAATACGGACTATATATTCAGAATTTATGCAGAAGATTTGACAGAAGAAGTTCATATTATGACTATACTGAAAGAGAACAGGAAGCACAGGATATGATGAATAATAAAGAAGGCGGAGGGTATATGCCTCTTGATCCTGTACTTTCATTTACACCTGAAGAAATCGATATTTATTCTAAATACACAACACAAATTATAAAAGCAGCAGAAGAATTTGCGGTAAAATATATCCTGTCTGATAATTATGGCGAAAAAGAATGGAATGAATGGTTAATCAAAGCAAAATCTCTTGGTACAGATACTGTAATTGAACAATATAATAAAGCTCAGGTAAGATATGATGCTTTATAAAAAAATATGGAGGTGTGTTTAATGAAATATGTTAAACCCGAATTAAAAACCAATGTTTTCTGTATTCAGGAAACAATTGCAGATGGCGGACTTGGTCAGTGGCTCGACGACCAGAATTTTGACGCGTCTGCAGCAAATAACATCACAACCTATGAGGTTAATTCTTAGGCGCTCGGTAGTCGAACTCTATATGGTTTAAAATTAGAAATTTTGCTTAATACTGCAGAAATCCCTGCAAATATACGAAAGTATAATTCTTGAAATTTCTTTGTCTTAAACAAAATTTCTTAATTTTAAACTCTTCGACCTTAAATGCAGGAAAATTTCTAAGTTTTTCAATGCGAAGGACGAAGTCAGGCTATCGCCTTACGAGAACGCCAAATTGAAAAGATTAAAATTTAACAAATTTAAGGCATATAGGGTTTGACTCCCGAGTGCCTAAGAAAGGAAGGATAAAATTATGAAAAGATTTTTATCACTTATTTTAGCAGTTATAATGGTTTTATCAGTTGCTTCTCTTCCTGCCTTTGCAGCGGAAGAAAACTTTACAGTTGATGGCACAACAATCAGAATATTTAATCAGGCTGGTTGGGACGAAGCTTTTACAACATATAATATAGCAGGTTATACAATATATGTTGAATGTGATATTGAAATTACTGCTCGTATATCAAAGTTAAATGCAAGTCTTATTGGTAAAAAAGGAAATAATAATGAAAAACCTGTTATTACTCTTAAAGGATGTGCTTGGTTTCAAAAGTTTGATGTTGATAATATAATTTTTAGTAATTTTATTATTAAATCAGATGATGAACTTATTTTCAAAAACTCTGGTTACCAAGGAGTAATTGCACAATCAATTCAAAATAAAAAAGGTGTTGTAATCTCTAACATTATAAATTATGTCTCTGCAAAAGTTACGAGCGATGTTGTTACTTCAATAGGTATGATTGGTGCAAGTAACAACTCAGATGTTAAAATTATAAATTGTGTAAATAACGGTAATTTTACAAATGTAAAAGATGCCGAATCTACTACGGATGGTTCGTATGCAGGAGGTATTTTAGGTGCGTTAGGAAGTAATTCAGACACACCTATTATCACCGACTGTTTCAATAATGGTAATATCAGTGCAGGAACGGCTGTTGGAGGTATTGTCGGCGGTTCAATGAAACCTGATAATAAATTAACAATACAAAACTGTGAAAATAACGGTGATATTACAGGAACAAATACTAACACATTTACAGGCGGAATTTTAGGTGTTTCCAGTAATACTGCAACAGTTAAAAAGTGTAAGAATAAAGGAAAAATAGAAGGCAGAAGATATACAGGCGGTATCGTAGGCGGATATACATACGGTATCGTAGACGATTATAAAGATGCCACTGATAATGTTCTGACTGTCGAGTCTTGTGTTAATATCGGTTCTGTTGATATAACCGATAAATTTGCAGGCGGAATTATCGGTGCTCATAATGGTACTGCAAATATTACTAAATGTGCCAACTTAGGAGATGTTTCTGCCGACGGTTCAGCGGGGCTCGCAGGAGGTCTTGCAGGTGCATTTAACGGTACAATTAACCAGTCGTATAACGAGGGTAATATCACTGCACCGGCTAATGTCGGAGGTCTTATAGGCGGAAGAAATAATAATGACGATTTAGCTAATCCAAATATTACTATTAAAAATTCCTATAACAAAGGTAAAGTTGAAGCAACAACTTCTTATGCAGGCGGTATAGCATATTATGTTGGTAATAATAAAGTTGAAGGTGAACTGGTTCAAAAATTAACCGGTGTTTATAATATCGGAGAAGTTATATCCTATAATCCCCTTTATGCATTCCCGATTGCCCGTGCAGCATCACATGGTAGCACAGGAAGTGTCACCGTACAGGATGTATACGCTCTTGAAAAAGGTAGTATTAAAGATTTAGCGTATAATGAGAATATTGATGCTTGTGAAACCTTAATAGAGTATTCAGCATTAATAAATGAAAATAAAGACGGTTCTGCTCTTCCGGATGGTTTTGAAACTAAGTACTGGGTAGCATGCGAAGACGGTTATCCAATCCTTAAAAATAATCTTCCTAAAAATGCAGACGGAACTGATAAAGAATATTATAAAGTTACCCTTGCAAACGGCGAAAATGGGGTAGCGTTAAAAGAAGAAGTTACTTATGTTGAAAAAGGCACAGATAAAACATATACACTTAAAATTAATCCGAATGAGGGTTATAAAGTTGAAAGTGTAACAGCTGATGGAGTAGCTTGTGAAGGTATAAACAATGTGTATGAAATAGTAATAAGCGATGATGCTGAAGTTTCGGTTGTTTATGCGTTAATTCCTGTAGAAGAAGGAACAACAAGTGCATCTCAGTTATTTACTACGGTTGATGCAGAAACTTTCGAAGTATATGCTTTTGCAAGTTTTGGAGTAGTTACCGGTAATGAAGCAGTTGACTTTGGTATGCTTTTATCTTTTGAAGAAACAGATGACTTTACTTTAGATAACACATCTTTGAGAAAATTCTCAGCTAATATCGGAGAAAATGTTAAGGGAGCAAACGAAAAAGGTCAGTACGGAATTAAACTTTACGGTAATTTAATAACAAACGGTAAAACATATTACTGTGTACCTTATGTAGAATATGCTGACGGTACAGTATGTTACGGTTCTGTTATGACAATAAAATAATTTTATAATAGGTTGTTGGTATAATTATTATAATTTAAATTAAAGGGGTTAATGCTTTGCATCAGTGTAAAAATATGATACAGGCATTTACCCCTAAATTTAACTTTTGGCTGATAAAAGGAGTCTTTATGAAAAAAATTATTTTATTATTACTTTGTTTATCCTTTGTCTTTTCCTTTGCTGTATTGGCAGTTTCCGATAACGGTGTTATTTTAGATGTTAATGTGCTTGACGGTAGCTGTAAATTCGGAACTTATTATTACTTTCTTTCAATGGTAGAGAAAGATACGAAGGAAGAAGCTGTATCTTTTAACCATTTGACGACGGAAACTGAAACTGACAAGGAATATACCCCGCATATAAGCGTTGATTTTACTCTTGAAAAAGAAGAAAGTATATATGTATGGGTTAAAGCAAGAATTTCAACAGGTAAGATTGAAAACAGAAACGCGGCAGATTCAATCTATGTTTCTTTCGATTCAACTTTGGGTCAAGATTACACCTTAGGGAAAATGTCTAATATATCCGAAGATTATTTATGGATAAGAGTAAAAACAGGCAAGTTAGGTGAGGGAACTCACACTCTTAATATACTTGCAAGAGAAAATTATACAAAAATTAAAGATATAAAAATTGTAAACAGTTCTAAAATACCTGTATGGGACGGTTCTTTATACAGTACTCCTGAAATTTCTTTGGATAATAAACCTCATCCGAGAGTGCTTGTAAATTCTGAAATATTACAAAAAGTAAAAACGGTTATGGCTGACCCTGAAAGTTATCCTGATAACAATAATTTTATAACACTGCATAATTATTATCTTGAAAAAGAAAATGGCATAATTACTGAATCAACAAGTTATTTAAATGATGATTATAAAATTATAAAAAGCCTTGCTTTTGATTATCTTGTAAACGGTAATGAAGAAAAAGGCGAAAAAGCAGTAAACTATATAAAAAACCGACTTGAAAAAGTTAAGTTTAATTCGACGGACGATTATACAAAGGCAGGTAATCTTATATATACATCAGCACTTGTGTATGACTGGTGTTATGACCTTATAAAAGAGGATAATGAAACAAAAGACTATATAATTGAAAGAGCATTGGAAATATGTTCCTTATATACTGAAATGGGCTGGCCTCCCGTTAATCAGAATGCATACGGCGGTCACGGCTCGGAAAATTCGCTTTTAAGAGATTTGCTTGCATTCGGTATTGCTGTATATGACGAATATCCCGAAGTTTATAACATAACAGCAGGAAGAATAGAAGATGAATATATAGGAGTAAGAAAAATATATTTTAATGCACATAAGAGCCTGTTCGGTACACACTACGGAATATACAGAGGTAATCATGATATATCCTGTGCACTTTTATATAAAGCACTTGGCGTAGATAATATATGGGAAAATCCTGAATATCAGTATATGCCATACTGGTATATCTACGCAAAAAGGGGAGACGGTTATTTCTTGGAAGACGGTGACGGCAAGGAAAATCAGTCAGACGGCAGTTTTAAAAAATATAATCCATCATATATGGCTTTTGGTGTAGGCTCATTGTTTAAAGACGGATATCTTAAAGCATTTTCCGAGGATATTCTTAAAGATTATGTTGATAATTATTTGGGTAAAGATATCTATGATTATTATGTAGAAAGTATTATTGCAAATGATGTAACAGTTGAAAAAGAGGATATAAGCACACTTTCATATTCACATTATTTTCCATATCCCGGCGGAGCATATATTGCAAGAACAGGCTGGGATGATAATTCAATGGTTGTAAGTATGAAAATAAACTCTCTTAATATTTCCGACCATAACCACCTTGATGCAGGCGGTTTCCAGATTTATTATAAAGGAAATCTTGCAACCGATTCGGGATATTATCAGGCATTAACAGAGGAAAATGCCCAAAAAACATCAGATGAAACAGGGAATACCTATTATGAAAACTATTTTGGAGGAACATATCATCAGGCATATTACAGGCAGACGATTGCCCACAACTGTATGCTTATAGAAAATCCAGGTACTTCTGATACTGAATTTGTAAATGACTGGGATACGGGTAAAAATGGATTTTCCTTAAACAAAGGCGGTCAGAAATCAAATTCAAAAGCAGGTATATATCCTGATAATCCTGAAAAATTAGTAACCGATGAAGTATTGAATACATCAAAAGTTTTGGCATACGGTCAGGAGGAAGGGGTAAAAGACCCTGATTATACCTACTTAAAAGGCGACCTTTCGGGAGCATATCCTGACGGTACAGTTTCAGAATATGAAAGAAGTTTTATGTTTCTAAACTTTAAGAATAAAGATATACCGGGTGCACTTATAGTATTTGACCATGTAGTATCAAAGGATGCATCTTTTAAGAAAACATATCTTCTTCACGGTGTAAACGCACCTGAGATTGAAGGTAACAGAGTAACACTTATCCGCTCAGAAAATACATATAACGGTAAACTTGTAAACGATACTTTGCTTCCTAAAAATGCCCAAATAACACAAGTCGGAGAAACTAAAGATGATTATATCATAGATAATAATGCCAAAACAAAAATAAATCTTAAAACTAATTCGGCGAACGATTCTGCGATTAACGAAGGCGGGGGAATAAGAACAGAGATAAGTCCTGTTGCATCAAATGAGGAAGATTATTTCTTAAATGTTATGCAGGTTTCTGATGCAAATGCTGAGAATGAACCGTTAACTGCAACTTTAATCGAATCAGACACTCATCACGGTGTTGAAATTTATGACAGAGTTGTTATGTTCGGTAAAACCAAAGAAAAACTATCTTCTGATATTTCCTTTGATATTTCGGGAATAGGCAGCTACAATATAAGTGTAACAGACTTAAAAGACGGAATATGGTATATATATAAAGATGATATATATAAAGGAAAAATGACAGTTTCCGAAAATGACGGTATTGCTTATTTTACAGGTACAAAAGGGGAATATAAACTGACACGAACCGTTCCTGAAATTTCCGTTGTACCTGGGCGTACAACAAAATTTTTCTTTGAACTTGGAAATTATGAAGAAAAGAATGCATTTATTACATTTGGTAAAATACTCGGACTTGAAAACAACGAAGCTGTTATTGATTACGGTATGGTATTTATCAACGGAATAAAAGAGCCGACTTTAGAAGATAAAGATTGCCATAAAATATCCGTAAAGGATAAAAACTTTACATTCGATTCTTTGGGAAATCTTTATTTCGGAACGGTCATTTACGGAAATGCAATATTAAACTATAAGCCTTACAGTATAAGGACTTATGCCATTATAAAGGAAAACGGAAAAGAAACTGTTAAATACGGAGATGTTACTTATGATTATGTTCGTAATTTCAGTAAATGTAACAGTTATCCTTTAACCGTGTATGAAGTAAATGAATAAAATAATTTACTTTGTTATTTAATATAAAAATCAAGCAATAAAACAATACCGGAGATGTTTAAAAAATTAATTTTTTTAAACATCTCCGGTATTGTTTCAGGGGATAGGAAAAAAGCTTCAGAATGGACGATTTGAAACAGAAAAAGAAAAATAAATAAGAATAAAGCAAATCATGAGAGTAATAAATAAAATAATTTGGTTAGAAATCCGTTAGAAAGCGTGAATTTGAGAAAAGCAAAAGTAACAAATTAAAAACCTTAGAAGCATTGCGCTTCTAAAGTTTTAGTATGGTACACCATCAGTTTGAACGTGTTGAAACAATCCCAAAGAATTGTTTCATAGTTCAAAGTCCCTGCGAGATGGGGATGGAGCGAAGAGAACCTCGCCATCCATCGTAGTGAAACGAAGAATGAGGGTAACAAAAAAGCACTTGCTTTTTGCAAGTGCTTTTTATGGTACACCATCAGGGACTCGAACCCTGGACACCCTGATTAAGAGTCTTTAAATAGGGTTTTTATCAAACCTTAGAATCGACAGCGTTTGACGCGCCAAAGCCAGTATTCATGCGTGTTTGAAGTGCTCAGTAATGTACAG
>JAZOVB010000157.1:0-13127 GCA_045658425.1 Clostridia bacterium | reverse complement strand
TGAATGCAGACAGTACTAAAGTACGGCAAGGCTCATTTTGATGAAAAACAAGTAATGACAAGGGTTTTTCGATGATACCCTTGTCATTTTTTGAAATTAATACTCTTTTATAAATATTGAAGATAAATCAATTTATTTTTTATTTCTTGTGGTAGACCGACTTTTTCGACAGTCTGAAAAATGGTGTTTAGACACCATTTTTTTATTCAAGATTATATTCATATTTTTCTTTGGCATATTCAAATATAACAGTTTTTATTTTTGTATCAACAGCCATATCAGAAACAAAAAGAGCATTTGCTTTTTCAGTTGGTTTAACTGTTATATTTTCCTTACCTGTTCCCAATTCATAATATTCTCCGTAATGAACATCTCCCTTTTCATCAATAAGGGTTATTTCAAGAGAATGGTCAATATCAATCTCGAAGGTTTCCTTATTCTCAACAGTATAGTTTACAAGAAAATACTTTCCGTCACTGTTTGTAAGCTTTACCTTTGTACCGTTATCTTCAAATTCCACATAAAGCGATTCACTAATTTCCTCCGCTCCAAAATTAATATTTCCAAGCTCTACACCTGCAGGAAGAATATTTTCTTCCTTTACGGGAATATCCGAAATTGGTTCTTGGGGAATTTTTGTAACCGTCATACATCCTGTAAGACAAAAAAGCAATATCAATATGAGGCAAATATTTTTTTTCATTTTATCATCTCCCGCGCCCTTTTAATTTATAGCACAAAAAGCCGCACCTATTATACCGGCATCGTTAAACAGTCTTGCAATTTCCAGACTGCATTTTTCTACATAACTATTATATTTACAGCTATACACCTGTTCTTTAAGAGGATTTAAAAGATAATCCCCTTCCTTGGAAATTCCGCCTCCGATTACTATTTTTTGAGGCTGGAACACATTTATTATTGATGTTATACCGATACCTACATATTTTATATATAAATCTACAACCTCTTTAGCGGCTTTATCTCCTTTTTTTGCACAGTCAAAGGCACATCTTCCGTTTACACTGCCTTTTTCTTCAACCCATTTATGCATAAGCGAGTCTTTATTCTTTTCCATTGCTTCTTTGGTAAAATTGCAAAGGGCAGTAACCGAAGCATATCTTTCCCAACAGCCCTTACAGCCACAGGTACACTCTATGCCGTCACTTTCTATAATCAGATGTCCAAGCTCTGCTCCCGCTCCGTTGAAGCCTGAATAAACCTTGGAATCAAGTATAATTCCCCCTCCCACACCTGTACCGAGGGTGATAAATATAAAGCTTTCGGCATTATCGCCGTAGAATTTATATTCTGCCATTGCGGCAACATTTGCATCATTTTCCAAACTGATTTTCTTAATACCTAATTTTTCGGATAGAATTTTTCTTAAATTGACTCCTGTCATCCCAAGATTACTTAAATGCCTTATAACCCCTTCCCTGTTATCAACAATACCCGGGCATCCTATGCCAAGTGCCTCTATATCATCAGCTGATAAATTCATTTCACTCATAAGCTTACGGGAAACGGCACATATAACCTCAATAACATCCTCCGCTCCTGTTTTCGGAGTAGGTGCTGAAGTTTTATTTAAAATTTCGCCTTTTTCATTAACAATACCCGCGGCAACATTTGTTCCGCCCAAATCAATACCAATGTAAAACATAAAAGCCTCCTTAGATTAGAAAATTATTATTTTTGATACATAGAGTATGGCAATTATTATAACCGAAACTACATTCCATCTTAAAAAGAAAAGACCAAGTCTTCTCTTTATTCCCACAAATTTCATAGCCTTAGTGCTTTTTATCTCTTTTTTTCTTTGCACTGAAAAGCTAAGTTTAAATATAATTTCAAGTGCACACCACAGCACATCAAAAACAAAAAGAGAAAGAAGAATATAATCCACAACAATTCTATATATAAAATCTACCGATTTCATCATATATGATATGGACACACCCTCCATTATGTACTCATATTTTGCCATAATCTGATTTAAATGATGAGAAAAATAAGGTGTATCAATAACTACACGGCAAAAAAGCTTGACCGAAAAGAATATAAAAAATGACATAAGAACCGCTCTTATAAGAATATAACTTATATCGGCTTTATAATTGCAATAAACCGAAAGTTGTTCTTCTTTCTTATCTTCAACCCTAACAACAGAATATTCGTTCATTTTTCCCCTCCATATATTATTACCCTCATTATACACTAATAAAACGTAAATGTAAATAAATATATTAACCATACCATAAAATTTTAAAAATATATTGCAATACGGAAGAAAAAATGATAGAATAATAAAAAATATGTGTTAGCCGACGGCTATCCTGAATAAGAAAGGACATACAAAAATGAACGAAAATCTATTAAACAAACAAAATAACTATTTCTCAGCAAAAAGAATAATTGCAATGGCACTTTCTGTTATAGCAACACTTTGCTATCTGTATTTTGCCATAAATCAGGTTTTCAAACCTTATGTAGAAAGTCTTACAATGGCATTCGACCAGATGAAATCAGGAATTGAAGTGCCTGTTGGCTCTTACCTTGTTCCTGTATTTGTTCTGCTTATACTTACATTTATTTTCTCAATTGCTCCTGTTATAGGCGTTTTTCTTCCAAACAGCTGTAAAAAGGCTTCACTTATCATTATGATGATTCCTTTCGGTTGGCAGTTTGCAGATGTTGTTCCTTCGGTTATCTCAGCCGTTGCACAGAAAGCTCCTTTTGAACAGGTAAAGGCTATTTACGCTCTTGCTCTTGCAGCTTTATGTGTACTTGCAGCAGTTATTCTTATTGCAGTTGATGGTAAAAAAGAGGCAGTATCCGAAGAGGAAGAAATTGAATTTATCCCAGAAGAAGCTGAATTTACCGTAGAATATTTTGAAGAACCCAAAGAAGAAACAATTGAAGAAATACAGGAAGCTACTGAAGAAGAAATTGAAGCTATCGAAGAAGCCGGAGACGAGCTTTTCGAAGAAGTTAAAGAAGAAATAGAAGAAGATAACAATCAGACAAACCAATAATCGAAAAAAGCCATTTTTAAAATGGCTTTTTAAAGTTAAAGTATGTATTACAAGTATTCAGAATATTTAAAAGAAAAATACAACGAGAAGGTTTACAAACTGCCCATTAACATTCCTGTTACCTGCCCTAACCGAGACGGCACAAAGGGATATGGAGGATGTATTTTCTGTTCCCAGACAGGAGCAGGGTTTGAAACCTTTAATGCCATTACCCCCATTGAAATTCAGGTTTCATCCAATATGGAATATATAGGCAAAAAATACAATGCTAAGAAATTTATTGCTTATTTCCAGAATTTTTCCAATACATACTTACCTGCCGAGATTTTTTATAATAATCTTTTAAAAGTAAGTAAGTTTGATAATATTGTTGAAATTGCCGTTTCCACCCGCCCCGACTGCATACACAGGGAGCATCTTTCTTACGCGAAAAAAATAAAAGAAGAAACGGGAATTGAAATAATGTTTGAAATGGGGCTTCAGACCGCAAATGAAGATGCCCTTAAAATTCTTAACAGAGGGCACACGGCAGCGGATTTTAAAAACTCTGCCCGTCTTATTAACGAGTATGGTTTACAGTCAGGTGCTCATGTTATACTGGGACTTTTTACCGATACTATGGAGGATGTTAAGAAAACCGCTCTTTTTTTAAATGAATGTGGTGTTTCAAATGTAAAATGTCATTCTTTATACGTACTAAAAAATACGAAACTGGCAACTATGTATGAAAGAGGCGAAATTACCCTTAAAACAAAGGACGAATTTATTGAAGAGGTATTTACCTTTTTATCGTATCTTAACCCTGAAATTGCAGTTCAAAGGTTACTCGGCAGAGCTCCCGAAGAGGAAACGATATTTGAAAACTGGGGACACAGCTGGCGTAAAATACAGAATGAAATTGAAGAAAAAATGAAACAATCGGGATTTTTTCAGGGGCAAGGTCTTAAATTAAAAAAATCCTAATATACTTTTTTAAGAAAGGAGTTTTTAAAATGGGTATAATAGATTTAAGAAGAGCTGTGATAAGCAGTACCGTTTCTCTGATATTAACCTTTATACTGTTTATACTTTGCTCACTTTTTACCGCACTTTCCATAATTCCTGACGGAGGGATAAGAACAACAGTTTTGATAATAACCTGTATCGCAGCATTTATCGGAGGGTATCTTACCTCAAGAAATGTTTACGAATACGGTCTTTTCAACGGACTTGCTACGGGAATACTGTATTTTCTTATGCTTTACATATTAAGCGTAATTATGACCTTTTCATTTGCCTTTAACAGTGAACTGTTAAAGAGCCTTATCTTTATACTGGCAGCTTCGGCAGTCGGCGGAGTTGTAGGAATAAATTCAAAGGCTCAGAGAAGAAGGAGAAAAAAAGCATCATATCCACGATACAGATAATTTTAAAAAAATTTTTCAAAAAAATATATGCAAATGAAAAAAAATATGATAAAATACTAAGTGATGTACTTATTTTATAATTTATTGAAGGAGAGATACTTATGAAAAAAATCTACACAGGAAAAACAAAAGACGTTTTCAGCTTGGATAACGGCAATGTAATGTTAAAGTTCAAGGATGACTGCACTGGTAAAGACGGTGTTTTCGATCCGGGTGAAAACTCAGTTGGTCTTACAATAGACGGTATCGGAAGAGCAAATCTTGAAACCTCTATCCACTATTT
Organism: Clostridia bacterium; assembly: GCA_045658425.1. Taxonomy (GTDB): domain Bacteria; phylum Bacillota; class Clostridia; order UMGS1840; family HGM11507; genus SIG450. The sequence goes on along the minus strand of JAZOVB010000157.1, from coordinate 8,400 downwards.
TGAATTATTAAAGGATGCAGGTATTAAAACTCACTATGTAGGTGCCAATGTTGAAGATGCTACTATGGAAGTTCTTCCCGGCAAAGTATTCGGTCACGGTTTAGAAGTTATCTGCAGACTTGTTGCTACCGGAAGCTTTATAAGAAGATACGGTGAATACATCGAAGATGGTACTGTTTTAGATGGCGGTTATGTTGAATGTACATTTAAAAATGACGAAAAGGGCGATCCCCTTGTTACAAAGGAAGGATTGGTTGCTCTTAATGTTATGAGTGCTGAAATGTTTGAAAGTATGAAGGAACAGACATTAAAGATTACTAAAATCGTTGCTGATGATTTAAAATCAATAGGCTTAGACCTTTGGGATATTAAATTTGAATTCGGCTACAACAATGACGAGGTTATATTAATTGATGAAATCGCATCAGGTAATATGAGAGTTTATAAGGACGGCAAGATTGTTGATCCCGTTGAACTTACAAAATTAATCCTTAATAGATAATATAAAAAAGAGTCCTGACGGACTCTTTTTTTATGGTCTGTGTTATCAAATATTCAATTACCTTTTCCAAGTGCTTCAGATTCTTTATCTTTTGATTTTTGCTTTTGGAAAAGCTGCATTTTATTTTCCCTGAATGCAAGAATTACCATTTCAATATCATTATTACTGATAGGTCCATGATGGTCGCACATAACGATATTATAAAATTTATCACTTACAGCAAAAGAATCTATATCTTTATAAGTTCCCACCTCTACCCCATCAAGATTATCCGAGGGGCTGTAATATAAATCACCAAGACCTAAGACGTGTCCAAATTCGTGCTTTGCAACATGAGTAATTTCATTGTAGTCCGTAAATCCGGGGTCATAGCTTTGAATATAAATTATTTTTCGCGAAGTAGTTGACCACTTGCCAAAAAAGGTTGCAAAAGAACGTTTGTTTATCAGTAAATCCATAAATCTATTTTTAGCGTTTTTAGTTCCAAGCAAGTTTCCGGCTTTTTCCATTATTTCTTCACATTCGGGGGTAATAGGCATAACATACACATTATCAAAAAAAGTGTCATTTTCAGTTATATTAAGTCGTACCGTAACCTTCTGCCCTCCAAAAACTTCATATTCACCCTGCCACATCAAAAATCCGTCAATAATTGCATCTCTGAAAGCATAGGGGTCATTAACACTTTCGTCACCGTAAAAAGCAATATTTGCACTTAAGGTAAGTATATTTTTACCGTTTTTATATTCCAACAATGCATCCACAGGCGTAAAAAAACCTTTTCTTGAAATTTTAATTGGATTCCCCTCAAAATCCACCAAAGGTCCGTCCTTTAACGGTTTACAGTTTTTATATTGTTCTTCATATTTTTTCAGACAATAGGAATTAAGAAATACTCTTGCCTGTATATAACCTTTATTTGCAATTTTATACATAAGAGACAGGGCGTGTTTTTCCGATTCCTCATTATCCACCGCAATAACTCTGTCAAGCATAAGCTTTGCAACGATATATGTAGCCTCGGGGTCTCCAAAACGCTTGGCTGCAATAAGCATTTTCAGCCCCTCAGTTCTTTTTTCCGTATCGTCTCCTGAATGGAAAAAGTTTATTTTTCCATGTTCTCTTAAGGTTTCAACTGTTCTTATTTCTTCCATTGTATTTCTCCATTTTTAAATAATTGTAAGATGTAAGGTTTAGATGCAAATTTTCAAAGGCTCTCTTGTGCAAAGGGAGCTGTCAGCGTAGCTGACTGAGGGATTGTATTTGCTTTGTTTATTCATAGTTTACCGTATTGTCAAAATGATGTGTTTTTCGTGCTTATGATATTATATTGACCTTCCTTATCAATTTCATAATCAAAGTAAATATAATGTAATTCAATTTCATCACCATCGGAAATCGTAATTCTTTTCTTTGCAAAACTAGTATCATTCAGTTTTTTATTTGATGGAACAAGACAAGTGGCATTTAAAACCAATTTTGACGGAACCTCGCCACTAAACCCAAATAATCCCCACCACTTTTTGCCTGATTTACTTCTCAATAGTTGTTGTATAAACACTGCATATTTTATTGCCTGTCTTATCACTTTTTGAGGTGGTTCTTTTACAGTATTATCATCTTTTAATTCAACAATATTTAATCTAACATTACCATCACTCATCCTTGTTCTTGCCAAAATATCTATTCCGCCTCCGTTTTGAGCGGAATATTTTACACCTGCATCACTTCCCCTAAGCGGTGTAGGCATAGAAAAGCGTGTGTTTCTGAGCATTATAGGCTTTGTGCCTATAAAATTTGTTTTTTCTTTTTTTATCATTTCGCTAATAATTAGACTTTCAAACAGATGCTCAATATGCTTTTTTTTAACAGGAAGCCCCTCTCGAAAATATCTGCGAAATTCTCTTGCCTTGTTTCCGTTCCAATCCTCTTCATTCAAAATAATGTCACAACCAAAAGTTTCTTTATTTGTTTTTGAAGTTTTGTTGTCAGTACTAATTTTAACATCCATATTTTTTAAATTCATCTTTAATTCGGCTACATGTTGTCCTAAATATCGCAAAGAATACTTAAAAAGATCCCCTTGATTTTTTGCATTTGTTGTAGATATATAAGACTTTAGCGGTTCCCATTCATGGAATCTTTTTCTTGATTCCTCCAGTTTACCGTTTTCTATGTTCATTGTTATAAAGTCGGAATACTCATCGTATCTTTCAACCCATTCATCATTTGTTCTAAGCAGTTCTAATGTTTTTTTCGCAATTTCTTTCATTTTATAATTCCACCAAATTTATTATTTCTTTATCTTTTGCAAGTAAAACTTTCCTATCCCCCACAAGCTTTAAGAACGCCTCTGGCACTTCTGTGTGCATTGGGATAACCATATCAGGTTGCACCGTATCAATTACCATCTTTATTGCATCACTGTCCGCATGACCGCTTGTGTGCATATCAAGTCTTTTATATCCGTCAAGGAATTCTTTTATGTTCTCCTGTTCAAGATAACCTTTCCACATAGAATAAATCACAACTGGGTTCTTATCCTTATATTTTTCCATAACTTGTTTATGCTTAGTTTTACCGCATCTAACGAACATACAAAATCCTCGGTCATTCATCTTTTCGTCAAGGTTTTCTCTATAATACAACACTTTACCAAATTTATATAACGAGCTTTTATCTCCAGCGTAATCTCTGATATACTCAATTACAGACAGTTGATAATCATCGCAAATACAATACTTTCCTTTTGGAATCACTGAACATATTCCAGCAAGTCTGTCGATGTTTGTCGAAGAGCAGACAACAAACACATATTTGTTGTCTTGTAAAACTGTTTTAATTCTGTTTTTCAGGTCGTTTTCGGTTTCACATTTCACTTCTGTTCTGTTCAAAGTTGTACCTTCACAAACAAGAGCATCAACCTTTTTTACATATTTTTCAAGGGTAGGTTTAACTCCTTTCCCTCTGAATCCGTGTGTTCTGAAATCACCTGTGTGAAGCACACTTTTCCCATCAGCCTCAATCTTGAACATATAGGCATCATACGCGGAATGGTCAACCATATAAGGAGTTACCTTAATATCTCCGATAACTATTGTCTTTACCGCTCTATATGTCTTTATACTATCAATTCGCTTTGGATTGTATGAACCAATATTAGGTACTTTACTCAATCTATCGTTTAAGATTTTAGCAATTGTTTTTGAGGCTTCACCCATATAGAGAGGTACATCCTCGTTGATTGTATCAAGCAATCCCATGTGATCGCCGTGATAATGGGTAAAGAAAACCGCATCACAGTTTGTTTTGCCTTTGGTTACACCTTCTATATCAAATGGTTTGGCTTTCTCGCTATCAAGTTCTGCACCAAAGTCAATAAATATTCTTGTGTTTTTCGTTCTGTATTCTGTGGCACATCCACCAATTTGATGTGTACCCCTATGTATGATTACTTCCATCCTAAACCCTCTTAAATCGCTTAAAATTCGTTTAACAAAACTGATTTTCCATCTATCATTAGATACCAACCTTTTTTCTGACGATCATATTCTATAAATTCTCCTGCAGAGCGAAGTGTTTCGATATAACGTTGTACAGTTCTTGAACTTCTTTCAATTTTCTCTGCCAATTCTTTAGTTGTTATATAAGGTTTATTTCTTATTGCAAATAAAATCATTATCGCCTGTGCAAGTGAATTTGAATAACTTTCCGATTTATTATTTCTTTTCAATGATTGAAGCAACTCATATTTTATATTATTCTTATATTCGGCAAAGTCATTAAAAACAATACATTTTATAGAAGGGAATAATTCTTTTAGTCCGGCTTTATTTTTTGTGAATATTACTGTTTCTGCCAGTCCGTCACAATCCGTGTAAAAATCACTGTACAAAGATAAATCTTTATCGTTTATGTTATCAGGATTAATAACAAGAGCAAAATTTAAAAATTCTATCATACATACCGCTTCATCTGTTACGTCTTCTACAGTTATATTTGGATGTGGCAATGATTTAGTTAATACATCTTTTTCTTCTAACGAAAGCCCATAAATACATATATTGGGCCTTTTTTCACGGATTATAGCCGTTCCATTCTGTGGATTTACTCCTTTTTTAATTCTTGGTTTAATCAAAAAAATCACCTCTTCACACCATTGTATCACACTTGTGCGACAACAGTGTGTCATCCCAAATAAAATTCTTCTAATGTATCAAGACAGATACAACCAATAATCTCGTTAGAAATTATCGTGCCATTTTTTGTTTCTTGCGGTCAGGATACTTTTTGCATTCAGCATATATATCTTTTCTCATTTTTTAAAATTAGCTCAAACCCGCATAAACATTGGAAAATCTCGATTGCATCTAAATCTTATTTCTTGTAATAACTCGTGTCAAGACAGGAGAACAGTGAATAATAAGAACCATCACGAAATATAACGAAATCAAAGATTTCTATATTTCGGAGAACCTTGTTGTGCAAAGCACAATAGGACCTACTATTTTTTCCTGATTTTTTCACTGCGATTTTTCTGAACAAAATTCTTTAGAACCCGCGAGAATACTGGATTTTCTCGCTCCCGATGATATATGTAAATATAATAAATCGGCAAACTAATGTATTAAATTATAAGACTTATACAGATTATAATCTACTCTCATGTAATCCCGAAATATCAAGTTTCTCCCCAAAAATGCTTATCAGCCTTTTGATCAAGAAGATTCATAAAATTGATAAGTTTGGAATATGATATATACTGCTGTTTTCCTGTGTCACCGGATTCCAAATCGTATAAATATATATGCGTTGTATTTGAATCATCATATAATGATTTTATAGTTTTATACTCATCAGTTGATACATTTTTTTCATTAATCATGCACTTTGTATATATTATTTCACCATATTCCATAAAATCAAGAGTTTCTCCATAAAGAACATCACAAACACGAAGTTTATCTTTAATAGTAAAAACCACTCTTTTTTCATTCCATCCGTCTTGCGGAGGATTTTGTCGAACAGTATCAACCATTAAATAAGTTCCGTCATCCTTGATGCTATAGCTAATTCCATAACTCGCATCAGTTTGTGTTAAACGGCTATCTATTTGACACGAGAAAATCTGCTGAGCTTTCTTATTTGTTATCGAATACACAGCAACTGTACCCCAACCTTGAGATGACTCTTTATCTCTATATACTAATACCATTTCTTCTACACCATTGTTATCAAAGTCTATAAACTCACCATAGATCAATCCAGTGTATATTCCTCCGTAAGAACCCTCTTGCTCAAATATACCATATTTATCTATAACATTTTGAACTATCTTTTGATAATCCGAGTAATTGTATGTGTATACACTAACCAAGATAGCAAAACTGACCAATACAACCAACAAAACAATTGAGATTATGTATATTTTCTTTTTCAATTCATATCATACCTTTCCAAAATATCCAATAAAGTTCGTGTCAAGTCAGGACCAAAAATTCATATAGGCCATTTCAAGCTTCATTTTAAATTATTATACCACAGACATATTTCTTCGTCAATAAATTAAAAAACCGACATTTTTTTGTCGGTTTTTATACTTATTATTCTTTATTTTCAGGCTTTGGAAGTGCGTCTTTTCTTGAAAGGTTTATTCTGCCCATCTTATCGATTTCTACAACCTTAACAACGATTTCGTCACCTTCATTTACAACATCTCTTACCTTTTCAACACGCTTGAAATCAAGTTTAGAGATATGGCAAAGGCCTTCTTTATTAGGAAGAATTTCAACGAATGCACCAAAGTCCATAATTCTTGTAACCTTACCTGTGTACACTTCACCTACTTCGACTTCCTTAACAATGCCCTCAATGATTTTAACAGCCTTGTTACCTGCTTCGGCATCGCTTGTAGCAATAAACACCTTACCGTCATCCTCAATATCAATCTTAACGCCGGTATCAGCAATAATCTTCTGGATTACCTTACCACCGGAGCCGATAACATCTCTGATTTTATCAACATCAATCTGCATTGTAATAATCTTAGGAGCATATTTTGAAAGTTCAGGTCTTACATCAGGAATAGCCTTAAGCATAACTTCGTCTAAGATGTGGAATCTTGCTTTCTTGGTCTTTTCCAAAGCTTCCTTGATGATTTCCATTGTTAAACCGTCAACCTTGATATCAACCTGAATAGCGGTAATACCTTTTTTGGTACCGCCAACCTTAAAGTCCATATCGCCGTAGAAGTCTTCAAGGCCCTGGATATCAACCATTGTTGCAAAACCATTATCATCAGTAATAAGACCGCAGGAGATACCTGCAACAGGAGCAGTGATTGGAACACCTGCTGCCATAAGAGCTAAAGTACTTCCGCAGATACTTCCCTGAGAGGTAGAACCATTAGAGCTTAAAACTTCAGATACTACTCTTATTGAGTATGGGAAAACATCCTCTGATGGAATAACAGGCTCTAAAGCTCTTTCAGCTAATGCACCGTGACCAACTTCTCGTCTGCCGGGACCTCTGGATGGCTTTGTTTCACCAACAGAGTAGCTTGGGAAGTTGTAGTGGTGGATATATCTTTTTGATTCTTCTTCGTCAATACCGTCTAACTTCTGAACATCTGATAAAAGACCTAAGGTAACAATTGAAAGAACCTGAGTCTGACCACGGGTAAACATACCTGAGCCGTGGGTTCTTGGAAGTAAATCAACCTCTGCAGATAATGGTCTTATTTCATCCATTCCTCTGCCGTCAACTCTTTTTCTTTCGTCCTTTAACCATGCTCTTACGATTTTCTTCTGTAATTTATACATTACTTCACCGATTTCGGCATCGATAATGTCTTCATATTTTTCTTTAAATGCTTCAACAGCGGCATCGGTAATAACGCCGATTGCCTTGTCTCTTTCTGATTTTTCAATGATAACCAAAGCTTTCTTAACATCTTCTGCAAATTTAGCTTCAACATCATCAAATAAATCATGATTTACATCAATGGATTCATAAGAGAACTTTTCTTTACCAATTTCCTTTGCAATCATATCGATAAAGTCGCACATTTTCTTAATTTCTTCGTGAGCGATTTCGATAGCTTTTAACATATCCTCTTCGCTTACTTCCTTAGCACCTGCTTCAATCATAACAATTTTTTCTCTTGAAGCTGCAACTGTTAAGTTAAGAGTAGAAATTTCTCTCTGAGCACTTGTTGGATTGATTACAAATTCACCGTTACAGATACCCATATTAACGGCACCGATAGGACCGTTAAACGGAATGTCAGAAATTGCAACTGCTAAAGCTGCACCATTCATTGCCGCGATTTCAGGAGAATTATCCTGCTCTACGCTCATTACGGTTGCAACGATGGATACATCATTTCTTAAATCTTTCGGGAACAGCGGACGCATTGGTCTGTCAATAAGTCTTGATGTTAAAATTGCCTTATCGGTTGGCTTACCCTCTCTTTTCATAAAAGAACCCGGGATTTTACCAACTGAGTAAAGTCTTTCTTCAAAGTCAACATTCAAAGGGAAGAAATCAATTCCTTCTCTTGGTTTTGAAGAAGCTGTTACATTAACAAGAACAGCTGTTTCGCCGTATCTTACAAGACAGGAACCGTTTGAAAGTCCTGCCATTTTGCCTGTTTCCACAATAAATGGACGGCCTGCTAAAGTTGTTTCATAAACCTTAAACATAATTTTTCTCCTTTTCTCTTTCTTCGGGAGTGTCGGGTTTTAGCAGTTAGATATATGTTTTTTAAAAAGCACATATCTAATTGCTATAACCTTTCCCTCTCCCTTTTAATTTTAAAATTAAAGGGGCAAAATTGCCCCTTTAGCTGTCGGAAAGTTATCCGAACTCATTTTTAAAATGTAAAATTTTGAAGTAAT
>JAZOVB010000156.1:0-1006 GCA_045658425.1 Clostridia bacterium | reverse complement strand
CATCTCTATCAAAGTCTCACCTGAGAGGGTGCGAAACTTCAACAGCGTTTCATACAGTTATTAATAATAACACATTTATATCAAAATATCAAGTCTTTTTTTGATTTTTTTCAAATTTTTTTATTATTTTTTTGATTTTTTTATATTTTTTCGGTTTTTTTGCCCTTTTATATTAAAAATACACTTGACAAATGTAAATTATTATGATATACTTGTAAAGCAATTTGTTTTACAGGTTCAGAGGTAAGTATGTTTGAGAAGAATATGAACGTTCCGTATTTGCTTGATTTTTACGGAGAGGTTTTATCAGAGCGAAGCCGTAGCATACTTGAGATGTATTACTATAATGACCTTTCTCTATCGGAGATTGCCGAAAATGAGGGCATTTCCCGTCAGGGCGTTCGGCATATTATAAAGAAGGGTGAAGAAGAGCTTTTCTTTCTTGAAGAGCGTTTAGGTCTTGCCTCTGACTTTACAGAAATGCAATCTGTAGCAAAAGAGCTTATTTCACTCTCAAAGAGATTTTCCGACCACTCGGACGAAAATGTAAAAAATCTTGCGGGCAAAGCTCTTAAATGCGCTGAAATGATTTTATCCAAAAACTAAAAAAGGAGGAACATAAATTGTTCCAGAGCCTTACAGATAAATTGGCTAACGCCTTTAAAAAATTCAAGAACAGAGGAAAACTCTCGGAAGCCGACGTGCGCGAGGGAATGCGTGAAATAAAGCTGGCGCTGCTTGAAGCTGACGTCAACTTCAAGGTTGTGCGTGAGTTTGTTAAATCGGTTACGGAGAGAGCTGTAGGAAGCGAGGTGCTTGAAAGCCTTCTTCCTGCTCAACAAATAGTAAAGATAGTAAACGAAGAGCTTATCAAGCTCATGGGCGGAGAAACGCCTAAGCTCGAAATTTCTTCAAAGCCCCCTACGGTCATAATGATGGTCGGCTTACAGGGCGCGGGTAAAACAACGCACAGCGCAAAAATCGCGGGTATGTATAAGAAGAAAGG
>JAZOVB010000155.1:0-12172 GCA_045658425.1 Clostridia bacterium | reverse complement strand
CAAATCTATTATAACATTTTTGTGATGTATTTCAAAGATGCCATATCAAAATATGATACACATTAAACAAAGAAAAGCAATTTTGCAATTCCTTCGTAGACTTATGCCATCTTCTGTGGTATGTTTGTGTTGCCGAAAGGTAAATACAAAAATCAGGAGATGAAAATTATGAAGAAAAAAGTATTATGTACGGCATTGGCAGTAACCATACTGCTGACACAAATAGCATCGGCGGCACCTTGGCAATGGCATCGGAATGAACTGATATACGATAGCGAAATCGGGTTCTTAGGAAATGTAACCTTGCAATTCGCATCGGACGGCGGAAGCTTTATCAGTCCAATAACAAAAAGATATGGCGAAAGCATCAACCTTGAATGTTATGTCCCAACAAAGTACGGATACACATTCAAGGGATGGTTCACGGACCCACGAACAAAACAGAATCAGGTAACGACATTTAAATTCACAAAGCCCGATGTGCTATATGCGAAATGGGAAAAGAATCCGGAAGAACCCATAAATCCAAATGACGAAATTATGGCAAAAGACACCTGCTACCTCACAGACAAAGAAACAAAAATACGAAATGAAATCATACAAGAGAAAAATGAAGCCTACATTGAAGGCTTTGGCTATGTAGCACCTGCTAAAACCAAAACCATCATCGCAGACTCAGACGGCGACATAAATAAAATAGTAGGCAAAATGGAATAGAATCTATATAACCAGAGGTTAAGCATAAAATGCATGCTTAACCTCTTTTCTATTGGGGTTGTGACAATAAAATTACTGTTATATGTCTTTTGAAATTCTTTGTGAATTTGTTTCGCTTTTTAGCTTGACTTACTCGAACCTTTACGGTATTGTGTGTGTTACAGAAAAAGCGAGGTGATATAAATGGCAAAACGAAGACCTTCAGGAGATGGTATGGTAAGACAGAAAAAACCAGATGAATGGGAAGGCAGAATTGTGGTTGGACACAAGGAAAATGGTGCTCCCATATTTCGATATACCTACGGTAAAACTCAAAAGGAAATGATGCATAAACTGAATGCATTAAAGCTACAGTATCAAGATGCGAATCTGACCGAGGACAGTAATATGACCTTAAATGAATGGTTAGATAAATGGCTGACAGAATATCTGCCCGGAACAATCAGACCACAGACGGTGGACAGACATCGCAGAATTGCAAACACATACATAAGACCACATATAGGCGAAAAGAGAATAGCCTTCCTGAGTACAAATGAGATTCAAAGAATGTATGTAAAGCTGAAGAAATCAGGCAGAATCAAAAAGCATCCTAAGTATGGACACGAACTTGCAGATAACACAATCATAGACATACATGCAACACTGCACAGAGCATTGGAAATAGCGGTCAAAAACCATCTAATCCCAAAGAACCCAACCACTGCAACAGTAAGACCGAAGAAAAAGAAAAAAGACCTGCAGGTACTGAACGATGCAGAACTAGACATACTTATGCAAGCCATAGATGGTGATGAAGAATGGGGCGACTTCTTCTACCTTGAATTAACCACAGGCTTAAGACGAGGCGAAATATGCGGATTAAGATGGAGAGACTTCGATGAAAAAGAAGGCATCATAAGAATCAAAACGAGCATATCCACAATAAAAGGCGGTGAAATATACGAGGGTGATCCTAAGACAGACGAAAGCAAAAGAAAAATCCTCCTGCCTAAGATAACGGCATACAGACTTCGAAATCGAAAACGGATATCAGAATGGATATTCCCGAATCTCTTAAATCCAAAACTGCCGATAGCACCGCAGGCAGCTTACAGAAAAGCGAAAAGCTTCTTAAATAAACTGAATCTGCCAGACATATCCTTCCACGACCTCCGACACACCTTCGCAACACACGCGCTAGCAACAGGAGTGGATGCGATAACACTGTCAACTATACTCGGGCATACAAATCCGAGCTTCACAGTAGATAGATACACACATGTAACAGGCGATATGCAAATGAGAGCCTCCGAAATAGTCGGAAGCTTCATGGATGAAATACTGTAAAAGGAGATGATAGAATGAAGAAAAGAAAAGCCGGCGAAGGTACAGTCCGACTGCGAAAGGATGGACGATGGGAAGGCAGAATTGTAGTGGACTACAACGAAAAAGGCAATCCCATAACAAAGAGTGTACTTGCCAAGACCGAGAGTGAATGTAATAAGAAACTAAAAGAGCTTAAGGACAAAATTGGCATCACAAGACGAAACCGAGTCAAAAGCAGTATGCCATTCGGAGAATGGATAGACTTCTGGTATCAATACTACTGCAAGATAGGACTTAAAATAACAACCCAAGCAGGATATGAATCAAGAATATACAAGCATATAATACCGAGAATTGGAGATATACCTCTCGACAGGCTCACGCAGAATGACCTGCAAAAATTCTATACAGACCTTAAACAGAATGGAAGATTGGTATATGCTGAAACCCTCGGCAAAGGATTATCCGACAGATTAGTCAGAAGCTGCCATGCAAACTGCAGAACTGCACTGCAAAAAGCAGTAGATGATGGACTTATAAAAACAAACCCGGCTGTAGGATGCAAACTACCGCCAAAGAAAGCCAGAGAGATGCAGGTGCTAAGCAAAGAAGAAATGAAAAGGTTCCTTATACAAGCCAAATATGACGGATACTACGAAATCTTCATAATGGCACTTGCAACAGGAATGAGACGAGGTGAAAATGTAGGTCTCAAGTGGAAAGACCTGAACTTCGAAACGGGACGGTTAGATATAGGCAGACAGGTAACAAGAGTAAAAGGTAAACTGATAATAACAGAGCCTAAAACCAAAGACTCCATACGGAGCATAATCCTACCACGAAATATACTGAACATACTAAAAGAATATAAGAAAACAGTAGACTCAGAGTGGATGTTCCCATCACCGAGAGTTGAAGGAATGCCAAGGGATCCATCAGCGGTATATCACCAGATGCAAGTGATATTAGAACGAGCCGAATGCAAAAAGGTAAGGTTCCATGACCTCCGCCACACCTTCGCAACTACATCGGTAGGAAACGGAATGGATATCAAGACACTATCCACCATACTCGGTCACATATCAAGCAAAACAACCATAGAAATATACCTGCACAGTACAGATGAAATGAAAAAGAATGCCGCAGACAAGATTAACGCACGATTCAGCATGGGAAAAGCCACAGATGAGAATGTACAAGCAGATAGTGAACAAACACCGCAGGAGACAAAATTCGAGCCTAAAAAGGGCAAAATGCGAAAACAAGGCACGGGATGCATCAGTAAGATAAACGATCACCTATACGAGGGCAGATACTCGCCAAAGGATGCTTACGGCAAACGAATGGCAAGGAATGTATATACCAAGACCGAGGAAGAATGCGAAATCGAACTCGCAAAGCTCATAGTAAGAATGAAAGCTGAGATAGCAGCCCAAAAAGCCGAGCTTAGAATGGCGCAGTAAAACACAAACGGCACGGACATGAAAAATCCGTGCCATAGCTTTTGGGTATATTAAAATTTGATACGCCTTAAACAAAGAAAAGGGATAAATCATATTGTTAAAATCTTCAAAATATGATATAAATATTATAAACGAGAATTATATGCAAAGGTGATATGAATTGAAAAAGAAAATGTCAGCAGGCTCAGGATTAAGCCAACATTATATAGATTATGAAACCAAGAAAGTTGCAGTTGATTTTTCTGGAAAATCATCTGATGGTGAATGTTTTAGAAATGATGCATCAATTCTATTTTTTGGTGCCAATAGCTATAAAAGTGCATTTATTTGTTTAGATAAAGAATTTAAATTAAGATTTGAAAACAACTATAAAGATAAAGATATAGAACATCTGATTCTACCATATTATTTTAATTTCAGACACTATGTAGAATTATCTTTAAAAGCACTAATTGTTGCTTTAACAGAAGAATCCCCAAAGATAACACATGAACTACATGATTTAATTACTTGTGTTATCGATACAATTGATAATCTCGAATTTGATGAAAGTACTCCAGCCATCTTCTGTACAAAAGATAAATTTGATAAAACTAAAAATGAAGTGATTGAATTTACTCAAGAGTTAAAAACAAAGATAACCGAATATCAAAAACTTGAATGTGCAGTAGAGTATTATAGATATATTTTTGAAAAAGAAAAAGGAAACTTGAGTTTAAAGAATGATAGGATAGAATTAGATTATAATCAAACACACTCACTATTTTTTGAAACAAGGGATTTAATTGACAAGTTATTAGTTAAGCTTAGGGAAATAGCATACATTTATTCAACACTATAAAAATCATTCCACATTTGAATCAAAAACACATGTGGTCAAAACCTAAAAAACGAGATTTTTCAAACAAAGCAAAAACCTCAGAAACCGCTTGGTTACTGAGGTTTAAGGTGGTCGGGATGACAGGATTTGAACCTGCGGCCTCTTCGTCCCGAACGAAGCGCGCTACCAAACTGCGCTACATCCCGATATAAAATATTCGATTTTTTCTATCTCCCGTGTCTGTGGGATAACATGTGGTCAAAACTGATTTGACCACATGTATTTAGTTTTCTTAGTCGCCATAAGTGGCGGTGTTGAACGGTTTGTTGGGGTTCGGTGGTTTGCGAATGAATTGGTTATCGCAATGTCCCGAACGAAGCGCGCTACCAAACTGCGCTATATCCCGTAATGCAGACTTACAGTCTGCAATATTTAATTAAAAGTTTATTACTCTGTGCCGGATTTTTATATTAAGTACTATACCCGCAGCCAAAAAAGTGGTAACTAAAGATGAACCGCCATAGCTTAAGAACGGTAATGTAATACCGGTTACAGGCATAAGTCCTATTGTCATACAAATATTTTCAAAGGATTGTGCCAGAAGCATCATTCCTATTCCGGTTGCAATAAATCCGCCAAGGGAATTTTTTGCATTGAAGGCTATATAGAAGCATCTGCATATTATAAACACGATTAGTAATATTACTGCAACCGCACCTACAAAGCCAAGCTCTTCTCCCGCTACTGCAAAGATAAAGTCTGTATGCTTTGCCGGAAGATAGCCGTGCTGGGTCTGGACTCCGTTAAGCAGTCCCTTTCCCCATATCTGCCCTGAGCCGACAGCAAGTTTTGACTGGATAACCTGATAACCACTCCTTAGCGGGTCAAGTTCAGGATTTAAAAATACTCTGATTCTGTCTTTCTGGTATTCCCCTAAAAAGAAGAACCACATAAACGGTGCGGCAACAAGGGCGGCACCCAGAGCGCTCAATATATATTTATAGTTTATTTTTGCCACAAAGAGCATTCCTGCAAATATTGCAAGGAATACCATTGCCGTTCCGAAGTCAGGCTGAAGCATAATAAGTCCTACAATAATAGCAAAATGCAATAAGTAAAGCGCAACAAACTTTGGATTATTAATATCCTCTTTACAATAGTCAAGCTGAACTGCAAAGCAAATTATATAACCAATTTTTACAATTTCGGCAGGTTGAAACTTTATAACACCGAGGTCAATCCAGCTTTTACCTCCAACTTCCTCTGCACCGATACCGATAAGAAGTACAAGCACAAGCAGAAAAACATTAAGACCTGCTATAAACATCCATTTGGTAGATAAAAATTCATAGTCCCAGAATGACATTAAAAGACATACACCTACGCCCAATATAAAGGCGGCACCCTGAACCACAATGATTTTATAAGTACCATAGCTTTTGGAAGCACTGAAAACGAGAACAAGCCCTATAACTGCAAGTATTATGCATGCGAAAAAAAGCGGTGTATCAAAGTTTCTTATGTTTTCTTTGATTTTTTTAAGCATTATAAGACGTTCCTCTCCTTTTTATTATAATTTCAAAGCATCAATAACTGACTTGTTTTCAACTATATTGAATTCTTTTTTCCATTCGCCTACATTTGCGTTGATGTATTCGGTGATAAAGTCACTTGCAGCAGTCTGATAGAATGCATCTAAGCCACCTACTGCCTCTACATCCTTTTCGTAGGATAAAGGTAATCTCTTTATAATATGATAACCATAAGAGGTTTCAACTATGTCAGATATGCCGTTAATTTCAAGAGCTTTAACGGTATCTTCAAATTCCTTAACCATTTCACCTTCGCCGAACACATAACCTTCGGGGCTTGATTCCTTACCGGGGTCTTCGGAAATTTCGTTGGCATAAGTTACAAAATCTGTACCGCTCTTAACCTTTTTAAGAGCATCCTCTGCCTTTGCTTTTTTAGAAGCGATTTCTTCTTCGCTTAAAGGCTCATTAGTAGCATTATCAACTGTTGTAAACAAAATGTGGTGAGCTTTGAAATATTTATTTTCAAAGTGGTTTTTAAGTGATGCGTCGCTTAAATCAATTACGCCGTCAGAGATTAACAGCTGATTCATTCTCTCTCTTATAGCAATCATTCTTGAAATTCTGTCTAAAGATACAGCATCTGTTTTGCAAAGATTTAAAAATGTTTCGGTGCTTCCGCCTGTCATCTGAGTTTTGATGCTTGAAGCCATCTGAAGAACTTCAGAATCATAGGTAAAGCCTGATTTTTCAGCCATTTTTGCTGTTACATATAAATTCAAAAGCTCGTTATAAGCAGTTTCCTTTAAAACATCAAGATTGGTTTTACCTTCTTCAGCCTCGGATTCCCAGTATTCCTTAGCGGCATCTTCACCTAAAGACTGCTCTGCAGCGGCAATCTGCTGCATATAGAATACATTAAATTCCTTCATAGAAACATCAGTTCCCTCAAAGGTAAACACAGTGGGTTCAACCCTTCCGCAACCTGCAAAGGCTGCACATAATGCTAATATTAAAGCGAATAATATAATTTTTTTCATAATAACAGCATCCTTTCTCTTAAGTATTTTTAACGATATACTGTTTAACAATTATATTATACATATTTTTTCTCTTTTGGGAAGATTATTTTAAAATTTGTAATATATTTTTAACATTAGACAGTTTTTCATCGCCCTCGTGAGAGTAATATTTATACGAAAAAGCAGGTATTTGCCCTGACAAAACGGTAATTCTTCCTGGAAATTTTTCCGATGCTTCCGAAAGTTTTTCGATATTTACCGACTTGGCATCGGCAAATTTAAAGGTGATTTTAGAGTTAAAATCGGATATTGCGAAAATCCCAAGTGACTCTGCCATTGACTTTATAAGTGAAATCTCGCAAAGATTTATACAAGGCTTGGGCAATTCTGAAAATCTGTCACATAGCTCGTCAAGAATATCCGATAAATCCTCTTCGGTTTTTACGGTGGCAATCTTTTTATACATATCCATTCTTAAATCGTGATTTTCAATATAAGAATCGGGAATATATGCATCGTTTTTTATATCCACCTTACAGTTAATTTCTTCAACCACACTTTCACCCTTTTTAGCCTTGACGGTTTCCTCTAATATACGCATATACATATCATAACCGACTGCATCAAGGTGACCATGCTGGGCGGCACCCAAAACATTACCTGCCCCTCTGATTTCAAGGTCTCTCAAAGCAACCTTGAAGCCTGAGCCAAACTCAGTAAATTCCTTGATAGTCTTAAGTCTTTTTTCCGAAATCTCAGTAAGTGATTTATTTTTACCGTAAGTTAAATAGCAATAAGCAAGACGATTTGTTCTTCCCACTCTGCCTCTTAACTGATAAAGCTGTGAAAGTCCGAGTGCATCGGCATTTTCAACTATAATGGTATTGGCATTACCTATATCTATACCTGTTTCTATAATAGTGGTACAAACCAAAACATCAATTTCACCGTTTATCATTTCGATAAAGGTTTTCTCAATTTTTCCCTCGCTCATCTGTCCGTGCGCAACCTTAACTCTTGCGTGGGGACAAAGAGCAGAGATTTTATCCGCTACTCTTTCAATACTCTGAACCTTATTATAAAGGTAGAATACCTGCCCTCCTCTTGCAAGTTCTTTATTTATGGCAGCAGCTACAAGCCCCTCATTATACTCGGTTACATAGGTCTGAACGGGAAGTCGGTCCTGAGGTGGTTCTTTTAAAACGCTCATATCCCTTATTCCCAGCATAGACATGTGAAGAGTACGGGGAATAGGTGTTGCAGAAAGGGTCAGCACCTCAACGGTATCCTTCATAAGCTTCATTTTTTCCTTATGTTCAACTCCGAAGCGCTGTTCTTCATCCACTATGAGAAGCCCTAAGTCCCTGAATTCAACATCCTTTGATAAAAGCCTGTGAGTTCCTATTACTATATCCACCGAGCCGCGTTTTAACCTTTCGGTTATATCCGCCTGTTCTTTTTTGGTTTTGAAACGGGAAAGCATTTCCACCTTTACAGGAAAGCCCTCCATTCTTGCTTTAAAGGAATTATAATGCTGTTGAGCAAGAACGGTAGTGGAGGCAAGATATGCAGTTTGCTTACCCTCACATGCACACTTAAATGCTGCTCTCATTGCCACCTCGGTTTTTCCGTAACCCACATCACCGCACAGCAGACGGTCCATCGGTTTGCCTGATTCCATATCCGCCTTTACTTCGCTTATACTTCTTAACTGGTCATCTGTTTCCTCGTAAGGAAATGTATCTTCAAACATTGCCTGAAGATCGGTATCCGCCATATACTGATGCCCCTTAAGCTCCTGTCTTTTTGCATAAAGTTCTATAAGTTTATCCGCAAGTTCGGCACAGGCTCGGCGTACACGCTCTTTAACACGCTTAAACTCCTGCCCTCCGAAACGGCTTAGCTTAACCTCGCTGTCTTTAGTACCAATATACTTACTTAATGCTCCAAGCTCACTTATAGGAAGATACAAAACATCCGAGCCATGATACTGAATTTTTAAGTAATCACGGGTTATTCCCTCAAACTCCAGCTTAACGGGGCAAAGATATTTCCCTATCCCCTCGGTATTATGAACAACAAAATCGCCGGGAGTAAGGTCTGCAAAGGATAAAACATCCTTACTATCTTTTATCTTCCTGGATTTTTTAGGCTTATATTCACCGAAAACCGAGCTGTCATAAAGCAGTATAAATTTCTCTTGGGGATAATTAAATCCCATTATTCCCTTTTTCCTTAAGAAATAAGCACCAGGCTTCATATCCGAAACTTCCCCTGAATCAGCAGGGAAAATGCCTCGCATATTAAGAAAGCTTCGTATGTTTATAATCTTACTGTCAGGCACCGGAATAACGACACGATAGCCCTTGTTTATATAATTTGTAACATCCTCGCACAAAAGCTCAAGCTTACCATAATAATTAGGAGTTTCAATAACCGATATATTAACATTTGCTTTCGGTTTAAAAAGGCGGTTGGAGCTTAACACATTCATAAGTGAAAACCCCTGACGGCTGTTTATGTTATCCACAAGCTCGTCGGGATTTAGGAACACGGGAAGCTTTCCGGGAATTACCTGCTTTTCCGCAAGGTCGATAAACTGCTCGTTTCTCTGAACTGTGACAGCTTCTTTTCTTTCAAAAATCCTTTGAGGCTCATCTATGATTATTATGCTTTCTTTCTCGTCAAAATAGGAAAGAAAGCTGTTATTTTCTTTATAAATAAAGCTTATATACTTGTCTATACTTGGAAAATATCTTCTGGTTTCAAGCTTTTCAATATCACTTTTTATTTCCTCTTTGAGTATGGGCTTTCTTGTTTTTAAAAGGGAACGCATATTATCAAGAATTTCCCCTTTTTCCTCATCGGAGAAAACAACCTCACCTGCAACGGTAAGACTTAAACTGTCAAGATTTTCAAGGGATTTCTGAGTTTTTTCGTCAAAGAGTCTTATAGAATCTATTTCATCCCCGAAAAATTCAATACGGTAAGGAAAGTCGCAAAGGGGTGAAAAAATATCAACAATATCCCCTCTTACTGAAAACTGCCCTTTGAATTCAACCATCGGCTCTCTCTGATAACCCATTATTCCAAGTTTTTGTGATAGCTCGGACAGTGAGATTTCATCCCCTGTTTTCAATTTCAAGGTAAAGGCTTCAAGCTTAGATTTGGGAATTACAGGCTGGGTAAGAGCATCGAATGTAGTTATAAAAATACCGGCCTTATCATTTGCGGCAGTGCAAAGAGTATTTATTCTTGATATAAACATATCAGTACTTTTAACATCTATATTAAAGAAGTTAAACTCTCTTTCCCATAAAATATGAGAATTTACATCAAAAAAAGACAGCATATTATTAAGGCTTTTTGCATAAGCCTCATTCTTAGCCATCACAAGTATTTTCTTATTTGTTTCCTTTAAAAGTCCATATAAAAAATGGGGCTTAGCGTTATCGGTAAGCCCTGTAATGTTTATTATTCCTTTCCCTTTGTGGGAAAGCGCTTCCCTGTAAGACAGGGATTCTTTAAATAAATCAAAAAATAAATCCTTCATTATTCTTCTTTTGAGGCATCAAATGAATTGTATGAATTCATACAAAAATCAACCCCGTTTTTAATAAATCCGTCTATAACATCTGTTGTTTTTTCAAAAACCTTTTCAAGAATTTTCATATCCTCTTTGGAAAAGTTTCCTAAAACGTAATCAACAAGGTCCTTATCTTTATTTGCAGAGACACCTATTTTAAGTCTTGGGAAATCGTCACCGCCAAGCTTTAAGATTAAATCCTTGATACCATTGTGGCCACCGGCACTTCCCTTTGCTCTTATTCTTATTTTACCCAAAGGAAGAGAAATATCATCAAAAACAACAAAAATATCCTCATTATCTATGCCGTAATAATCAGCAAGGGACAGTACACTGTCCCCGCTTAAGTTCATAAATGTCTGAGGCTTTACAAAGATAATCTTTTCCCCGTTTATAATTTGTTCCCCGATTAAAGCCTTTTTAAATATTTTTTTGATTTCAAAACCTTTTTTTCGGGCATAATAATCAAGAGCCATAAAACCGGCATTATGCCTTGTACCTTCATATTTAAGCCCGGGGTTCCCAAGTCCAATTATCAGCTTCATAATTATACGAATAATGTGCTGACAGAAATATCTTCGTAAATTCTTTCAATTGCTTCTGCAAATACAGGGGCAACAGAAAGCACCTTTTCCTTACCGAACTTCTTATCATCGGTAAGCTTAATGGTATCAAGACAAATAAGCTCGTCAATGGGAGCTTCGGTAAGTCTGTCAATAGCAGGACCTGATAATACGGCGTGTGTACAAGCGGAAACTATGCTCCTTGCGCCTCTTTCCTTAAGAGCTTTTGCAGCATTTGCAATTGTACCTGCAGTATCGATAAGGTCATCTACCAAGATAACATCCTTACCCTCTACATCGCCGATGATATTCATAACCTCGGACACATTTGCCTTTGGTCTTCTCTTATCTATAATAGCAATAGGAGCGTCAAGCTTTGTTGCATAAAATCTTGCTCTTGTAACACTTCCTAAGTCGGGAGATACGATAACAAGATTATCATTTCCATGATATTTTTCTTCAAAATAAGGACAAAGCACTGCTGAACCTAAAAGATGGTCAACGGGGATATTGAAAAAGCCCTGAATCTGTGATGCATGAAGATCCATTGTTAAAATTCTGTCTGCTCCTGCAGCTGTTAAAAGATCTGCACAAAGTTTCGCTGTAATCGGATCTCTTGCCTTTGCCTTACGATCCTGTCTTGCATAACCGAAATAAGGTAAAACAGCTGTAATTCTTCCTGCAGATGCACGTTTGAATGCATCAATCATAATTAAAAGCTCCATAAGGTTATCATTAACCGGTGAGCAGGTTGACTGAACAACGAAAACATCAGAACCTCTGACTGTTTCATATATGTTAACCGAAATTTCCCCATCGGAGAATTTGGTAACAGTTGCCTGACCAACCTCAATACCTAATATTGCGGCAATATCTCTTGCCAGTTCAGGATTTGAATTACCTGAAAAAATCTTGATATCCTTCCCGTGACTAATCATTTTTAAAGTTCCTCCCGTTATATATGTATAAAAATGTAATTACATAAAATATGGAAAGCAGGGACCCCCACTCTCCAGATTTTATTATTCTGCGTTTTCTTCAGCCATAGCCTTTTCGTATGCAGCAAGTATTTTGGTTTCAAGTTCTTCTCTGGCTGCAGCGTTGATTGGATGAGCTATGTCCTTAAACTCTCCGTCCGGAGTTTTTCTGCTTGGCATAGCA
>JAZOVB010000154.1:0-66356 GCA_045658425.1 Clostridia bacterium | reverse complement strand
GGAAATAGTAGACAATAATTTCTATTTTGATATGATAAATGACAAGATTACCAAACAGGGTGAGGCTTGGTACGAGCATCTTAAGAAGTTTACAAATCAGGGTGCTGCGGTTTACAAGCTTGACGGAGCATATCAGGTTCTTATGCATCCTGACAGATTGTGGGGTGGCATTTATCATGATGATGAAATACATAACTTGTATCCTGTTGTTTATGTAAAACAAATGAAAGAAGGATTTGAAAATCAGACAGGCAGACGAGCTATGATTTATACTCCTTGTGCATACACAGGTATTCAGAAATATGCTGCATCCTGGACAGGAGATACAGGTGGAGGACCTAAAACTTTGGTAGCAGTATTAAATCAAAGTATGTGTGCCCATACAAATGTTACTTGTAGTTTTAACCCTGTAAAGCCTGAGTCTGTTCATTTTGGCTTCCTTTCTCCATGGACACATTATCAGTGCTGGAGAGCATATCACCATCCATGGTTTTTAGAGGATGCACTTTGCGAGAATTTACGGGTATATTCCAATTTGCGTTCGGAATTATTCCCTTATATTTATTCAACTGCACATAATGCGGCAAGAACAGGTATGCCATCTGCAAGACCAATGTGTCTTGTTTATCCCGATAATGATAAGATGGATAATGTAACCAATGCATATATGCTTGGAGACAGTCTGATGGTTGGCGCATTTGATATGGAACTTCAGCTGCCGGAAGGTAAGTGGATTGATTACTGGACAAAGGTTGTATACGAAGGCGGTCAAACCGTTAATTATAACATTCCCTCGGGCAAAGCGGGTGCGCTTTTAGTTAAGGAAGGCTCGGTATTTGTAACTCAGGAACCTATGAAATATCTTTGCGAAAAGAATCCTGAATTCTATTATCTTAATGTATTCCCGGGTTGTGATGCAACCTTTACATTAGTTGAAGATGATGGAATAACTTACAATTATCTTAAAGGCGAAATGGCTGAAACTAAAATTTCTATTAAAAATTCCAAAGAAGACTCTTTTGATTTAGAAGTATTAAAAAGAGAGGGAGAATTTAAGGGTAGCGCAGCAGATTATGATTTTGACAAGATAACCATGAGTGAAAATGACCCGTCAAATATTCCTTCAATGCCTGAAATCGTTGACTTTAAAGTCAGAATATATTATGATAAAGAAATAGAGAGTATTTCACTTTCGGGAGAAAAAGTGGAATTCACAAAAGAAGATAAAGGCTTCTTCTTTGAAATCAGCAAAGAATTACATAAGGATAAAGACCTGACCTATAATATTACATTTAAGAAATAAAAAAACAGGCATTTAAAAGGAGCAAAAAAAGTGAACAGTAATTTAAGATTTGAATTTATTGAAATAGAAAGTGCTGATATCGGGCCATTGAATGCTTTGCCTGATATTAAGAATAACGATTATATTCACGCTAAAATTGCTGTAACCGACAATGTGTCTGAAAATGAGAAAAAACATATTGGGAAGGGTATGATAAATACCCTTCTTCCATATCAGATACAAGACGGTTACAACCGTGAAAGAAAAAGAAAAAAGTTTAAAGCGGCAATTTTGGAAAATGAATACTTAAAAGCAACCTTCATTCCTGAAATCGGAGGAAGGCTCTGGTCTTTATACAACAAAAAAGTGGGAAGAGAACTTTTGTATGTTAATAAGGTGTTCCAACCTGCAAATCTTGCTTTGAGAAACGCATGGTTTTCGGGCGGTGTTGAATGGAATGTGGGAATTAAAGGGCATAATCCTTTGACTTGTTCACCTATGTTCGCAAACAAGGTGTATAACGATAAGGGCGATGAAATCTTAAGAATGTACGAATTTGAGAGAATAAGAGGAATTGCTTATCGCATTGATGCAATGGTTAAAGAAGATTCTCTTCTTGTCAATGTACATATTGAGAATACATCTGATGAAGATAAGTATATGTATTGGTGGTCCAATATTGCAGTTGATGAAACAGAAGATGTAAGAGTTGTAACCCCAACAGATGAAGCATATATTTGTTCTTATGATGAAGGCAGATACTTACTTGATAAGGGTAAAATGCCTGTAAATATGGGGATTGATTTATCAAGACCTGTTAATATGAAAAGATCCCAGGATGTTTTTTATGATATTCCTGAGGAAGAAAATAAATGGATAGCCGCGGCTTACAAGGATGGTAAAGGGCTTCTTCATATGTCTACAAAAGAATTAAGAGGCAGAAAACTTTTTGTATGGGGGCAGGGTAAAGGCGGCAGAAACTGGAACAGATGGTTATCTGACAGTGACATTCCTTATATCGAAATTCAGGCAGGACTTTTAAAAACTCAACTTGAGCATTTTGTTATGGAAAAAAACAGTGAAATATCCTTTACCGAAAACTATACCATGCTTGATGTTGATTACAATAAAATTCTTGACGATAACTGGGACACCGTAAAAGAGGAAGTTGAAAAAAATGTTGCTAAACATCAGGCTGTAACCTGCGGTGATTTCTGGAACATTATAAAAGAAGAAAAAATAGAATGTTCAGGCTCCGGATGGGGTGCTTTTGAAAACATATTAAGAGAAAAACAAAATAAGCCGAAAATCAGTAAAATACTTGAATTTCCTTTAAGTTCTCTTGATGATGAGCAACAGGAATGGATAGATTTAATAGAAGAAAATAAGCTTTGCGAAAAGGATATAAATCTTCCGCCGTTAAGTTATATAACATCACCTTATATAAAGGAGATTTTAGAAAAAAATATTTCAAACTGCGAAAACTGGTATTCATATATGCAGCTTGGTGTTATGAGATATGCTTCAGGAAATATTGAAGAAGCCTTTGAAGCCTTCAAAAAATCCGTTTCTTTAAAGGAAAATTCCTGGAGCTTAAGAAATCTTGCAATGATTTATCTTAAGGAAAAGAATGATATAAAAAATGCAGTTACACATATTATAAGAGCTGTGGAGCTGAAACCTGATTACAGAGGACTTCTTGTTAACTGTGCAGAGATTCTGGTAAACGCAGAAGAATATAATAAGTGGATAAATATCTTTAAAACTCTTAATGATACCTTAAAAAATGACGGAAGACTTAAGATGATGTCTGCAATTTGTTATATAAGACTTGGCAAACTTACTGAGGCGAAAGATATTATAAATGAAGAATTTACTATGAATGACATTAAAGAAGGAGAATTTTCAATTTCTAAAATCTGGGTTGAACTGTATAAAGAAATTATGAAAAAAGACGGAATAAATGTGAGTTCAATGAATGATTCCGATGTATTTAAACTTTATCCGCTTCCTCAGAAGCTTGATTTCAGAATGCATGAATAAAAAATAAGAAAGATTATCGATGTGACCCCAAAAAGTTAGACTTTTTATAGCGTAGTAGTTTAAATGACTGCTACGCTATTTTTATGCAGCCAAATCAGGGGGGTGAACTTTAACCCAACCGTAATAAAACTGATATAAGTTTCATAGAGATATGAAAAAATATACCTCTCCTGTTTTATTTCTGCCTCATGTTATAAGCTGTGTAGTTCTCCTCTCTTGCCTTTTTTCGCCACTTTATCATTAAAATACCCACAAATATATTAAAAGTCACAATATTTAAAAAGCAGGTAATTATTTCTACTATGAAAAAGGAAAATAAATTGGTATGATAATAAGATAATGTATAAAAACATCTCATTTATTTAAAAATATGAATGAGGTGTTTATTTATGTCAGGTTTTATATTTGCGGCTTTAGCCGGTGCAGCAATGAGTATTCAGGGCGTGTTTAATACAAGGCTAAGCGAAAAAATAGGGCTTCTTGAGTCAAACACTATTGTTCAAGGCTCGGCGTTTATACTCGCAATTATAGCAATGCTTATATTTGGGAAAGACGATATAACTAAGGTAAGCGAGGTAAACAAACTTTATTTACTGGGCGGAATTATCGGGTTTGTTATCACTCTTACGGTTATGCTTGCAATCAAAAATTTAAGTCCGACTGTTGCAATTTCTGTAATTTTAATTGCGCAATTACTTGTTGCGGCAATTATTGATGCATTCGGACTTTTTGGCTCTGAAAAAGTCCCATTTGATTTAACTAAATATATAGGAATAGGTTTAATGATAGCAGGAGTAATAGTATTTAAATATAAATCTTAATAAATTAAAATATAACCATATAAAGAATATACCCCCTTTGCCGTACAAAACAGTAGAGGGGGTTTTATGTGTATAACCTCGTTTATAATATCCCTTTGTAAACGCTTTACGGGGATATTTTGTTTTTGCTCTTATTTTTCTATTTGCTTTCTATACTCCGTTGGTGTCATTCCCATTATCTTTTTAAAACATTTATTGAAATTTACAGTGTTGTTAAATCCGCATAAAGTGGCTATTTCAAGAATAGTCATTTTTTTCTGAGTACTGTTTAAGTAATTCAAAGATGTGTTTATACGCCTTTCTAAGATATAATCCCATACGGTCTGATGGTTTATGTTTTTAAATACTGTGCAGTAATGGAATTTATTCATATTGGCAATCTGGGCTAACTTTTCTAAAGTTATGTTGTCATTATAATGTTGATTTATATAAACCATTGTGTCTTCAATTTCTTTTATATGTTTCTGATATTGCATTTTTCCTGCTTTTGCTTTTCTGCTGTAGTATTGTATAAGCGTTCCTAAAAGTTCAAGAAATTTCCCTTTTATTATATATTCATTATTAGTCTCCGAAACATCTTCAAATTCCTGCTTCATTTTCGGTATAAGCAGCGATAATATCTTTTTCAGACGGTAGAACTATTCCATATTTGTATTTTTCAGTCACTGTTTTTTATCAATAGAAAGTTTTAATATAAAGATTTATAAGTTATTATGTGCAAAATTTTTACGATATTCCGACGGTGTTATATGAAATTCTTTTTTAAAAATTCTCATAAAATAACTATCGTCTGAAAACCCTACGGAATAAGCAATTTGTTTAACATTTAAGTTTGTATTTAAAAGTAGTTTTTGAGCTTCTCTGAGCCTGACTTTTATTATAGTCCCTTTAGCTGTCAGGTCACTTTGATTTTTGAAAAGTTTGCAAAGATATGAATGACTTATATTAAAATCACTGCATATTTCGTCAATTGTAAGAGATTGCTTGGAATAATGAAGTTTTATATATTTTATAATAGATTCCACGATATTGGTATTTGTTGCAGTACTATTCTTGGTTTTAATGATTAAGTCTATTATACTGTAAAAAGCAGATAAAACTTCATAATATCCGACATTTTCACCCTTGAACTTTTTTGAAATCAAGCCTTCACACTCATAAATTATATCATTGATTTTATTATATTCAATCACACAATTATCTTTCGAAAAGCCTATTAAATCAAGGTATTCTTCACTTTTTTCTCCGTTAAAATCAAACCAGAAATATTCCCAGTCACTTTTCTTTTTGGGATAGTATTTTATTTTAACTTCTTTGGGAAGAAAAAATATATCCCCTCTTTTTATTGTATATTTCTTTTTGCCAACATATAAAATTCCTTCTCCGTTAATAACAATACTTAAAGAAAAATTATTGTGCATACGGAATTCTTTAAATGGGTTTGTTATATGAGTAAAATTCGTATATCCTGCTGTAGTAATATATAAATCATTTTCCATAAAATTATAAAATCTCATTAAAATTTCGTCTGTATTTTTATATTTCATTTTTTCCTCCGTGTTACACTGACTCTTTTTATAAATCAAAGGTTTTTAGTATATTGACGTTTCTTTCTTCAAAATATAAACTATGATATATTTTTCCATTAAATGCTAACATATTTCTTTGATATTGTCAATGGATGATATAAAAAGCAGTGTAAAAAAGTTCAGTAATATTACATAAATATCCATTTAAATTTCTATAAATATATGATAAAATCTACCTACGGGAGAGAACTATAATTGTAAAATGCAAAAAACGAAAAATATATACAACAATAAACATCTTAACCAAAGAATAGGCATTAGCCTGTAACGGAGGATAAAAATGAAGAGAAATATACGAAAATTAAGTTTAATAACACTTATTGCTATGATTTGTCAGCTTACTTTCCCTTTGTTTACATATGCATCAACCACAGGACCCATTATTATAGAAGCAGAAACATTTACTGTAAACGGTTCGCATTATTTTAAAAAGTTCGAGGATTCCTCTGCGTCAGGCGGATATTGTCTTAAAACTGTCTATTATGATAAAGAAGATCCTAATTCTATACCGCCGGAATATCTGGAATATACTTTTTCTGTTGAAACGACCGTTGATTATAATATCTGGATAAGAAGTAAATCTGAAGGAACGGGAAGTGATTCGATATTATATGCTCTTCATTCAAATACTGCAGGAGGTAGCGTAAAGTTTGTTACAGACAGTCCTTACATAGCTATTAATGTTAAAATGGATGGGTTAGGGAAAATGCCTCATTTTGCATTAACAGGTTCTATAGGCTTTGATTTGTATGTCGATAATTATTATGCAAAAACATTTGTTCCCCCGTTTGATATTAAAGATGGATATGAAATCATCTTTGAACTTGAGAAAAAAGAACGACGGGAAATAACAATTAATTTCCCTCTGTATTCCAATGTTTGCGAATTGTTTATTGGTTTGCAGGACACTGCTTATGTATCAGAAGCTGAAGCATATAAAAATGATAAACCGATTGTATATTACGGATCATCAATAACACAGGGGGGATGTGCATCAAGGCCGGGAATGAGCTATCAGGCAATTGTTTCGAGAACTTTTGATTATGATTACATAAATCTTGGCTTTTCGGGAAGCGCAAAGGCGGAGGATGAGATGATTGAATATATCAAAAACCTGGATATGTCAGCTTTTGTTTATGATTACGATCATAACGCTCCGTCTGTTGAGCACCTTGCCAGAACTCACGAAAAGATGTTTAAGGCTATAAGGGAGAAAAATCCGCTTTTACCAGTGATAATGATGTCTCGCCCAAAACATTTTTTAACCGAAAATGAAAAAATAAGAAGAAGTATAATTGAAACTACATATCTAAATGCAGTTTCTGCAGGGGAAAAATGTATATTTCATTGATGGAAACGCTTTGACTGAGTTTTGCAAAGATTCAGGAACAGTAGATAATAACCATCCGACAGACTTTGGATTTGCTTCTATGGCAAAAGCGTTGACGGAAGTTATTAATCACATTATTATGATTTGAAATATATTCCATTTGATAAGTTTTTAGAAAAGTTTATAATATAAGTAAGAGATGTATTTCACTATATTGATGTTGTTTTCTTTCTGAATTTTGCCGGAGTTGTATTATACTTTTCCACGAAAACTTTGTAGAACCATGATATGTTTTCAAAACCACATTCATAGCATATATCCGTTACAGATAAATTACTTGTTATAAGAAGCGTGGCACAATATTCAAGCCGTAATTCATTTATGAAATCGCATACTGTTGTTCCGTAATATTTTTTTAAAGAACGCGATAGATGTTCGCGACTTTTTTTACATATTTCATACATTCTTTCTGAACCCTTTATAAAGTTTTCCGGTTTTTTCATTTTTTCTACAGTTATTTCAAGCCACAAAGGAACAAAGGTTTTTTCTTCATTGTACTCGAGGAAGAATTTCATAAAAAGATTAGTTAGAGCCAAACGGAATTTTAATTTTGCCGTATCCTTGTTTTCATAACCACCAAGTTCTGTAAGAGAGTAAAACAGCTTTTCCTTCTCTCTGTCAGAAAGAAATACACATGGAGGTTTTTTTGCGTTAATCAGATTATGATGGGGAAATGCATTTCCAAGAAATTTTATCATATCGAAAAAAAAGTCTTTGGTAAATGCAAGGTTGATAAATTCAAAGTAATTACCATCCGCGCTTTTATAGTTGTGAATATCAAAATCACGAATAAACAATAATTGACCAGGCACAAGCAACTGTTCTTCATTATTTATCAGATGGCTTATGTTGCCTTTTAGTGCAAGTGTAATTTCATAATAATTGTGATAATGGGGGCGAAAGTATTCTGTATCACTGCGTACATATCTACATAAATATCCCGTGTCAAGGTTTATATGGTTTTTTTTGTCAAGCATTTTTATATCCATTTTCATCACCAATATCACAATAACATAAAAATAAAGTCAAGTCAATAGAAGATTTTTTAATTGAGGTTTTGTATAATGTATATTGAATAGTAGAGTGGAGGTATTTTATGGACTTTATAAGAGAAAAAATAAATGTTATAAAAAATAAACTTGATACATTGAAAGTTATTGGTCACAGGGCTTTGGAATACGATTTTGTTGAATGTGCAGAGTATAAAAAAGATAATATTCCGCCAACGCAAGATATGCCGTGGCGTAAAGCAAGTGCATTTGAGCGGTACAGCGGTATAGATAAGCATTATTGGATTCATATAGCAGTCAACACCGGAAAATCAAGAGATGGAAGCGAACCAAGACTTTGTGTAAGAACGGGAAGAGAAGGGCTCTGGGATGCAAAGAACCCTCAGGTTACTGTGTTTGTTGATGGTAAAACAGTTCAGGCTATGGATACCAATCATACATGCTTGCCATTGGAATTTGATAAAATATATGATGTATATATGTATTTATACACAGGAATGGAAGGCGGAGATTTTGCTTTTGAGCCTTCTTTGGATATAGTGGATATGCGTATTGAAGGGCTTTACTACGATATAGGTGTTCCTCATGAATGTATGCAACTTCTTGAGGAAAACAGTACTGATTATATAAAGATACGCAAAGCACTTGATGAGGCTACTTTGTTGCTCGATTTGAGAGATTTCTATTCCGAATCATTTTATAAGAGTATTGATGCAGCATCAAGATATATGAAAGATGAGTTTTACGGTAAAATATGTGAAAATGATGCGGATGTTATCACAAACTGTGTTGGTCATACTCATATAGATGTTGCATATCTCTGGACTGTAGAACAGACAAAAGAAAAGGTGCAAAGAAGTTTTTCTACAGTTCTTAATCTTATGAAACGATATGATGATTATATTTTTATGTCGAGTCAACCTCAGCTTTATCAGTATGTTAAAGAGAATGACCCTGTTCTTTATCAGGAAATAAAAGAGCGTATAAAGGAAGGCAGATGGGAAGCAGAAGGTGCTATGTGGCTGGAGGCTGATACCAACCTTTCAAGCGGAGAAAGTTTAATTCGCCAGATTATGTATGGTAAACGCTTTATGAAAGAAGAATTTGGTATAGACAATAAAATTTTATGGTTGCCTGATGTATTCGGATATAGCGGAGCGTTACCGCAGATTTTGCAAAAGTGCGGGGTAACACAGTTCTTCACAACAAAAATGAGTTGGAATGAAACAAATAAACTTCCTCACGATTTATTTGAATGGGAAGGTATTGACGGTAGCCGTGTTTTTGCAAATCTTATAGAACATTATGCTATAAAATTAACTCCCGAAAAAGTAAAATACTACACCGAAAGATTTAAAGATAAAAATATAACCAATGAAAACTTACTTACTTTTGGTTTTGGCGATGGTGGCGGAGGCCCTACCTATGAAATGCTTGAAAACTACCAGAGATTAAAATATGGTATTCCGGGCATGCCTAAAACTATAATGAAAAAGGGTACGGAGCATTTTGATAAATGTGAAAAAACCTTCTATGCGAATACTAAAGAGTATTCAAGACCTCGCTGGGTAGGCGAAATGTATCTTGAAATGCACAGAGGCACCTATACATCTATGGCTAAGAACAAAAGATTTAACAGAAAAAGTGAACTTTTGTATCAGGAAGCCGAAAGTGTGGCAACTGCAAATATGCTTTTATGCAGCAAAGATTATCCGCAGGAAATACTTAGAAAAAATCAGGTTAATATACTTTTAAACCAGTTCCACGATATTATTCCCGGTTCTTCAATAAAAGAAGTATATGATGTGACCGATAAGGAATATCCTGAAATTTTAAAAGCCGGAAGACAAATTGTTGATGATGGTATATCTTCTATAAAGGCGTCTGTTAAAACTGATGGAGGAATATTCGTATACAATCCAACTCCATTTACTGTAAGTGATTATATTACTTTTGAAAATAAGAATTACTATGCAGAGGCTGTACCTGCACACGGCTGGAAAGTTATTGAAGCGGTGGAAACAAAAAATAAGGTTACAGCATCAGATAAGATTTTAGAAAATGATGTAATCAAAGTGACTTTCAACGATAAGTATCATATTATTTCGGTTTATGATAAATCGGAGGAAAGAGAAATTATTAAATACGGCGAAGCAAACAGACTTGAAGTATATGAAGATTATCCAAGAGCATACGATGCATGGGAAATAACCGAATACTACAAGCAGAAAATGTGGGTAGCGGACGATGTTTCAAATGTTGAATTGCTTGAAAACGGCATAAAAATTATCCGTAAATACGGTAAATCGGAAATTTGTCAGGTTATATCAATAAAACCCGGCTCAAAAAGAATAGATTTTAATACTAAAGTTGACTGGCATGAAGACCATGTTATGCTCAAAGCATCATTCCCTGTTGATATACGCAGTATGAATGCTACATATGATATTCAATTTGGTAATCTTAAACGACCTACTCATAAAAATACCTCATGGGATGCAGCAAAGTTTGAAGTTTGTGCTCATAAATGGGCAGACCTTTCTGAAACCGACTACGGAGTAAGTATTATCAATGACTGTAAATACGGTTACAGCATAGAAGATAATGTAATGAGAATATCTCTGCTTAAAGCAGCAACATATCCGAATATTGAAGCAGACAGAGGTCAGCACGAGTTTACATATAGCCTGTATCCTCATAAAGGCAATCTTGAACATTCTGATGTAGTTAAGCAGGGCTATCTTTTAAATATGCCTTTGGAAGCATCTGAAATAAATGCAAATAATGGTATTCTTTGCGATTGTTATTCTTTAGTGTCATCTGATACTGACTCTGTTGTTGTAGAAACTGTAAAGAAGGCAGAGGATGACAATTCGGTTGTTGTAAGAATGTATGAAACCTATAATTCTAAGGTGGATGCAACTATTACTACCGGTTTTGATTTCAAGGAAGTATATATATGCGATATGCTTGAAAATAATATAACTAAGATTGAGCATAGTGGCAGAAAAGTAGAATTAAAAATAAAAAATTATGAAGTTGTAACTTTGAAATTTAAAATATAATAACGAAAAATATAGAAGGATAATAATTTATGTTAACGACTAAGGTTCTTAAACCTTTAAAATTAAAACCCGTATATAAGGATTATATATGGGGAGGAGAAAAACTTCGTGTAAACTATGGTAAAGACACCGACATTACTCCTCTGGCTGAAAGCTGGGAACTTAGTTGCCATAATGATGGACTTTGCACAATTAGTGGTGATGAACATAATAAAACATTTGCCTCATATATAAAAGAAAATCCATCATGTATCGGAACATTATGCGAAAGCAAAGAATTTCCCATACTTATTAAACTGATTGATGCGCAGGATAATTTAAGTGTTCAGGTTCACCCGAATGATGAACAGGCAGCCGAATGGGAAAACCAGAATGGCAAAACTGAAATGTGGTATGTAGTTCAGGCTGATAAAAATGCTAAAATGACCTATGGGTTTAAAAATGATATAACAGATAAAGAACTTAAAAAAGCAATAGAAGAAAATAATGTAGAAATGCTTCTTAATACAGTGCCCTCTAAAAAGGGGGATGTATTCTTTGTAGAAGCAGGGACAGTTCACGCTATTGGTAAAGGGAATGTTATTGCAGAAATTCAGCAAAGCAGTAATGTTACATATCGTCTTTATGACTATTGCAGATTAGGAAAAGACGGAAAACCGAGAGAACTGCATATTGAAAAAGGCATAAAGGCTTCTAATTTAAGAAAAATACAAGCGAGGAAAATCCCCGTATGCTCTGATGGCACAAGACTAATTGGCAGTTGCAAGTACTTTTCGGTTAAAGAACTTAACCTTAGTGGTGACAGGGAACTTTGTGCAGATGAAAAAAGTTACCATGTTCTGATTGTTACAGACGGGGCATTAGAACTTAAGTCGGAAAATTACTGCGAAACGGTAAAAACCGGTGAAACTGTTTTCATACCTGCATCAATGGGTCGTTATGAACTTTCGGGAAAAGCAACAATACTTCATGTATCAAATCAGCCGAATTACTATATCGGCATAGATTTAGGCGGTACAAATATAGCGGCTGCCGTTGTTGATGAATACGGTGTGATTTATGGACGCGCAAACAGGAAAACAAATTTGCCAAGACCATATGAACATATATTTTATGATATGGCAGAATGTGCTAAAGAGGCTGCGAAAGAAAGCGGAATTTTCTTTTCGGATATTAAGACGGTTGGAATTGGTTGTCCCGGTGCAATAGAAAAAGAAACAGGTAAAGTGGAATTTTCAAATAACCTTGAATTTTATGATGTTCCTATAGTAGATTTTATGGAAAATTTACTCGGTAAAAAAGTATATGTTGAAAATGATGCCAACGCTGCTGCATGGGGGGAATTCCTTGCAGGAAGCGGTAAGGGAACAGACAATATGGTTATGTTAACCCTTGGCACAGGTGTAGGAGGCGGAATAATTTGTAATGGACGCCTGTATACAGGTGCATATGGCAAAGGTGCAGAACTTGGGCATATGTCAGTATGCCTTGATGGCGAAAGATGCACCTGCGGAAGAAAGGGATGCCTTGAAGCGTACGCATCCGCAACAGCGCTTATAAATCAAACGAAAAAAGCAATGAAGGAAAATCCCCAAAGCAAAATGTGGGAGACTGTGCCAAAACTTTCAAGAGTTAACGGGAAAACCGCATTTGAAACTAATGATAAGACAGCAAAAGAGGTTGTAAGAAAATACCTCAATTATCTTTCGGAGGGCGTTGTTAATATTGTAAATATATTTCAGCCTGAAGTTGTTTGTATAGGCGGCGGAGTGAGTAATGCAGGCGATACAATGTTAAGACCGATAAGAAAACACATTAAAGAAAAATCCTTTGCAAGATTCGGGAAAAAACAAACCGATGTGCAAATAGCAAGTCTTGGAAATGACGCAGGAATAATAGGTGCTGCATTACTTTGGAAAAATGAATAAATGCAATTTGTACTCTTGATGTTTTATTCTGATAAGTTGTTTATATTATATTTATCGACAGATGGGCTAACTTTAAATTTTTGTTTATATGCCTTGCAGAAATAACTGATATCTTCAAAACCGCAGGAAAGTGCGACATCTTTTGTTCTGGCATCATTGTTCGTTAAAAAAATGTTTCGGGCATAATTTAATCTTAACTTAAGAATATACTCAAAAACGGTACAGTTGAATTTTTTCTTGAAGTCACAGCAAAGTTTTGATACTGATATTCCAAATGTCAATGCTATATCATTTAAGGTGATTTTCTTCGTAAAATTCTTGTCGATATATATGGCGATTTCATCAAAAATATTTAGTTTTTTTTGTTGATGTTCAAAAAAATTTACATATACCGAATAGGATAACAAAGAAATAATACCTTCTCTTTTATATGATTGATATTCGTCTATAATAGCATTTATATCCAGTAAATACTTTCTTATATCAACATCGGAGAAGAATAAAAATCCTTTGCAACGGTAGAACTTGGCAAGTTGCGAAAGGGCATCTCCTCTGACTGTAAGAAATGCTACAATCATATTATCTGTACCCTGATATGATATTGGTATATTTGGAGCAGTGTAAAAGGAACAACCTTTATCCAATGTAAAAATTTTATTTTTATAGGTAAGAGTACCTTTACCTTCCAAAACAAACAAAATCTGATGATAATCAGCACCGAACGGTCTGTTTACCACACCTTGTTTGAAATAATTGCTTACTGTATTTAAAACTACAGGAGGAAGCGTCGAGTTCTCTTGCGTTAAATTAATTACCATTTTATTCATAGTATCACCTTTGTAAGATATTCATATATTATTACAATATATTCCATTTACCAAACTGCTTCTGATGTGTATAATAAACTTGAAAATATTATATCATCAATTAATTTTAAAAACAATGAGAATTTAAAATTTTTTCATATATCGGAGGAAAATATGCGGTTTTACGAAGATTTAAATAATATATGTGAAAACAGAATGCCTCAGCGTTCTTACTATATTCCTGAAAATGAAAATTTTTATCAACTGCTTAATGGAGAATGGCTTTTTAAATACTATGATGCCGATTGTAATGAAGAAAAGGAAATAACTGAGTGGGATACCATTTCAGTTCCGTCCTGCTGGCAACTTAAAGGGTATGGAAGCCCCAATTATGCTAATGTAAATTATCCTTATCCCGTTGACCCCCCCTATGTGCCTGATAAAAACCCCCTTGGGATATATAAAAGAGAATTCGAAATTAAAGAGACCGACAGATGCTACTACATAGTATTCGAAGGTGTTTCCTCTGATTTACAACTTTTTATTAATGATAAATATGTTGGCTATACGCAGGGAAGTCATCTTCAGGCAGAATTTGATATTACAGAATATGTAAAAAGCGGAACGAATACCATTCTTTGCAAAGTTCATAAATGGTGTGCCGGAAGTTATATGGAAGATCAGGACTTTTTCAGATTTAACGGTATATTCAGAGATGTGTATATTTTAAACCGCCCTTACGGTCATATAAAAGATATTAAAATAGAAACCGAAGATAATAAAATACTTGTTGATTTTGAGGGCAGTGCAAAGATATCCTTATTTGACGGAGCAGAATTAATAGAAGAAAAAGATGCTCATGGAAAAGCAGAATTTGAAGTTGCAAACCCTGTTTTATGGAATGCTGAAAAACCATATTTATATGATTTGGTGTTTGAATATAAAGAAGAGAAAATCAGGCAGAGAATAGGATTTGTCAAATACAGCATAGATGAAGAAAGTGCTTTTTGTGTCAACGGAGTCCGTGTAAAACTCAAAGGAGTAAATCATCACGATACACATCCTGAAAATGGATGGTGTATGACCGATGAAGAACTTTTATATGATTTATCCCAAATGAAAAAATGCAATATAAACACTATAAGAACATCACATTATCCTCCGACACCTAAGTTTTTAAATATGTGTGACGAACTTGGATTTTATGTTATGCTTGAAACCGACCTTGAAACGCACGGGTTTGTTAACAGAAAGCCCGAAGTTTTTGATGATTATGATATGGTGGAATTTCCTGATGAATGGATAGGAAATAAAAAAGAGTGGCTTGAACCGTTTATGGAAAGAATGGTAAGAGCGTATGAAAGAGATAAAAATCATACCTCGATTTTCAGTTGGTCAACGGGTAATGAAAGCGGTCATTGTGCTAATCATGTTAAAATGATTGAATATTTAAGAAAAACGGATAAAAAAAGACTTGTTCACTGCGAAAATGCATCAAGGTCAAGTGTTAAATATCCTGAATTTTATGAAAGACCTGATATACATTCAAGAATGTATTTACCTGTTGATTTGACGGAAGAATACGCAAAAGATGAAACAAAAAAATTGCCTTTGTTTCTTTGTGAATATTCTCACGCTATGGGCAACGGTCCTGGCGATGTAATGGATTATTGGGAACTTTTCTATAAATATCCAAAACTTATCGGCGGATGTATCTGGGAATGGGCAGACCATACAGTTTTAGTTGACGGGGTTCCTAAATACGGCGGAGATTTTGAAAATGAAGATACTCATGACCTTAATTTCTGTGCTGACGGCATGGTGTTTTACGACAGAAGTTTCAAAGCAGGCACTTTAAATATTAAAACTGCTTATCAGAATATAAAATGCTCTCTTTCAGGCTCAACACTCAGCGTAACAAACCTGTTTGATTTTACCAACTTAAATGAGTTTACATTCAGGTATGATTGTGAAGTTGACGGCAAGATTATTGAAAGCAAAGCAATGGAATTTAATCTTAAACCTAAGGAAACAGCAACTACTGAGATTTTAACTGTAAATTCGTGTAAATTGGGTGCTTTTGTTAATTGTTATTTGTATGATGTAAATGATTATGAGGTTGCATCTGTACAACTTGATATGAATGCAGTATGCATTAACAGTAAGACTGAACGCAAGCCGATAGAAATTACAGAGAACGAGAAATCTTTTGTAGTAAGTAAAGATAATTTTAAATATGTTATCTCTAAAACTTATGGAGAACTTGAAAGTATAGAAAAAAATGGTATTGAACTCTTAAAAGACAGGGTTAAACTTACCGTAATGCGTGCTCCTATAGATAACGAAAGAGTTGTTAAAAACAAATGGTATAAATTCACAAGAGACTGGCATGCTGAAGGCTTTGATAAGTTGTTTAATAAATGCTATTCCTGTGAGGCAAAAAATAATGTAATTACAGTTAAAGGTTCGCTTGCATGTGTATCAAGAATGCCGTTTTTCAAATATGAACTTAAATATTCATTTTTTGAAGATGGTTCTTTAAAGGTAAATTTATCAGGAGATATGAGAAAAGACTGTATATGGCTTCCGCGCTTAGGCTTTGAATTTAAAACACATTATATAAACGATGAATTCAAGTATTTCGGAATGGGACCTTACGAAAATTACTGCGATATGAAACATCACGCGAAAACAGGATGGTATGAAAGCAATGCCGATAAAGAGTATGTAAACTATATCGTTCCTCAGGAACATGGCAACCATATAAATACCAAGATTCTCGAAATGAAAAAAGGGCTTAAATTTACATCAGATAAAGGCTTTGAATTCAATGTTTCTCATTATAATACCAAGTCTTTAACAGAAGCAATGCATATTGACGAACTTGTTAAAGATGATGCAACTTACATACGAATTGATTATAAAAATTCAGGGGTAGGCTCAGCGTCTTGCGGTCCTCAGCTTTTAGAGAAATATCGTCTTAATGAGAAAACTATAAATAATTTTGAATTTACAATTGAATTATAAAAACGGGGAGATAATTTATGAAAAAAAGATTGATTGCATTATTTACAGTTGTGACAATGCTTGTGCCGATGTTAACATTTGTAAACGCATATTCTGCAAATGAAACGCCTTTGCTTTATGAATCTTTTGAAAATGGTATTTCTAACGGATGGAGCAGATGGAATGCATTGTCAAGCGACTATGTAAAAGAAATTTCCGATGCATATACAGACGGGAAAAAGTCAATACATATTCTTGACGAGTCAGGGTCAACCTCTGTCGGAGTAGTTAGTTCGTATATAGATATTGAACCTAATCAGGAATATACTGCATGTGTAGATACTTATGTTGTTTCAGGACTTGTTTATATATACTTTAAATACTTTAGTGAAACACAAGAACAGATAACATCTGCGTCAAAACAAGGAGTAGTAGGGAAATGGTCGGTTACCAAAATAACTGCAAAAGCACCTCAAAATGCTAAATATTGTCAGATTGTTCTGTGTACAGTTAATGCAACCTTAGGTGAAGGATATTATGACAATTTCCGATTATATAAAGGAAATGTAACACCTCCTGAACCTTCCAAGTTTGTTAATCCGGTAATAAAAGAAGTGGAACTTAAAGAAGACCCTACACCCGACGGAACAGTTCTTCTTTCAGAATCGTTTGAAAACGGAATACCGGGAACATGGGTTAATAAAGATGAAGGTATGACTGTTAAAGAAACAACCGAAGAATCAAGTGACGGAAAGATATCAGTATATATAAACGATAATCTTACAACCTATAACTGCGGTATTCAGTCACCTATGGTTGAAATTGTCGGCGGGCAGACATATACAATGCTTGGCGATATTTACGGTATTGAAGGAAATGTAAAGTACTATCTTAAATTCTTCAATGCAAGCAGAACTGAGCTGACAAATGACAGTGTAGACGGCGGTATGGGAGAATGGGGAACTGCAGTGCTTACTAAAACTGCACCTGCTTCTGCCGTATATGCAAGTATATGGGCTTATACTGTAAAAGCCTCAACGGGTTCTGCATATGTAGATAATGTCAGACTTGTAAAAGGTAAAGTTAAAGTAGAAAAACCTGAGCCTGAATATTTAGAACCAAGGCAGGTAAAACCTGTTGATGCTTCATTGGTAAAACCTGACGGTGATAAACTTTCTTATATGACTTATAACGAACAGGGCGATATTGTAGGCGACTTTTCTTACGGAGGTTTCTATAAAGGTGAGTGTGAATTACCGATAACTGCTAACTTGCCCCTTGTTAAAGAACTTACACCTACAGGAACAGAAGATGATACCGCTATGATTCAGACTGCTATCGATGAAGTATATGAAAATGCTACCGATGACAGAATGAAGGTAATTAAACTTAAAGCAGGTACCTATAACATCAATAAAAACGGATTAAGATTAAAAAGCGGAATACTTTTATCGGGCGAAGGTCAGGGGCCGACAGGAACTATACTTTACGCCAAAGACCCTGTTAAACACAATGTTGTTAATATAGCAGGAACATTACCTGCCAAAATCTCAAAAGATGTACTTGTTACCGATGAATATATCAAATCGGGCAGTAAAACTATAAATGTATCTTTAGAAGATATTAAAGAGTTTAAAGTGGGAGATAATATAGTTTTATACCATCCTTCAACACCTGAATGGGTTAAAGGAATGGAAATGGTGGATATTATCAATGTATATAATGACGATACATCGTGGGCACCCGGTGCTGTTGATATGTGCACCGAAAGAATAATCACTGCCATAAACGGAACTGAAATTACCCTTGATTTCGGCGTGTTCGTTCCGTATGACAAAGCATATTCCCAAAGTTATATATACAAAATCGACGAATCGGACAAAGTGCAGAATGCAGGGATAGAAAATTTAAGATTTGTTTCCTATTATAACGGTGACCCTACAGACGAAAATCACGCAAATACCGCTATCGCAGTATCAAATGCTAAAAATATTTTTGTAAGAGATGTATCGGCAAAGCATTTTGTGTATGCTCTTATAAACTGCGGTCAGAATGCAAAGCAGGTTACTGCTCTTAATTGTTCAAGTTTAGACCCTGTTTCAGTTGTAACCGGCGGAAGAAGATATGCATTTGCTGCTATCACATCGGCTCAGCAACTTTTATATACGGGTTGTTACTCTTATGACGGAAGGCATGACTTTGAGGCAAGTTTGCCTGTTACAGGGCCTATAGCGTTTGTAGATAATATTGTTGACTCTTCAAATACTGCAACCGAAACTCACGGTACATGGTCAACAGGTGTTTTATACGATAATATCTATCAGGTATCAAATGCTACAAAAGGTTTTATAGCACTTGCAAATAGAGGTATATATGGAACAAAGACCAGTCAGGGATGGACTGCGGCAGGTTCAATTATATGGAACTCTTTATCATCTTCTCTGATTGCTCATAAACCACCGCTTACATATCAGAACTTTGTTGTCGGAACATGGGGAATATATGAAGACAGTCCTGCCAAACGAATGAAGAGTAATAACATACTTTCATACAAGAATATATTCCGTTCTACTTCTCACTTTACAGCGGAAGAATCAAACTTCGCAACCAAAGAAGGCTCACCTGTTATAGGGGATGCATATATAGAGAATGAATTTACACCTGTTGAGCCAAGAAGTTTATATAAAGCGCAACTTGCCGAAAGAATTACAGGAAGTATTAAAAACGCAAGACCTAACGCACCTGTTATAGTATATCCGAAAAGTGAAAAAGTTACCGACGACAGATTTGTCACAGTTTCGGGAATTTATCAACTTGGTGCCGAAAA
Organism: Clostridia bacterium; assembly: GCA_045658425.1. GTDB lineage: Bacteria > Bacillota > Clostridia > UMGS1840 > HGM11507 > SIG450. The sequence continues at coordinate 46,589 of JAZOVB010000154.1, read as the reverse complement.
GGTAACTGTGTATGTAGATGATATTCCATATAATGCAATATTAAAAAATAAGGATAATTCCTTTGAATATACATTATACCTAAAAAAAGGCGTTCACAAAATATATGCAACTCAGACTATTGACGGATTTGAAAGTACCAAAACAGCCGACAGATTTATAACAATCGGCGAAGCAAACGGTAATCCCGATTATTTACAGAGTGTTTATTCACCTGATAAAACAAGAATGCTTATAAACGACCCAAGACCAACCTACGACGAATATGAAAAAATCAACGCAGAAGAATTTGTAAGTAAAATTACTGTTATCGTTAATAACAATAAGTTGTATCCCGATATAGAACCGTTTGAAACAAACGGCAGAGTTCTGATTCCTCTAAGAGCAATCTTTGAAGCATTGTCAATAGATGTTTCTTACGACGAAACAACATCTGTGGCAACCGCAACCGGTGATGATACAACAGTTACAATAAGCGAGAATAATACTACAGCGTATGTGAACGGCGTTCCTCATACACTTGATGTTCCTGCAACTATAGTAAACGGCAGATTTGTCGTACCTGTAAGATTTGTATCGGAATGTTTTGATGCCGATGTAAACTGGGACGGTAAGAGAAAAATAGTAAGCATTAAAGGTGCAGGTATTATGTATCACCCAATTCACAGCATACCCGGTGAACTCCCTATTTATAATCTGGTTCAATCGGGAGACGATGGTGCAGGAAGTGTAATCAATAATTTATTCGATAATGACTACACAACAAGATGGGGCGTTTTATATAATGCTGAGAAACCTGACGGTGCATTCGGAATATTTGATGTAGGAAGTATTAAAGATATTACGGGAATGTACATAGCATTTTCAAATGGGGATAAGAGAGTATATACAATTGACATCTATGTTTCAGATGACGGTGAAAACTTTACTCTTGTAAAGAAAGGTCATCAGTCCACAGGGATGACAACCGAACTTGAGGAAGTTCCGTTTAATGCAACGGGAAGATTTATCAAGATTGTTAATAAGAAAAACTCTGTTAACGACTGGTTAAATCTTCAGGAACTTGCGATTATAGGAAAATAAAATGTCTTACAGCACGAAAGATACGGTAAAAACTTACTGTATCTTTCGGGCACTCAAAAATAAAAAGGATGAAACTTAATGGTAGAATTTTCAGCATTACTGCAGGGAAGAACAGTTGGCGAACTTCCCGAAACAAAATATGAAGTACCAAAGCAAGTCCCTGCAGTAAACGCATCACTTGTTACACCAAAAGAAAACAAACTTGAATATAAGGCTTACAATGAAGAGGGAGATAAAATAGGCGATTTTTCCTACGCAGGCTTTTATGCGGGAAAATACGAACTCCCTGTTACAGAAAATTTATATACAGCACTTGAACTTTCCCCGTCAGGTACAGATGACGATACGGATTTAATTCAAAATGCAATAGACAGCGTATATTCTTTGTATCCCGATTTAAAGATTAAAGTTATTAAATTAAAAGCAGGGATATACAACATAAATAAAAACGGTATTAACCTAAAAAGCGGAATACTTTTATCAGGCGAAGGTCAGGGACCGACAGGTACAATACTTTATGCTAAAGAACGGGTTAAACATAATGTTATAACTGTAATGGGAAAAGAACCTGTTAAAATCGGCAGCGACAGTTTGATTTTGGATAAATATATAAAATCGGGAAGCAACATAATAAATGTTTCCATAGAAGATGCCAAGCAGTATAAAAAAGGGGATAGAATTGTTATCTATCATCCCTCAACTTACGAATGGATTAAGGGCATCGAAATGGTAGATATGATAAATATCTTCGGGGATAACAATTCGTGGAAACCCGATTTAGTAGATATGTATACCGAAAGAACTGTTACCAATGTAAGTGGTAGAGAGATTACCGTTGATTTTCCGTTCTTTGTTCCTTATAACAAAGAGTATTCTCAAAGTTATATTTATAAAATTGACACTTCGGGAAAATGCTCTGATATAGGAATTGAAAATTTAAGAATAATTTCAGCATATAACGGCGACCCGATTGACGAAAATCACGCAACAAACGGTATCTGGGTTGCAAATGCCGAAAACATATTTGTAAGAAATGTTTCTACAAAATATCTTTATAATTCTCTTATAACATGTGCTGATAATGTTAAGCAGGTTACCGCAGTTAACTGCTCCTGCCTTGACCCTGTTTCTGAGGTAACGGGCGGCAGGCGATATTCCTTTGCAACATCAACTTCGGCACAGCAGATTTTATATACAGGTTGTTACGCCTACGACGGACGGCACGATTTTGAAGCAAGTTATTCCGTAACAGGACCGATTGCTTTTGTTGATAATATATCCGACAGTTCCAATGTTGCCAGTGAAACGCACGGCACATGGTCAACGGGAGTTTTATATGATAATCTTTATCATGTACCAAACTGGTCCAAAGGGATTATCGCTCTTGCCAACAGAGGTATATTCGGAACTAAACTGAGTCAGGGGTGGACATCTGCAGGCTCTGTGATATGGAACTCACTTTCTTCTGCTATGATTGCCCATAAACCACCGCTTACATATCAGAACTTTGTTGTCGGAACATGGGGGCTGTATGAAGATAGTGCCGCAAAGGAAATAAAGAATAATTATATTATTTCTCATAAAAAGATTTTCCGCTCTACTTCTAAATTTTTGGCGGAAGAATCCAATTTTGTAACCAAAGAAGGCTCACCTGTTGTAGGGGATGTTTATATAGAAAATGAGTTTTCACCTGTTGAGCCAAGAAGTTTATATAAAGCACAACTTGCCCAGCGTATTACAGGAAGCATTAAAAACGCAAGACCTAATGCACCTGTTCTTATATACCCAAGAAGCGATAAAATAACCGACGATTGTAATGTTACGGTATCAGGGATATTCCAGTATGGTGCAAAGAAAGTTAACATATATGTTGATGACTGCCTGTATGATGCTAAATTAGACGAAAATGATAATTCTTTTTTACTTGAATTATCACTTAAATGCGGTGTTCATAAAATATATGCAACCCAGACTATAAATGGTACCGAAAGTACCAAAACAGCCGACAGGTTTATTACAATCGGTAAGGCAGAAGGTAACCCTTCATATCTTCAGAGTATATATAGTCCTTGTAAAACAAGACTTTTAGTAAACGACTTAAGATGTACTTTTGATGAAGTTATAAAAGAAGAAAATTAATATCAGTATCCATAACCATATTGGTTATAAGATAAATAAAAATTTATATTTTAAAGGAGGAATAAGAATGAAAAAATTCTTAAATCTACTACTATGCGTATCAATGATTATGATATGCTTGTCAGGTCTTTCTTTAGTAGCATTTGCAGAAAGTGTTACAATAGGCGATGTTACAATCGAACAAGATGCTGAGGGTGCATATATCATTGATAGCAAAGAAAAATTTGAAGCGATTTTCAGTAGTTCCAATACTGAAAATCAAGACTTGGTGAAAGGTGGCTATACTTTTAAACAAACAGAAAGTTTCACATTATCATCAACCTATGCACCTATCCGTGAGGTGAATTTTATAGGTACATACGATGGCGGTAAGAACACAATAGCCTATGCAGATAATTTTACTCTTTCGGCAGATAATTTTGGCTTGTTTTATACGTTAGGTGGTGCCACCATAAAAAATCTTACAGTTGACGGTACTATAGACGCAGGTGCTCACGGAACCGTAGGAGGTTTTGCATATCATACTGCTTCTGGTTCTACCAACGAATTTACAAACTGTACCAATAGTGTTGACATAACAAGTTCTAAAAACAATATTGCCGGATTTACCGCTCGTGCAGAAGATGGTGTAACATTTACAAAATGTGTAAACGAAGGTAACATTTCAGGAAGCGATAATGTTGGCGGTTTTCAGGGGTTTGCAGGTGCAACTTATGAACAATGTGCCAATCATGGCGATATAACAGCAAGTAGTTCAGTTGCAGGTGGTCTTGTTGGTTCTCTTGGTAAGACCTCTAAGTTTAACAAATGTGCTAACTTTGGTATAGTTACAGCGTTAAGAACTTCGGGTGGTATAGTTGGTTCACTTGCGGCTAGTGGTAAAGAATTAACTGTAAAACTATCTTATAACGTAGGTACAATAAAAGCAACAGGCGTTAGTCGAACAGATATAGAAGTTGGAGGTATACTAGGGCGTGGATACTATTATAACAAAAATGCGAGTACTACTTTCACAAAAGTGTTTATTCAAAATTGCTATAACGCAGGTGACTTAGATGTACCCGAAAAAGCAACTTTTTCTATAGGCTCTGCTATTGGAAAACCAGACGAGAAAGGTAGTACTTACGCATATACGAACAATCATAGTGTTGAGAACTTCTACGATTTAACAAATTCTGATGTCGATGTTATAGGAGCAACAAAGGAAAACGATGCCACAACTATTACATTGAAAAATGCTTTTATACTATATACTGACAGTGCATTCCAAGATGCTACTACCAAAACTAAAGATGATCTAAAGAAACCTGACGGTAATTTTACAACTGGTTCCTGGGAAGAAAGTACTACTGATTACCCTTATATTCAGCTTAAAGGTAATCCATATAAATATAATCCCGGAATCAATGCAAGCGTACTAAAAGGTACATATGTATTTACAGGTACTGATACAACTGATTTTGCAGATGTTGTAGGAATTGATAATGTAAATTCTGCTTATGCAGTTATTGCAGCAAGATTTACTTATAACAGTACTTTGATAGCAAACGGTAAAACTTACGGAGTTCTTGTTTCAAAAACTGTAGAAAATCCTGATATTGATACTTGTGACAAGAAATTTGAAGCTGTCAGAAACTTAAACGGTTTATACGGTATATTAATTCACAATATTGAAGCAGGTACTGCATATTATGTAAGACCATATATTGAATATAACGGAACATATTGCTATGGTACAGCTGATACATTTACAATAAGTGAATAGGAGGTAGATACTATGAAACAATATATTAAACCGGAAATTAATTCAAATATTATATCTTTAAACAGCGCTATCGCATCAGCAGGACTTAGCGACTGGCTTGATGATAATCTTGGCAATGCAAGCAAAACTATAACCGTGCACTCATACACACAGGAATCATAATTTTAAAAGGGCTTATCTCTTTAAACACTTTAAATGTATAAAAAATCCAGAATGTAGGGGTTGATACCCACATCGACCCGCAATAACGGGCGGATGTAGTCATCCGCCCCTACATAAAAGGTTAATTTTACACATTAATGTTTAAAGAGACAACCCTGATATGTACATTTAAAAGCAATTGCTGATTGAGGAGAATGAATATGAAAAAAATAACAAGAATTACAGCGCTTTTAGTTTGCATTGTGATGATTTCAGCAATGCTGACTGCGTGCAATAACAAACAACTTGAATACGCGGATATTGAGATTGCGACAAAAGAAGAACTTGACCCTGCAAAAATCGGCGACTATTCTACATTAAAACTTCCTATAGACACAAAAGGCACAACCATTAAAGCAATGTGCAATACAGATGTTACAACAAATAACGACAGTATTATTATAAAAGAATTAAGAAGAAGAACGGGACTTAATGTGCAGATTCTTGCAGTTCCGCCTTCTACATATAAGGAAAAAGCGAAAATTGTGGTTGCATCTCAGGAGGAGATGCCTGATATGATTTTCCCATCAGGATTTACTACTGATGAAATTAATGATTTAGGTTCTCAGGGTGCTTTTGCAAATATTATGGAATACACTGACGAACTTCCTAATTTTAATAAAATTTATGTTGAAGAAGCAGAGGAAAGAAGAGTTGCGGGGAACATTAAAAACTTAATGTCTCCTGACGGAAAACTTCATGTCTTTCCAACTTATGATATAAATCGTGATGTTAATCACGGAATGTTATACAGAAAAGATATTTTTGATAAACACGGAATTAAAATGTGGTCAGATAAGGATGAATTCTTAGATGCATTAAGGCAACTTAAGAAACTTTATCCTTCCTCAACTCCATTTGCCTCCAAAACAGGTACTAAAATATTTACCGATTTAGGATACAGCTGGGGATTGAACGGATTTTCACCTTATTACGATGAAGAAAGCGGCCTTTGGAAATATTCCTGCGTTGACCCGAAATTCAAAGAATTTCTTGACTTCTTAAAAACTATGTTTAACGAAGGGCTTTTAGACCCTGAATTTATAACCTGCACACAATCGGCATGGACCCAGAAAATGACACAGCGTGATAAAGCATTTGTTACATGGGACTGGATAGGAAGACTTGATATGTTCAAAGAACAAACAAAAGAAACCGTTCCTGAATATGATTTAAGATATGCTTATCCAATCGGAGGAAAGGTTATTACTCTTGCAAGAACGGGAAGCGGTCCTGCTATCAAGAAAGGTGCTACCGAACTTTTATGTATGAAACTTTGTGACTATCTGATTTCTGATTCGGGAGCACAGTTAATTACAATGGGTATTGAAGGTGTTACCTACACATTAGGGGAAGATGGTTTTGCAGATTATATAGGCTTTGAAGGAAAAGATGCTGTAGGAATAACGGATTTAGAAGCAAAATACGGTTTGTTTATTCCGGGACTTTACAGAAGATTTGACAGAAGAAGCACATACTATAACTTCACTGAAAAAGAGCAGGAAGCACAGGATATGATGAATAACAAAGAGGGCGGCGGTTTCTTACCTTTAGACCCTGTATTATCATTTACTGAAGAAGAACGAGAAATAAAAGCAAAATACTCAAGTTCTATAGAAAAAGCAGCGGCAGAATTTGCAACCAAATATGTTCTTAATAATACCTACGGAGATAAGGAATGGAATGAATGGCTTGCGAAGGCTAAATCTTTAGGCTGCGACGAAGTTATTGAGCAGAACAATAAAGCACAGGAAAGATACAATAAACTGTAAATTTTTAAATTTTGCATCAGAAAGGGACTGTCCCTTTTTGGTGCAAAATTAAACTGATTTAAGGAGAAAAGGTATGAAAAAAAGAATTATCAGTATGGTTTTGTTATTTTCGTTAATACTGTCTGCTTTTTCTTTTTCGTCTGCCGTTTATGCAGAGGAAACAACTGTTTCTCAGTATCAGAAAGAGACTGATTTCTTAAAACTGATTGGACTGATTAACAAAAAATTTGAAGTTGACAGATATATAACAAGAGGCGAAGCTGCAAATCTGATTATCTCGGCAATATATCCTCAATTGGATTTTATTGTAGAGCCTGAGAGTATATTCTTTAATGATGTTCCGGAAACACATCAGTATTATTCTCAGATAAAAGCATGTAAAGATTTAAATATTATTAAAGGAGATTATAACGGCAATTTTTACCCTGATGAATTCATATCGGTAACTGATTTTGTTGTTATTGTGATTAATGCATTAAGTTATAATATATATGCAGATATTCAGGGGGGATATCCTTCGGGTTATCTTATGCTTGCAAAGTCAATAGGGGTTACAAAAGATATATCATCATTTGAAGATTATCTTATGGCAGATGTGGCTTTAAAAATCATATATAATGCTATTTTTGCAGACAGTGTGGAGTTAGATAGTATATCCTCTGACAGTATATCCGTTTCCATCAACAAGGACAGCAATTTTCTTTCTAAATCCTTTAATATTTATGAATATGATGCTGTAGTAGTTGACAATGGATATAGTTCTATATACGGCTCATCGGTTTGCGATGGTGAAAGAATAGTTATTGAAGAAGTGAGTACGGGAAAACTTATTACTGCCTTTTTAAATGGAATTGATGCAATTGATTATCTTGGATATCGTGTTAAAATTTTTATAAGAAACAATATAGAAACAGGAAGATATGAAGTAGTGTATATCACTCCTCATAAAAATATGAAAGTTATGGAACTTGTTTCATCAGATATTGTTAATATTACTGCAAGTTATGTTGAATACGAAGAAAGCAAAGATTCTTCCGCTACCCAAAAACTTAATTTATCTGTTGCTCCCAAAATTGTGTATAACGGAGCAGTTTATATCGGGAAAAATCTTTCCGATTACATAACAAAAGACGCATTGGTTAAGTTTATAGACAGTGACAATGACAGAAGATATGATATAGTAAATATACTAAGTTTTAACTATTTGGGCACAGCATTTAATGCACCTGCAAGAAATGTAGTTGTTGATACGGTTGTACTTTCAAAAGGCGAAGAATATATTAACTGTAAATTTAATCCGGGTGCATCCTTAAATCTTTCGGAAGATAAATTCAGCTATATTATTGTAAACAGCGATATAGAAAACCTTGCAGATTTAAGGGAAAATGATATTGTATCTGTTGCAGAATGTCCTGATAAGATAGACGGAAAAACCTTTTATTATCTGGTTGTAAGCAAAAATGCGATAAATGGCAAAGTTGCGGGGAAAACTGAAAAAACCATTTGTTTAGAGGACGGTAAAGAATACGAATTATCAGGAAGTATTCTGGATTTAAAACCATCCTATGCACAGATAATTGATTATGGGGAAGCAACATTATACCTTGATGTTACAGGAAAAATAGGATATATAGCAGGAACTGTAAAAGCCGCAAAGAACTATGCATATTTGATTAGTTACGGTAAAAAAACAGGTCCTGACGAAGAGATGGTTATAAAAGTATTTACCAAAGACGGGAACATCGAAGTTTTGCCTTTAAGAAGCAATGTTACCATAGATGGTAAGGAATGCGATACATATTTAAAAAAGGAAACTGCACTTTTATTAAGGCATAGTAGCGTTTCTAAATTAAATGGCGATACAGTAAAATCAAGACCTATAATTTACAAACAAAATTCACAAGGTTATATTACATCTATTAATACAGATTATCCTGATTATTCGGTTGGTGCCCGTGCGGATGCTTATATCAAGCAAACATCAATTCCTTATACCGAACAGGAAGTAGATGATTTGAATACATTAAAAGCAGGATGGAGAAACGGAGCATTTGCCGATGTTGAAGGAAGAACAAAGAGCGCAGGCGGTAAATTCTTTATAACAAATGATACGCTTATTATGGCTGTTCCTGAAATTGATACTTATGGTCTTGCAGATTCTTATGATTTAAGACCGTATGTTATCGGAAATTCTAATTTCAATATGCAATACATCAAGTATCATGAGAAAGAAAATTCAGACGAGAATTATAAAATTCTTTATGCTGTTGATATTGCTGCAAAGCCTTATGATATTCAAGGCTACGATATTGACCCTGATACAGGAGTAGCAGCATTTGCTGTTATCAGAGGAAATTATGACCCTGTTTTTGAACTTGCTCATACAACAAAAATGTCTGTGTTTTTAAAAACCAATGAAGCGTATGATGAAGAACTTGAAAAGATAGTTACAAAAGTTTATTACAATCTTGACGGTGTGGAACTTTCTGCAACCATTGATACCGACACATGCTATTATCCGTATAAAGCATTAATAAAAGGCTCTGACGGAACAGACAATCCGTATGGCGGAAGTGTTGAAAAGTTAGAATCGGGAGATGTAATAAGAGTTTCGGTAACTGAAGGGAAATTAACTCATATCGAAAGAGTATTTGAGATTGATAAAATATCGGCTTTAAAACCTGTTATTTTATATGCTCAGCTTTCTTCTTCAAGATATACCAATGCAGCACCGGGAAGAAGTACCTTCCCATTTGATACAACAACTGCTACATCTCATTTGGCACAAACATACACGGTTATTAATTCGTATGTAAAATCCATAAAAGGAACAAATGCAAAATTACTGTCCTCTTCAAGTAATACAAGCACTATCGGAAGCATTGATTTGGCAACTGCCAACAGTTACAACGAATTATTTGTAAGTTTTTCGGGAGTTACGCCTACAATTGTCACTATTGATAAAAATGGTTCAGACATACGCGCTGAGCAAGGTGCTTTTAACGATATAATAACTCTTGAAGAAGCAGGCGGAATTACAGGTGCAAGTTTTGTTGTTATCAAGGCAGCCGGATTAAATGTTTCTCAGATAGTAGTTATTAACGGACTTGAAAATCTAATATAGAATCAGGGGGTATAAAATGAATAAGATATTAAGTATTATAATTTGCACAGTATTGATATTATCCTCTGTTACTTTTAGCAGTTTTGCTTCGGATTACGAAAATCACTGGGCAAAAAATGAAATCAGCACCCTGCTGAGTTCCAATGTTATTTCGGGTGACCCTGAAGGTAATTTAAGACCTGATGATAATATTTTAAGATGTGAATTTATAAAAGTAATTAACAGATATTATGGTTTTAGTAAAAAAGCATCTTCAAATTTTTCTGATGTTGATTCTTCAAAATGGTATGCAGATGAATTTTTAACTGCAAAAGCCGAAGGATATATATCAGGTGACCAGAATGGATTTGCTAACCCTGAAATGCCGATTACAAGAGCAGAAGTTTGCGTTATTATGGCAAGATTGTTAAAACTGGAAGATAATAATCAGTTGACTTTTACTGACAGTGATATAATTCCTGACTGGGCAAAAGGTGCAATAGGCGCTATGTGTTACAAAGGAATAGTTTCAGGATATGAAAACGGCGAATTCAAAGCACAAAATAATATTACAAGAGCAGAAGCATTTTCTGTTATAACAAGAACTGATAAAAACGATGTTTCAGACGATGCCAAAAATTATGAAGATAATAAAACCGAAAACACTGATAATCCTATCAGTAATATCGGCGGTATTTCAGGAAGTGTAAGTATTTCAGGTGGCGGCTCAGGTAGTTCCGGAGGCGGAGGCGGCAGTTCAAGACCGACAGGAACTCTTTCACCTGCTTCCTTTGAATTGATTAAATTTGATGAAACAACAGGTGATTTGCAATTTGAAGCACGCTATGCTTCAGCCTTCAATTTAAAGGTTGATGTAGTTTCTGCATATCAGGGAAATATTTCTCCCGAACCTGAAAAGAATTTTAATTTTAACAGTATTTCCTACAGTTCTTTAGATGGCGATATCTATACTTTTAATATAAAAGAACAGTTAAACAGTATAGTAAGAACAAGGGTAGCCAATAACGAAACTTATGCAGTTTCACTTCAGGTTATAGCACAACCAGGCAGACAAAGCACAGGATATAATGAATTCTATAATGGTGTATACAGTATTGATATTCCAATACCGCAAGGCTTGAATTCAGTATATGCTGAAAATGGTAACAAGGATAAGTTTAAGATTTCATGGTCGTCTGTTGAAAATATAGAAGGGTATAAATACACTGTATATAATATTGATAACGATGAAGTTGTAGATTCAAAAGAACTTACCGATACATACGATGTTATTGATATTAATAATTATACTGTCGGTAAAGAGAAACTTGCTTTTGCCGTTCAGACGAAAGTTGACGGTATATACTCGGCGGATTCAGAACGAAAAACCGTTACTCTTAATACTCCTGAATTTGTAAGTGTTGTCTATGACGATGCAAAAGATGTGTATAAAGTTACAATATCTCATTCAGATGAAGGTGCAAAGTATATCTATAAAATAGGTGATAGTGAGTTATTATCAAATACCGATTTAAAGGATGTTGAATTAACCATTCCAAAAGGTACTATTACTAAAAATAATATACCGTCAAGTATTGAAGTAAAGGCTGTTACAGATTACAACGAATCAATCTATGCAGTTTACAGTTATGATTTCACTTACGCAGGAGGGGCAGGAACAGAGGAATCTCCTTATTATATTGCTGACAGTTATCAGTTTGAAAATATCAGCACAAAGCCTGCTGCTTATTTTAAACAAACTGCGGATTTCACATTGCCGTCATCTTATGTTCCTAATCAGACTACTTTTACGGGTGTGTATGATGGTAACAATAAAACGATAAACTATCCGCAAAACTTTGCTGTTACTGCCGATAAATTCGGTTTGTTCTACAGCTTAGACGGAGCAAAGATTTCAAATCTTACAGTTGACGGTGCTATTAACGGAGGAAATTATCAACTGATAGCAGGTTTTGCATATACAACTGCAAATGATACAACTTTCTCAAACTGTACCAACAGTACTGATATTACAAGTTCTAAAGGTAATATTGGCGGATTTTTAGCTGATAATAAACCTGCCACATTTATTTCCTGTACGAATGAAGGAAATATTACAAGTGCAAGTTCCATTGTCGGAGGATTTGCAGCGCGTGGTCAGGATGGTGTAGTGTTCACATCATGTACTAACACAGGAAATATTCAGGGTGCTGAAAATGTCGGAGGTTTCCAGGGGTACGGCGGTGCAACATATACTTCCTGCATCAACAAAGGTAATATTACAGCAACAAAAGACAGCGGTGCGATTGCAGGTGGCTTGTTGGCGGCTCTTGGTAAAGAATCCAGTTTTGAAAATTGTGCTAACTTAGGAAATGTTTCAGCATCAAGAAGTTCAGGTGGTATAGTAGGCGGAATGGCAAGTGCTAAAACATTGACCATAACTGCTTCTTATAACAAAGGTAAAATAACAGTAACAGGCTCTGATAATGTAGAGGCAGGAGGTATGGTAGGGCGTGGATTCTATCATGGTACAAATGATTCCGATCGTTCTACAACAATAATCATTAAAGATTGTTATAATGCAGGCACATTTTCGGCATCTGTTGCAGGCTCTGCTGTCGGAATTGCGGACCAGACCCGCCCAAGTGGTGCCTCAACAGTTTACACTCATAAAATAACCAATTTTTATGATGCGATAAATTCCGATATTGATATTATAGGAGCACAGGCTAAGAATTCAGATGCTTCTGTTACATCAATAACTGTTAATAATGCTTTTACATTATCTGACAGTGCAATTTACGGAACCACTAAACTTGCTGATGATTTAAAGGTTATTCCTGATGGCTTTAGCAAAGGAATATGGAAAGTAAGTGAAGATGTAAATTATCCGTACATTCAACTTGTAAATAATCCTTAATTTCGCTTAATTAATTTATAAAAGTTGCAATTCCGTGTTGAAATTCAACACGGAATTGCAATAAAATATACTTTTTATTAGTTTTTTACCTAAGAAAATTAATAAAAAATATATTAAAGTAGAGGTGCTTTTAATGAAAAGAATAATAAGTTTTACTGTAATTGTCGTTTTGTTAATATCTTGTTTTTCAAATATTTATATTTATGCAAATTCAAGTGATTATTTCTTTTTTGAAAGTTTTGAAGACACATTGGATGGTTGGACAATAAAGAAAACTTCCGATAATGTGAAATTTATATCCAGTAGCGATTATTATTCTGACGGCAGTAAGTCTATGTGTCTTTTAGATTACAGCACTACCGACTCCAATCATAATTATTCTGATTATATTGATGTAACAAGCGGAACAAATTTTAAATTTATGGTTGACGCATATATTATATCAGGCTCGGCAAAGGCGATGTTAAGATATTATACTGATAAGGATGTACCGATATCAGGGGCAGACAGTAAAATTGCAATTACGGGTATGACAAATGTGTGGTACACTCATTCTGTTTACAGTGTTGTTCCTGATAATGCAAAATACCTTACTGTGTGGATTTATACCGATAAGAGTCAGGTTGGAGAAGTGTATATAGATAATATAAGAGTATCTGAAAATTACGACAGCTCCAATGAACAAATGGTTATCGACCCGCCAATACAGGTATCTGCACAAAATGCGCAAATCGTCAGTCCGTCAGGGGATAGTCTTACTTATAAAATTTATGATGAAGAACACGGTGACACTCTTTCTGATTTCTCCTATGCAGGATACTATGCAGGAAAGTATCAATTACCTGATACATCTAAGCTTGCTCAATTTCAGACAATTTCTCCTTCCGAAAATTTGAGTGATGATACTTCGAGAATACAACAAGTTATAAATAATGCGAACAAAGAATATAAGAGCAGCGGAAAAGTTCAGGTTATCACTTTAAAACGCGGACGATATAATATAAATTCAAGCGGACTTAATGTTAAAAGCGGAGTAGTTCTTAAAGGAGAAGGTCAGGGGCCAAACGGAACTATTTTATATGCGTATGAAGCAGAAAGCCACTGCGTAATTAATATAATCGGTTATTCGCCAAAAAATATAAGCGATGAGAATGCGTATGTTTTGGATTCTTATATTCCGTCAGGAAGTAAAGAACTTACGATTGAAGAAGATAAGATTTTAAAATATTCTGTAGGCGACTTAATAACTATTTATCATCCTAATGATGATAAGTGGAATATTGCTATGGGAATGAAAGGCGATAATATGACCTATACATATCCTATAGGTCATGAATACGCAGGGCAAACCAATAATACCTCCTGGGATGCAGGAGAGGTAGATATGAAAACGGAAAGGACTATTACGGGAATATCCGAAAATAAAATAACACTTGATTTTCCTCTTTTTGTTCCGTATGACACAAATTATTCAAAAGTATATATCTATAAAACTGATGACAGCGAAAGGTGCGAAAACATTGGTATAGAAAATTTAAGAATTGAATCATATTATGACGGAACATTGTATGACGAAAATCATGCATCTTCTGCGATATATTTTTCTTATGCAAAAAACTGCTTTGTTCGTGATGTCAGCACAAAATATATGTGGTATTCTTCGGTTAACTGTCAAAAGGGAACAAAGCAAATCACCGTGCAAAATTGTTCAAGTCTGACACCGATTTCTAAGATTGACGGGTCAAGGCGTTATACATTTTATACAGGCAAAGACACACAGCAAAATCTTTTTATCGGATGTTATTCTTATGATGGCAGACACGACTTTTCTACCTCTTATCAGTCAACAGGCCCTACTGTTTTTGCTGACAGTGTGGTTGACGAATCAAATGCGGAAAGTGAAACGCACGGAACATGGTCAACAGGTGTTTTGTATGATAGCATTATGCAACTTGGCAACGCATCTTTAGGCTCTGTTGCGTCAATAAATCGCGGATATTACGGCTCAACCTTAAGTCAGGGTTGGTCAGGTGCAGGGGTTGTAATGTGGAACTGTCTTTCAAATACCCTTATAGCACATAAACCTCCTCTTACTTATCAGAATTTTTTGGTTGGGCAGTGGGGATATTATGACGACCAGGATGCAAAGAACAGAAAATATGGCAATATCTCATCTGCAAAATCAATTTATAAAACAAATGATATTTCTGTGGGAAGTGTAGATGATTCAGCATTTGCAACACAGGACGGAACTTCTTTTGTTGGGGATGCGTATAAAGAATCTGAGTTTGCTCCTGTAGAGCCACGAAGCCTGTTTAAAGCACAACTTGCATACAGGACTACAGGAAGTTATAAAAACGCAAAACCCAATGCACCTGCAATTACCTATCCGAGAGCAGATACTACTTTGGATAGCAATACTGTTTTTGTAAGAGGTCTTTATCAGCAGGAGGCCGATAAAGTAACAGTATATGTCGATGATGTTCCATATACTGCAACTTTAAGTACATATACATTTAACTTATCTGTTCCGTTGGAAAATGGTACGCATAAAATATATGTAACACAAACAATAGATGGAATAGAAGGAAATAAGTCTGCAGATAGATTTGTAATTGTGAATGAAGAAGGAACCTGGCAGGATTATCTTACAAGCAACAGTAATACTGAACTCACAAGCGTTCTGGTTGATGATCCAAGACTTAGATATGATGAAATCGAACAAGATGCCAATGGAGCATATATCATCGATAGCAAAGAAAAATTTGAGGCAATTTTCAGCAGTACTAATACTGCAAATCAAGACTTGGTGACAGGCGGCAATACTTTTAAACAAACTGCATCATTTACACTGTCATCAAATTATGCACCTGTTCAGGCTCAATTTAAAGGTATATATGATGGTGGGTCTAACACAATATCATATGCCGATAATTTTACTCTTTCGGCTGATAATTTTGGTTTGTTCTATCAGCTAAACGGTGCGACAATAAAAAATCTTTCACTTGATGGTACTATTAACGCTGGTAGTACAATCGAAAATATAGGTGGTTTTGCATATACAACTGTATCAAGTGATGAAACCTTTGATTATTTTACAGACTGTGTCAACAGTGTTGACATTACAAGTGAATATAAAACTGTTGGCGGTTTTATCGCTCGTGGTGAAAAGGGTTTAAAATTTACCAGATGTGTTAATGAAGGTAATATTACAGGAACTGAAAACATAGGCGGTTTTCAGGGGTTTGCAGGTGCAACTTATGAGCAATGCGCTAATTACGGCAATATAAAGGCAACGGGTTCAAGTGCAGGCGGATTTATAGGTGCTCTTGGTAAAGTATCTCAATTAAATAAATGTGCCAATTTTGGTGACATTTCAGCTTTAAGAAGTTCAGGCGGTATAGTTGGTATAATGGCTTCTAACTCAAACTTAACAGTAACCGAATCCTATAACACAGGTAAAATAACAGTAACAGGAACTTCCAATGTGGAAGCAGGAGGTATTGTTGGTCGCGGATATTACAGTAAAAAAGATACCAACAACATAGTAACTATAACAAATTGTTATAATGCAGGTACATTTTCGGCGTATGTTGCAGGTTCTGCTGTCGGAGTTGCAGATGTTAAAAATTCTTTAGCAAATAACAAAAATACTACTAACATAACTAATTTCTATGATGCAATAAATTTAGATATAGGAACAATTGGTGCTGCGGTAATAAATGATGGCAACACAGCCATTTACTTATCTAATGCTTACACATTAAAAAAAGATGCAGCATACGGCACCGCAAAGGTTGCAGATGACTTTACTGAGGATATCTTTTCTGCTAATGCATGGAACGATAAGAAAACTGAAGGTTCTGACTACCCGTATATTCAGCTTGGGGGCAATCCGTATGTATATAATCCCGAAATATATGCAAGCATACTAAGCGGTTCGTATGTATTTACAGGTACTGATACAACAGGCTTAGAGAATGTGGAAGGAATTGAAAATGTTAAATCCGCTTATGCGGTTATTGCAGCAAGATTTGCTTATAACAGCACCTTGATAGAAAATGATAAAACATACGGAGTTCTCGTTTCAAAAACAACAGAAAATCCTGATGTTGAAACTTACGACAGGAAATTTGAAGGTAAAAGAAATTTAAACGGTTTCTACGGAATATTGCTTTATAATCTTGATTTAGGCACATATTATGTAAGACCATATATTGAATATAACGGAACATATTGGTACGGTACAGCTGATACATTTACAATAAAATAATAAAATAGTAGAAGCTTTTGGTTGATTTGATTGGAATATCATTTATACTTCTTTATATTTAATTCAGCTTGATATGTTCGTGTTTGTGATTTATGTAATGATATAAAAGGTATGGGGCAATTATATTTGCATTGAATATCTATTTGACTTTAATACTAAAAAAGTTGGGTGAAAATATGAAAAAATTTTATGAATTATACAAAGATAGTCTAAATAACAAGATAATACCATTTTGGCTAAAATATTCTCTTGATGAAAGTGGTGCAATAAATAATTGCTTATCTGAAGATGGGAAAATACTTGTTAAGGACAGATATATCTGGTCTCAAGGCAGAGCTTTATGGACTTTTTCAGCAATGTATAACAGAATTGAAAAGAAAGAAGAATATTTAAAGGCTGCAGATGGACTGTTTAATTACCTTGTTAATACAGGAAGAACTCCTGATGGTAAATGGAATTATCTTTTTGATGAAGAAGGTAATATGAAAGAGGACGATATAAGCATATATGTTGACGGCTTTGTTCTTGCAGGGATGACAGAATACTACATAGCAACAGGAAATGAAATTGCTAAAAGGATTGCTCTTGAAACTTATGAAAATACACTTCAAAGATTAAATACACCCGGCAGTTATCGTGTTGCGCCTTATGTTATTCCTGAAGGTACTAAAACCCATGGCGTAAATATGATATATGCATTTTTCTATTACAACCTTGGTAAAACACTTGGAAGAGAAGATATAATGGACAAAGGTTATAAACTAGCAATGGAGGTTCTTAATCAGTTCTATGTCAAAAAGAAGGATGCAATTTTAGAATTTGTAACCCTTGACGGTAATTTTATAGATACACCTGAGGGAAGAACCTGTGTACCGGGTCATGCTATCGAGTGTATGTGGTTTTTGATTACAATTTTTGAGGACAGAGATGAAAAAGAAAACATCTTAAGATGCTGTGAGCTTATAAAAAGACATATCGAACTTGCCGAAGATAAAGAAAAAGGCGGACTTATCCTTGCACTTGATATTGATAATAAAGAGCCTGTATTCTGGGGCAAACCTACATATAAACCATGGTGGGTTCAGCTTGAAACATTAGTTGCAACAGCTTATGCATATAAGCATACGAAAGACGAATGGTTCAATGATACACATAAGAGAGTGAACGAATATGCCTTTTCACATTATCCAACTCCTTACGGAGATTGGCATAACTGGCTTGATAATGACGGTAACATAGGCGAAAGTGCAGCACTTCCTGTAAAAGATCCGTTCCATTTGCCTCGAGCACTGATATATCTTATATCACAACTTGAATTTGTATAATACCAAAGTAAGGAAAATTTTAGGATACAATATCTGGGGGTAACAAAAATGACCGAACACGAAAAAATGTTAGCGGGAAGATTGATGTACGACCCTTTCACAGAAGGAATGCCCGAGGAACGTACAAAAGCACATAGGTTATGTAAATTATATAATGATACATTTGAAACTGAAACAGAAAAGCGTAAAGAAATTTTAGATGAACTGATGCCAAATCGAGGCGAAAATGTCTATTTGCAAGGACCGATTTATTTTGATTTTGGAACTAATATTTCTATGGGTAAAGACAGTTATGCAAACTTTAATTTTACTGTGTTAGATGAGGGTAAAGTTACTATTGGAGAATGCGTATTTATTGGTCCGAATGTTTCTATGTTGACTGCTATTCATCCACTATGTTATCAGGACCGAAACCCATTTTTTAATGCAAAAACAGGTACGGTTACCAATTTAGAATATACTGCGCCAATTACTATTGAAGATAATTGTTGGATTGCGGCAAGTGTTACAATTTGTGGTGGTGTAACAATAGGAGAGGGGTGCGTGATTGGTGCAGGGAGTGTCGTGACAAAAGATATTCCACCACATAGTCTGGCAGTTGGAAATCCTTGTCGTGTGATTCGTCAAATTACAGATGCAGATAGATTATCTGCACATCCAGAACTTTATGCAGATTAATCACTTTAGGGAATTATGAAAAAAGTAATCGCTAATGTATCGTGAAACAGAAAGTCATTAGCTATACCAATTCCAATTTGTTGAACTAAATAACATATATTCCCTAATAGGAGCAAGGTATATCGACCTTGCTCCTTTTTGTTGGGTATTCATAAAAAATGAATAAAAAGGTCAATTATGCAGACCAATACTCATGTAGGACAGAGACAAATAGAATAATAATACTTGATAGTTGCTTTAGTGGTGATATAGGTAGCGAATATAATATTCCGGAATATTCTCAATTAAAGGAAGGTACTACTATTCTTGCTACTTGCAGTGGTGTTCAATGTGCCGTTGAAGAAAATGGCCATGGAGTTTTTACATCTTTATTAGTGGAAGCTTTGTATGGTGGAGCCATGACATTAATAATACTGGTATGTCTATAGATGAAATACGTTTTGCAATAAGTATAGGGAAACCAGTTGTAGCGATTAAGATTACGGAAAATACAAGTGCATATATTTCTAATCTAAAAATAGATGTAATCCCAAAACGTAAAGATTCAATTGAAAATTGGATTAATAATAATGTGCGGTAGCAAAGTAATAGCCTGGCACCTTTTGAAAGTGTCAGGCTATGTTTATAGGTGTATTATAAAATATTAAATTTTCGAATCACTTATCTTCAATTAAGAAATTTTAAAATGCATCTAATGTTGTGCGTAGTATTTTGATTTTAAATAATAATTACATTCCAATATTTCTTCCATGTTCTACCGAATTTTCTATTTAAGCCAGATTCTTTAATTTTATATAAAAGAGAATCTTTGAATGGTATCCTTTCTGTATAATAGAAACAAAATGTTGTAATTATAGTAAAAATATACCACAAAATTGATGGGGAATATATTTTAAAAGCAAAGAATAGTTTTCTGTTATAATAAAAAAGTCCCGAAATGTTTCGGAACTTTTACATATATATCACGCTCTTGTCCACTTATCATCCATAAACCAGTTCCTAAACTCATCGGCAGAAATTTTATCATTTCTGTAAGCGGTGAGTTTTTCTCTTGCTTTAATTTTCCAGACTTAAAATTCAGGCTTAAGAAAATGGTTACGTACAGCATTGCAATGTCGATTTTAATTGTGTTACAGCACAGCCCTTGCCAGTACCCGTCGCGAGGCTTCAAATCCCTACACAAACAAAAAAATAAGTATCAAAAGATACTTGTTTTTGTTGGCGGAGAAGGAGCACAGCCAAATCAGGGTGTGAGATTTAACCCAACCATACATTATATTCCTTATAAAATAGTAATGGAAAGAACGAAAGAATATTTAGAAAAATAAGTATAAGTAACTGTAAAATTCTCCATGAACTTATCGATAGTATAATGCAGGTTAATAATGCGAAGAGAAGTGCTCCCTTAAAAAGAGTCTATGAACCCTTTTTAAGGGAGTAAACAAAAACGGCTTGTGTAAATGCTAACAACTTAAAATTTAATATTCGCACCTGTGGCGGAATTGGCAGACGCGCACGGTTCAGGTCCGTGTGCTGGCAACGGCTTAGGAGTTCAAATCTCCTCAGGTGCACCACCGAAACAAGAACACATAGTTTTGCTATGTGTTCTTGTTTTAAAAAGCCTGATTATTTTTTTAAGTATCAAAAATATATTAGGCTTTTTTATTATTAATTATCTGCTGAGGTGGAAATCCATAGTAATCTTTGAATGCTCGCGAAAATACAAAAGGGTCTTCATATCCGGTCATAAAAGCTGCTTGTTTAATAAGGTAGCCTTTTTTTAAAAGTCTTGTAGCTTCTTTCATTCGGGTTTTTATAAGATATTGCTTTATCGTTATACCAAAATAATTTTTAAACACTCTGTTTAAGTAGCGTTGATTAAGATTGAGGCTTGAAGCTATTTGTTCTAACGTGATTTTTGAATTATAGCAAGTAACTATATAATTTTTAACATTTTCTGCATAATTACTTTTACTTTTATTATCAAACAGAATTGAGAAAAGTTCAAATAATTTGCCAACGAGATATTCTTCTTTTGTTGTTGCAATATTTCGGACATTTATAAGTGATTGGATATAAGAAGAATCAATGTTTATAACAGGAGATTTCAGTTCGTTGATTCTTGTGGAAAGTTCACCGTCAAATCCTATCCATATATATTTCCATGGTTCTTTAGGATCTGCCCAGTATTTTGTAACTTCATCGGGTTTTATTATGAAGGCCTGGTCTTTTGTTACTTTATACTGATTTGTTTCGTTTTTGAAATATCCTTTTCCCGATATAACAAAGTGAATAAGATAATAGTTTCGTATATATGGACCGAAACTGGTGTCAGAACTGCATTGCATCATTCCACAGCTTAGCGGATTCAGTTCCTTGTAGTTCTTGTTTTCGATAATGTTATAGAAAAACATATACTCACATCCTTTGAAGATATTTTAACACAAGAAGTTACTTTTTGCAATTCCTTTTTCTTTCGTTCTATAATAGAATGCAAGTACAAAAAAAAAATCCAATTGAATTGGATAAATAAAAGGAGGAAAAAAAATGACAAAAAGAAAAATATCATTATTACTAAGTGTGATTATGATTGTTTCACTAATGTTTGGTAATGTATGCTTTGTAAGTGCGGCAGGAGGCTCGGGTACTGTGGAAGATCCGTTCTTGATTGCAACAGCTGACGATTTTTTAGCTATTCCTGACAGAGCAACAGCGGTATATAAACTTACTGCTGATATTACACTACCAGCTGATTATCAGCCTAAAACATTTGCCGGAACACTAACCGCAGGTGCTGCAGCTGATATGAAAACAATCACAGTTGCAATTACCGGTGAATCCGAAAACACATATGAAGCTACAAATGGAACAGGCTTGTTTACAACTTTATACGGTGCAGGTAAAGTTGAATACATCAAATTAGCCGGTACAGTAACAGGTACTAACCTTGTTGGTGGTTTTGCGGGTATTATGCTTGATGCAGCTATTATTAACGGCTGTACAAATACTGCTGTAATTACAGGTAACGGTAGTAATGTTGGTGGTTTGGTAGGTGCCGTAAGAAATACAACCAGCGGAAATGCAATTAACAATTCACATAACAGAGGTAACGTAACAAATATTTCAAAAAGCGGTTCATGGACAGGTGGTCTTGTTGGACATAGTACACAGAATGTATATGGTTCTTCCAATACAGCAAATGTAACAGGTCACACTTCTGTTGGTGGACTTATGGGTTCTCTTTACTCAGATTCTACAACTGCAATTAAACGAAGTTATAATGCAGGCAGAGTTTATGGAGATAATTTTGTAGGCGGTATCGTTGGTTCTACAAGATATAAAGCTGGTACAATTGTATCTTGCTACAATTCAGGTAGAGTAATAGCAGCCGGAGTTGAAGAAGATGGTTCATATACTGAATCTGCTAAAATATACTGTGGCGGTATAACTGCCGGTGGTATGGCTGAAGTTACAAACACAGGTGTTACTATTAAAACATGTTATAATGCAGGTGAAGTAATAGGTGGTAGAGACCTTAACAACTTGTATTCATTTGCAGGGTGTGGAGCAACTGCAGGGGTTGAAGATACAAGCAAAGCAACAGTTACTAACTGTTATGTGTTAAATCACAGTGATTCTTTCTATCCTACATATAAAAAATCTACAACATATATAAAACTAAAAACTCAGGATCAGTTAAGTAAATCAGATATGATTAGTGAATCGGCTTTACCTACTGCTGACTTCCGGAACGGAGTGAGTACTGGATATCCTTATCCAAGAGTTTATGGTAATCTTCAGGATGTGGCATACGTTGCACCTGTGTTAACAACACAGCTTGCAAATGTAACTGTTGAAGGCGGAAATAAATCCGTTACAATCAGCTGGACTGATGCTAATACTGCAAATCATAATATGGTTGAAATCAGCGACGGAACAAGAACAATTGCAAGAGTAAGTGCTGATGAACACCAGTATGTTGTTACAGGATTGGAACCATTAACGAGCTATACATTTAATGTATATCCAATGAATGATTACAAAAAAGTAAAAGCTTCAGACGGTAAGGTAGAAACTCTTACAGTTAGCGCTACAACAACAGAACCTGTTGTTGAAGAAATTGCTTTTGCAAGTGCTCCAATTGCATTTGCAGGTACAAGTGATTCTGAGTTTGTTCCAACTGACTCTGAAACAAATGAAGAAATCACAGGTGGGTACTCAGTCGTTGTTGCAAGATTCGTTCTTCCTTCGAATGTAGCTATTTCTGATGTTGAATACGGTATGTTGATTTCAAAAACTGTTTTAGGCGATGCGTTAACAGCTGAAACCTGCACCAAAGCAGCAAAAGCAACTAAAAATCACAATGGTGCTTATGGTATATTGTTCTATGGTGCCATGGTTGATGGTGACACATATTATGTAAGACCTTACATAAAATACAATGACACATTTACATATGGTGAAGCTTCATCATTTGTATTTGAAGCGAAATAAGGAGGTAGTAGATATGAAAAAATATATTAAACCTGAATTAATGGAATCAAATATTTCTGCAAATACCTCTATTGCCAATGGCGGTCTTAGCGGTTGGTTAGAAGAAGTTGGAGGAGGCACATACAAAGAAACTATAACAACATATCAGTATAATTCATAAGAGAGATTTATAAAAAACTAAAAGAGATGTTTCATAGCATCTCTTTTTTTCTTATAAAAAATTTTGTAATAATTTAGTATTATTTACCAAAAATATCATATAGTGTTTACTTAAGAATCCTATACGCAGTGGGAAATATGGAATAATTAGGAAACAAATAAGTTACTTTTTGCAATTCATATCAATCAGTATATATATTATAATTTACAAAAGAGATATTTTATCTTAAAAAATCAAAAAAAGATTTATATAATGTAAGAATTTTAAAAATAATTTTAAAGGAGGAAACAAAGTGAAAAGGTTAATCGCATCATTAATGGCAGTTGCAATGATGGTTTCGCTTGCAGCGTGCGGAGGAAACGAAGGGGGAACTACAGTTATACCCGGTTTAGACTTTGAAATCGGAGATACAGGAGGTCTTGAAGTTCCGTTCGGTAATGGCGAAGAAATAGTTATGTATGCACAGGATGAGGTTGGTGATACCTCTAATACTTATATATTTGATAAGTTAAGTCAGGTAACGGGGCTTAATATTAAACCGATGCTTGTTCCTGTTTCAATGGCGGTAGAAAAGATACAGGTTTTACTTGCAGGTGCCAATGTTCCTGATGTTATGAATTCAGGTGCATTAATTCAATTAAACGACTATGCAATGCAGGGCGCATGGGAACCTATCAATGACCATTTGGACGAAATGCCGAACTTTAAAAGAATTTTTGCTGACAATGAAGAAAACAGCTGGATATTCAAATCTTTTGCTGCAGCAGATAAAAAGTTATATGCTTTTCCTGCGATTGACACCAACAGAAATGTAAATCACGGTATGCTTTACAGAAAAGATATATTTGATAAACACGGAATTGAAATGTGGAACAGTCCTGAAACATTCTATCAGGCACTTAAAAAATTAAAAGAACTTTATCCTGATTCATATCCTTTGACATCTAAAAACGGTAAAAAACTTATTGCTAACTATGCAGTTGCATGGGGCGGTATTAATTCATATAACGTTTATTATGACGAAAGTGCTAAAGTGTGGAAGTATTCCGATACTGATCCTAAAACCAAGGAAATGCTTGATTATTTCAAGAAACTGTATGATGAAAAATTACTTGACCCTGAATTTTTAACAAATACTCAACCTGCATGGACTCAAAAAATGACAAATGGTGATTCTTTTGTTACTTATGACTGGATAGGAAGACTTGATATGTTTATGAGTCAGAATCAGGTTCCGGGTTATGATTTAAGATATGCAAATCCTGTCGGACCTGAACAGACAATTCTTACTTTAGATAAAATTTCTACTACCGATTTAGTTGCTGTATCCAAAAATAAAAATTCTGCTTTAACAATGAAACTTATGGATTTCTTATATTCGGATGCAGGTGCTGAACTTATGACATGCGGAGTAAGAGGCGAAACTTTTGAAATCGGCGAAGAAGGAATGGCAGTATATTTAGATTCTGAACTTCAGGCTAAAGACAAAGTTGATATTATGGACTTAAGGTCAAAATACTGTATGTGGATGACAGGTACATACAGAAGAGTTGACAGACGTTCCTGCTATTTCCAGTACACAGAAAGAGAAAAAGAAGCACAGGAATGGCCTGAAAAATGTGGAGGCTTTGAACCATTAGATCCTTATGTTACTTTTGCTGATCAGGATGATGTATCAAAAGTAACTGACCTGATAACTAAGTTAACTAAAAAGTTTGAAGAGGTAATGTTTAAATACATTATTGGGCAGGATTCAGGTGATGCTGCCTGGAACAAGTGGCTTAATGAAGCAAAAAAACTTGGTGCTGATGAATTAGTTAAACTTTATAATGACAGACATAAAGAATTAGGTCTTTAGTGTGAAGCGGTAACGCTTTGTAAATGCAAAATTAAATTGTGTTCTATAAGTATCAGGAGGTGTTGGCAATTAAAAAGTTATTTAACTGGTTAGTTATATCATTATTTTTGGCGTTTGCATTTCAAATGGTTAATTTACCCTCAGTTAATGCGGTTTCCTATAGTGGCGGGAATGGTACGGAGGAAAATCCGTATATAATATCCACTGTAAATGATTTTCTTAATATACCGGTTGATTCAGATTCTAAGTATCTGCTAACTGAGAATATTACATTGCCTGCATCGTATGTACCTAAACCATTTAAGGGGACCTTTAAGGGTGGAACATCTCCTGATAATGCTAAGACAATAACTGTTTCTATAACATCTTCATCGGAAAATACATACGGTTCTCAATATGGAACAGGACTTTTCTCATCTTTACACGGTAACGCGTATGTAGCAAATCTTAAAATTCAGGGAACTGTAAAAGGAACTAATCTTGTCGGCGGGGTTGCCGGTGCTGTATATGACAGGGCAAAAATTGAAAATTGTATAAATTATGCTTCTGTTACAGGTAACGGATATAATGTAGGCGGTATTTGCGGTGCAGTGAGAAATCAATATGATGTAACTGCATTAAAATCCTGCCACAATAAGGGAACTGTTATAAATACTTCAACTGAAGGTTCATGGACAGGCGGAATTACAGGACATAACCTTAAGGATATACTTAACTGTTCCAATAACGGTAATGTAACAGGTAATACATCAGTCGGAGGAATTACGGGTGCACAGTATTCGCAGTCGGAAGCGGCGGTTAAAAAATGTTATAATTCGGGACGCATATTGGGTAAAAATTATATTGGCGGTATAGCAGGAAGTTCAAGATATATTTCGGGAGGTATTTTATCGTCATATAATTCGGGAAGAGTTATTGCAACAGGTGTCAGAGCTGACGGAACGTTTATAGACCTTTCTGAAATATACGCAGGAGGTATAACCTCAGGGGGTATGCCGAGTACTAAAGAGTCAGGTGTAACAATAAAAGACTGTTATAATGCAGGAGAAGTATTAGGCGGAAGAGATATAAACAATATATACTCATACAGCGGCTGCGGAAGCGATGGAAAGACTGAGGCAACTTCAAATGCAGTTATAACAAACTGTTATGCCTTAAATCATACAGATTCTTTTTATCCAACTTATAAAAAACCTGCTGATTATATAAAAATTAAAACTCGTTATCAGTTAAATAAAGCGGCTATGATAGGAGAATCAGCCTTGCCGTCTTCAGATTTTGAATTTGTTTCATCAAATTCATACCCTTATCCGCAGATAATCGGCAATTCTCACGAATCGGTTCATACTGAACCGCAAGTAACAAAACCACTTGTTAATGTTTCGGCAACAGGTTTAAACAAGGCGGTACTGTTAAAGTGGGGGAACGATAAAGACTTTAATCACGATATGGTTGAAATAAGCTACAATGGTAAGGTTTTAGACAGACTATCGGTCGGAGAAAGTGAATATCTTATAAACGGTTTGGAAGAAAATATCGAATATACCTATTCGGTAACACCTCTTAGTGATTACAAAAAGGCTGCAGAGCCGCATACTTTGACATGTGTTACAAATGTTTCAGGAATTTCAGACTATACGGAAATTCCGCTGTCTGTTACAAATTCTTCATTTTCTGAAGGCATGAAGGGATTTAAAATAGTCTACGGGAGTTCTTCAAATATATCTGCTTCGGATGGCTCTCTTACTATAAATGATGACAGCAACAGGGCGTACGAGGTAGAAAGTGACTTAATTCCGATCGCTTCGGAGGTAAGTTATAAATTACAGGGAGAATGTCTTCACAATAATGCATCTAAATTTCCTTATGTATATATAAATTATTATGATTCAACCAAAAATAAATTAGATAAAAGACCATCGGTAAGAATTGTACCGATAGCAGATGCGTATTCTTCGTTTATGATTGATTATAACGAAGCACCGGAAAATGCTAAGTATATGAGTATTTCTCTTACTACACCATCGTCATATACCGGTACTGCAAAATTTGATAATATTAAGATTACTGCAAAAACTTCCGGCTATTCAGACAGGGTGGATGATGAAACCGCTGTTGAAAATATGTCAAATCAGCTTCAGATTGTCTTTGGTGGAAATGATACTTATACATCGGTAAGAAACAATCTGAATTTAGAAACCCTGACAAGTAACGGTATATATATTGTATGGACATCAGACAATCAGGATGTTATTGATAATTGCGGAATAATAAGCGAAAGCGCGGTTGAAGGGCAAAAGGTAATCTTAACCGCTGTTATGAAAAGAGGCGAATATTCTGCAACAAAAAAATTCAATTTAACCATAGGCAGTAAAATAACCAATATAGATTTATATAATCCAAGCTTTGAACTGGGAACAGACGGTTATACTTTAAATACTGTCGGTTCTCCCGATATTGAAGCCGCCGACTTTTCGTTCAGTAAGGATAAGTCGCTTAAAATTGTTACCGGAGATAATGAAAATGTTGTTATAAGCGGTCATGAAACACAAATTATTCCTGGAGAGTCTTATTCGGCATACACTATGGTATATTCATATAAGGGCGATATTTCTTTAAGTCTTGTTTTTTTGGACGGGAACCGTAACGAAATAAAGAGTGAAACAAGAACTTATACAGGTAATCTGGCAGAATGGAATACACTCGGTGTTGTTTCAGAGTCACCTTCAAATGCAGTTTACGGTTATGTAAAAGTAACATTTGATAAGAGGACAGAGTGTTTCATAGATGATCTTAATTTCACAAAAACATTCAGCGATTTGGGAGCACCTATTTCGATAGATTATGTTCAATCTGCCGCAGTTTCTAAAAACATAAATGGGGAATATGTTATTTATACTGTAGTTACAGATGAAACTGCAGAAGGAGCTGCCAGATTTGTAATAGTAGATGTGGCATCAAAAAATATACAAAAAAATATTGAAATAAGCGGTGCGTCAGGTTCTTATGCAATTGCCGCTGACAATGAAAACAATGTCTATATCGGAACTTACGAAAACGGAAAATTATATAAATACGTTCCCGGAAGTGATTCTCTTATCGACCTTGGTACGCCTGTTTCGGGGCAGACACATATAACAAGTCTTACCGTTGACTCGAAGGGCAATGTTTACGGCGGTACATATCCCGGTTGTTATGTATTTTCACTTAAAAAGAATCAGACTAATTTTGAGATAATAAGCCCGTTGGGTGCAAATCAGCCATTTGATTTAAATGAACAATACGCTAAGTCAATAGCTATAGATGAAAAAAACAATGTATTATATGTGGGCACAGCAACTCATTCAAAACTCTACAGATATGATTTAAATACAAAAAAAGCTGCTGAAATATTGCCTGACGGTTTCGAAGATAATACCCATATATATAACTTAAGATATGAAAACGACCGTCTGTTTGCATATGTTTATCCTGAAGGAAAACTTCTTGTTATGTCCTTTGATGCAAACGGTCAGCCGACTTTGGAAAAAGTACTGTCGGGAAGCGGCACAGTTTCAAAATCCGTTAACAATATATCATATTTCATAAATTCAGACAGAAAAATTTCCCAATATAATTATCTGACCGGAGAAGTTAAGGCTTTAAATAATCAGATGGTATATGCAACAACCTGTCTTACAGATGTTATTGATATGAAAGACGGACTGACATTTATTGCTTTTTCTAACGGTATTCAGAGAGATAACAGACTTATAACCTATAATCTTACAAAGAATAAATTAGAGGTATCAAAGATTGAACTACCTACCATTGATTATAGCGCAAGAAGTATAATGACAGGCCCTGATGGCAGTATATATACAAGCAATCACCTTGGCGGAGGAGTAGGTGTTTATAATCCTGTGGATAACACAAAGGGACTTTTCTATGGATTGCCTCAGGCTGAAAGCGGCGTTTCGCTAAACGGTAAAATGTATTTCGGAACATATACTATGGCAAAAATTTATGAGTATAATCCTGAAGAATCCTGGCAGATGAACAGTACCACAGAAATTAATCCTAAAAGAATTGATACTTTGGGTACAAGATTCGAACAGGACAGACCTTTTGCGGCTGCCGCAGGAGACGGTTTGGTGTTTTTCGGAACAGCACCTCAATATGGTAAACTTGGAGGGGCAATTGCAATATATAATCCAAGTAATTTAAATGATAAGTATATTAGAAGAAATATAATCGAGGATCAGTCAATTACGGCTCTTGCATATAAAGACGGTTATTTATACGGAGGAACATCTATCTGGGGCGGAATAGGTGCAAAACCAACACAAACTGAAAGTAAATTTTTTGTTTATGATGTTGCCAATAGATCGTTAGTCAATAGAGTTACTATTTCAAGCGGTTCAGAACTTATATCGTCATTGATAGCAGGACCTGACGGCAATATATGGGGATTATGCGACGGATACTTATTTATGTATAATCCCGTTACAAATCTAATTGAGTATAAAGAGCTTACGTTTCCTGAACTGAATTCTTCGGGAAGTGTAACATCACCCAAATTATACGGAGCAAATCTTGTATGTGGAAAAGACGGATATATTTATGGTGTGACGGGAAGCAAATTGTTTAAATTAAATCCGTATTCAAAAGAAATTGAAGTACTAAGAAACGGAAAGTTTATTTTGGCAACAGTTGATAATTTTGGAAATATATATTACAGCGATTACTCGTCTATATGGAAATATTCCTGTTATGACAGCGGCGATGAATTAATTCCTAAAATCACTTTTGTAAAAGATCCCGTTGTATTCGCAGGTAAAGATGATTCCGTAACTGATGAAATCACAGGTGGATATTCAATTGTTGTTACAAAATTTGCAGTTCCCGCAAGTGTTACAGGATATACTTACGGAATGTTATTATCGGAAGAAAATATAGATTTTGATGAAGATAATTCCATTATAGCACCGGCTGAGAAAAATAAAAATGGTGCATTTGGTATTTTATTCTACGGAAACAAATTTAAAGAGGGCAAAACTTATTATGTGAGACCTTATATTGAAAGAAACGGAGCTTATACTTTAGGCAAAATTACCGAATTTGTATTCAGAGCAGAATAAAGATAGAAAGAAATATATTAAAAGGATGTGTTCATATTGAAAAGAAATGTTTGTATATTAATAGTTCTGGGAATCCTACTTGGAAATTTAGGTTTCATTCAGGCATTTGCGGCTGATACTACAAAAGTTGAGATGCCGATTTCAAATCCGTCTTTTGAAGATGGAATTAATGGTTGGACTATTATTAACGGTAACAGCGGAATGATTTCTTTTGAGAAAGAACTGGTATATCATAAAGATATCAGCCTTAAGGTTGTGGACCCTGCGTCAGACAAGCCATTCGAATTAAGAAGCAGAAATATGACAGCAGTTGAAGGTCTTACATATCAGGCAAAGGTCAGAGCTTTTCAAAAGGGGAGAACTACAGGTTCTGCTTATGTATATATAAATTTTTATGATGATGGTGGAAACCGTTTGCCTGAAAGTCCACAGGAAGCAGTAGGAACTACTAATTTTTCCAGTTTTCAGGATTTTTCGGAAGTAACAGTGGAAGCAGTTGCTCCAAAAGGAACCGTTAATGTGAGCATTTCTCTGATAACAACATCTGTTTATATCGGAACGATGTATTTTGATGATGTTCGTATGTGGGCTGAGTCTTCCGGTAATTCAAAAATATCATCAAGTCAGGCTGCGGCATCTGATGCAAAAGAGCTTGAAATAAACTACTTTGCGGGTGAAGACGCAAATGCTGTATCAAATATGGTTGGACTTTCTATTATAGGGAAAAACGGTTCTCTTATTACATGGGAAAGTTCAGCACCGGAAGTTATAGACGTTTTTGGCAACGTAAATTCCGATGAAAAAAAACGTGAAGTTATTCTTACTGCAACTGTGAATAACGGAACTTCAAGAATAAAAAAAGAATTTCTATTAAATGTACTTCCAAAGGAAGAGTTGACAGTTTCTGTATATGATTCTCTTAAGAATCCTGATTTTGAAGAAGGGCTTATTGATTGGAAACTTTCAAGAGGTACAGAAAAAAGTATTGGGATAGTAGAAGGAAATAACAGTTCTAAATCACTTGAAGTAAAATGTGATGAAGAGATTGTTATGGTAGAAAGTTCTCCTGTTTTCGGTGAAAAAGGTCTTGAATTTGCAGTTAATGCCGATGTGTTAGTAGAAAAAGGCACTGCAAAAATTGAAATGCGTTTTTATGATAAAAATAATAAAATATTAGGAAAAGAAACAAAGACTGTGAATAAAAACAGCAGTTGGGAAACAATTCAGTTATTTAAAGCTGCTTCTGATAAAACTAAATATATGCGTTTGGTTTTATATTCTGAAAAGCAAAGTAGTTTTAAAATAGATAATATTAAACTCTCTTCAATGGGTTATATTCTTAACAATACAAGCTTTGAATCAGGTCTTGATGGTTATGAAACTGATAAAAAAGGTGATGTGCAGGTTGAAGTAACAAGTGCACAAAAATTCAGTATGGAAAAATCCCTGAATGTTGTTACCGGAAAGGATGAAACTTTTACTCTTAGCGGTCTTAAAATTCCTGTTGTGCCAGGAGAAAAATATTCGGCATATTTGAAATGTTTATTAAATAATGGAACAGTTGTTCTAAGTATTGAATTTTTAGATAATAACTTGAAACTTATTTCAAGCGAGGAAAGAAAATTAAGCAATTCTTTTAAAGTATGGGATGATTTGGGCGTAAGATCAGATGCTCCGCAAAATTCGTCTTTTGCAATTATCAGAGTTAAAGCTTTAGAAAACACAAATTGTTATATAGATGATTTATACCTAGGTAAGCAGTTCTCATATAAGGGAGTACCGTTAAAAATTGATTATTTACAGGCAGGTGCCGTAAGTAAAGATACTGAGGGAAATGATTATCTTTGCACTGTAGTTGCCGATGAATCCACGAACAGAGAAACCAGTTTCATAGTTGTGGATATGGCTACAAAAGAAGTTATTAAAGATATCTTAATTCCGGGCTCTAACGGTTCATTTAATATGATTACCGGTAAAGATAATAATATTTATATCGGTTCACAACCGGATTGTAAAATATATAAATATATTCCGGGCAGCGACTCTCTGATTGACCTTGGTGTTGCAGTTCCCGGTGAACAATATGTATTCGGACTTGATATAGCATCTGACGGAACAATTTACGGCGGTACATATCCTAATTGCTATGTATTTAAATATGACCCGAAAGAAGAAAAGTATTCTACATTTGGTCCTGATGGGCCGGGACATCCGTTTGATTCGGAAGAAATGTACGCCCGTGCGGTAGCTTACGATGAAGAAAATGATGTTTTGTATGTAGGTGTTGGTACACATGCAAAACTATATCGATATGATTTTAAAACAGGAACTACAAAATCCGTATTGCCGGAAAAATATAAAGATAACTCATATATTTACACAATGAAGTTCTTTAACGGTAAATTGTTTGCATATACTTCTCCGGGAAGTGAATTGCTTGTTATGACATTTGATGAAAAAGGCAATCCAACTATTGAAAAAATTATAACAGGTAGTTCAACTGTTACAAGACCGGTTGACGGTTTATCCTATTTTGTTAATAAAGACAGACATATTACTGCTTATGATTATAATACAAATTCTATAATCCCGATAAAAGATGAAAACGGCAATCAGCAAGAGATTATTCAGTCACCGATAATGATTGACCTGGTAAAATTAAAGGATCAGGAAAAATATCCGGGGTGGACCTATATTTCATTGGCCGGTTCTTCTAACCGTTTAAGCCGATATGTTGCGTATAATCTTACAACTCATAACCTTGAAGTTATGACTCTTGATTTACCGGGTAAAAACTATAATCCACGTTCTCTTATTTCAGGGCCTGACGGTAAGATATATGGAAGCAACCATCTTGGCGGTGGAACCTCTGTATATGATCCTGTAAATAACGACAACAAGCTTTATTACGGTTTAGCTCAAGCGGAAAGTGGAATTGCTCTGGGGGATAAACTATATTTCTCTTGTTATACTCAGGCTAAAATTTATGAATATGACCCTAATGAAGAATGGAAATACAATTATACGATAGCAATAAATCCTGAAGAAATTTTCAGACTTGGACCGGTGTATGAGCAGGACCGTCCGTTCGGTTCAGCTTCAGGTGACGGACTTTTATACATAGGTACAGTTCCTGAATATGGAAAATTAGGTGGAACATTAGCAATATATAATCCCGAAACAAGAGAATTTCCATATGTTATAAGAAATGTTGTTCAGGATCAGGCTATCACAGCGCTTACATATAAAGACGGTATTATTTATGGCGGCACCACAATATGGGGTGGTATAGGTGCTGTTCCTACTACTAAAGATGCTAAGTTCTTTGCATTTGATGTAAAAAACAAAACTAAATTATTCGAATCAGTAATCGCAGAAGGCACACGTACAATAACAACTGTTGAGGTAGGTCCTGATGGTAAAATCTGGGGTATGTCAGAAGGATTCTTATTCAAGTATAATCCTGAAACGGATGAAATTGAATATAACAATGAAGATTTCCCTGAAATAAACTTCTCTGCAATAACATACGAGAATCCAAGACTATATGGTGCGCAACTCGTTGCCGGAAATGACGGATATATGTATGGTAATACTACAGGTAAGTTCTTCAGAGTTAATCCTATAACAATGGAAATAGAAATCTTAAGAAACAGTTCGAGTGTCTTCATAGCAAAGGATTTCTTATCTAACATTTATTACAGTGATTTTACCGGAACTTGGAAATACTCAGGGTTTGACAGTAATGATACGATAATAAACCATGTTAAACTTAAGATTGGCAGTGAAACTGCATTAATCAATGATAAAGAGATTGTTCTGGATGCTGCTCCGTATATAGAAAACGATTCAACTATGGTTCCGGTGCGATTTGTTGCTGAAGCTTTTAATGGCAACGTTTACTATGATGAAGAAACAACTATGGTAAAATTTGAGCTTGGCGGAAAAACAGTTGAATTTAAGCTTAATAGTGATGAAATGACGGTAGATGGCAAAATAGTTAAGCTGCCGCTTGCAGTACAGGTTGTAAACGGAAGAACGACTCTGCCTTTAAGAGCTATAATGGAAAATCTTGATATGGTTGTTGACTGGAAAGAAGAAACCGGCGAGATAAGCATTTCTGCAAAAAAATAAGATGAAGAAAATATACAGTTAATACCAAACAAGGGGGGATATTTTGTGAAATCATACGATACAATCTTAAAAACACTTGTCACCATATATGATGAAGTGTCCTCTCATCAAACCAATGAGGGCAAAACACTACATGTAAATAAAACTTTTACAATTTTCGGTCAGTGCACCGGACTATACTATGCAACACTATTTAAATGTGAGCACAAAGATAATCCTTATAAAGGAAATAAAACTTTACTTGAAAAATCCATAAAATCCTGGGATTATTATGTTTCTCTTATGAATGACAAAGGACAGGCTCCATTGATAACATTTGACCAGTTCTGGGAATATTTCTATGACGAATGGGGAATCTTGCATTTAATTAACACTGTTGAGCTTTTAAAAGATAACTTAGATAAAATAAAACTTTCTTTATATCAAGATAAAATAGATAGGGCAGTTGAAGGAATTATCGGCGATATAAAAAGAGATTTTGAAAATCCTGAATTTATAGAAAATGTAAAAAAACATGAGGTTGCCAATCATTTTCTATGGCGTATTACATGCGTTTATCGTTATGCAATGCTTAAAAACAACGATGAACTTATGAAATATTGTCTTGATATTGTACATTTTGTATGTGAAAATCAGTTGCCGTTCGGAACATGGCTTGAAGGAGGCTCACTTGTTGTAAAATATTCTCATACAACACTTGGTGCCTTGGGACAGTTGCTTGCATATACAAATAATTCCGATGAAATTTTATATAATGCTGTTGTAAAAAATATCGAATACCTGCTTAAATGCTATTATCAAAAAACAGAAGCAATCGGATGCTTTGATGGCAGAAATCAGGATGAAGTGTTTTTTGAATTCACATTTCTTTGTCCTTCAGTGTTAGACCACGAAGCGGGTGTGAAATATAATTCCAGACATATTTTATCTAAATACAATGATCCTACCGAACTGATTATAAAGCATCAGACTTTGGGTTATTATGTAGATTCTTTTCTTAGCATGACCGAAAATATTGAGCTTGTTCAGGAAGAAAATACAGAAAAAGATGAAGTAATCTATATCGATAAATTAGACAAGCTTATCCCTTCGTATTCGGATAATTTAATTAATACACTTAAAATATGCAAAGACGGGTTTGTGGTTCCGGTTTGTATTCTCAAAAATCGTTCAATGAATCAACGATGGATACTGCAAAGACAAAATCTTTTTTCGGTATATCACAAAAATTCTCATTTGATAATCGGAGGGGGTAATTCAATTGCCTCTCCTGAATTTTCTCCTTTCAATATTATTTCAAACGGGGAAATTCACTATCTTCATAAAGATGCTCGCTTCATCAATGATAATAAATTTGAAGTAACTTATGACAATGTAGTATGTTCAATAGAAATAAATATACTGAACGAGTCTGAAATGTCAGTTGAGTATACCGTTGAAAATTTAAAAGAACTTGATAAATGCTATGTTAATATACCTGTTTTTTTACAGTATATAACTAAAGTGAAAACACCAAATAAAACAGTTGATGTAAAATCACTTGAGTATCACAGTGAGTATCTTGCTTCCAACAATAAAATTATTACGGATTTCGCTGAGATTTCAATAGATAAAGAATCTGTTCTGACATATCCTGTGTATCTGTTTAACTCATATATGCAGATTCAGAAAGAGAATGTTGAGAAAGCGTGCATTCTTCAAAGATGTCAGCTGGACAATTCTTGTAACAAAGTAAAACTACATATTAAAGTTAAATAACTTAGAGGAGGATAATTAAAATGAAAAAAATAACCGCTGTTTTTATCATATGTTGTTTACTTCTCGTATATATTCCTGCTTTTTCTTTTGATTCAACAGAGCAGAATTATACTGACGAAATAGCTTTCTTAGAAGCAATTGAATTAATAACATATGAATTTGCTCCGGAGGAAAAAATCTCAAAAGCTGAATTTTTAAACCTTGTTATGACAATGCTCTTTAAGGATACTGATTTTTCAAATCCCGATGGAGCAGACAAGCCGTTTAGTGATGTAGAAGCGTCACACCCTTATTACGGAGCAATAAAAGCTGCCAAGGACTTAGGAATTGTTCAGGGCAATCGTAGTGCATTGTTTACACCTGACAGTGAAATTAATTACGACATTGCTTTAACAATTTTACTTAATTCTTTGAACTATAAACTATATGCCGAAGCTGCAGGCGGATATCCATCAGGATATTTTTACATTGCAAAGCAGATAGGAATTCTTAAAGATATAACAGTAAGCGAAAACACAGTAACTAAGGGAGAAGCGGCTAAATTAATATATAACGCTTTATTCGCAGACTGTGTTATAACATCAGAATTTACTCAGGATGGGTTTAATCTTACCGTGGATTCAAACACGAATATTTTGTGGGAAAAGTTTAAAATAAAAGAATACGATGCACAGGTAATTGATAACGGTATCTCATCATTATACGGAGATTCAATTCAGGATGATAAAAGAGTAGTTCTTAAAAATCTTCATAATGATGAAAGCATATTAGCATATATATCTGATAACAGCATAATTGATTTTCTTGGTTATAGAATAAAAGCATTTGTGAAGTTTGATACCGAAACTCAGCGTAATGAAATAATATATTATAATATATCAAAAAATATTGAGACTGTTTCTTTAAAAACATCCGACATATTCAATATATCTAACGGAATAATCGAATATCAGGAAAATTCCGAGTCTTCAAAATATAAAAAGTATAATATTGGAGAAGCTCCAACCGTAATTTTAAATGACACATGTTATTATACATATAACGCTGTAACAGATGTAATTCCAAAAGACGGAATAGTAACACTTGTGGATAACGATTCTGATGGAAGATATGAAGTTGTTTCAATTTTAAGCTTTAATATTTATACAGATAATTTAAACGGAACAGTAAGAAATATAGTTGTTGACAGGATTAATGAAGAAAACGAAACAATTTATTGCAAATTAAATGCATTTAATAATCTTACTCTTGAAGAAAATAAATGTACATATAAAATCCTTTCCAATAGTGAAGATATAAAATTATTATCTGATATCAAAGCATATGATATTATTTCTGTTGCACAAGCACCTTCTCAGGCTGTTAATAAGCCTCATTATATTTTGTATGTAACAAGACAGCCGGTTTTGGCTAAGATAGAATCTGTTTCATCTGTTTCAAATGAAATACTTACAAATAGTGAAACTTATACTGTGTCTGACAGTCTTCTTCAGATAAAGAAAAACTTTATATCGGGTATTGAATTCAATAAAGAAATCAAATTGTATTTTGATGCAACGGGGAAAGTAGCATATTCATCAGACATTAACAGACAGGCAAAAAACTATGCATACTTAATCGGAATGGGATATCAGAACTCTTATGAAAGTACTCTTGTTTTAAAACTGTTTACCAAAGAGGGAGAAATAAAAACATTACCTTTAGCTTCTAAAGTTAAAATTGATTCAGTTTCTTATACTGCAACAAATGATATGGAAACTGCTTTGAAAAAACGTCCTTCCGGGTCAAGTACAACCACAATTTCTCGTCCAATTGTATTTAAAGCAAATTCTAAAGGGGAAATCATGGAAATAGAAACAGATACCCCTAACTATTCGTTAAATACAAATGAGTATACACCATATATAACGCAAACACATATTAAGTACAGCAAAGATGAAATTGATGATTATAATGCATTAAAAGCTGCATACAGAACATTCAGACTTACTGAATATAAAGAACCTACCGCGTCCTTTGACGGTAAATTTATAATTACATCAGATACTGTAATTCTCGGAGTTCCTGATATAGATATGTATGGTATTGACAGAGCACTTGAATTATCAGCAGATCAGCCTGCGACATCTTCGCTTACTTTGGTGCCTGAACTTGCAAAACTATATGAAAATCCCGTTGAGGATAAGTTTTATCAGTTGATTTCAGTTGATTCTTTAAGCAATGTATATTCATATGATGCACAGGCATACGATGTTGATGCTGATACAGGTATTGCAGGATTAGTTATCTTAAGAGGAAACAACAATGCAACATACTACGGAAATGTTCCTTATGATAAAACTTTCCAGATGGGAGTTTTCTTAAAAATCACAGAAGTTTATGATGAAGAAACAGAGTCCAAACAAACAAAGGTATACTGGACAACTGATGGTGAAGATATTCAATCTGCAATTGTAAATAAGGATGAACTTTTATATTCATATAAATATCTGTTTGACGGATGTAACGAAAATCATACCGATAATACAGTAAATGGAGTTCCTCCATGTGAAATTTATCAGGCATTTAAAAGCGCAACAAACTATTCTAAAGAGCCTGTAGAAGCATTAGAACCGGGGGATATAGTGAGAATAATGACTAAAAGGGGAAGGCTTAGTCATATTGAAAGAGTTGTTAACTTAAGTAAGATGGACAGTACAATGTGTACTAATCTTTACCCTACAAATTTAAGATATCCTTATTCTCCAAATCTTTCAGGTATTAATGCATATAATGAAACTTACGGTATGCCAAATGATGTAAGAGCATATTGGGCCGGTCCTAATAATACTTACAGTGTAACGTTAGCCAAGCCAAACAGTATAACTGGTTCTACGGTCAGATGTATTATAGGTCAGAAGAAGTTTGATGATATTAATCTGACAAATGCTTCAACATATCAGGAAGCATATATTAATTTATCTTCTGCTCCAATTGTTCATGTGACACTTTTAAGTGATGGTACTGTTAAAGCAGAAAAATCAGATATCTCCTGTATTAAAACCTATCAGGAAACAGGTGATCTTAATGCAGTAACAAATTTCGTTATGAAATATAATGATTATAGAGTAGAACAAATATTTGTAATTGACAAAGAGGTGTAAGAATGAAAAGATTAATATCAACTTTCCTTGCTTTGGCTTTGCTCGTTTGCAATATCAGTATTACATATGCTAAGACGGATTATGAACAAAGCTTTGCAAAAGAAGACATAGAATATCTTATATCAAAGGATATAATTAATGATAGCAACAATGTTTATCCTGAAAGAAATATAACTCGTGCCGAATTTGTAAAAATTATTAATAGAGCTTTTTCGTTCGGTGAAAAAGCTGATGAAAATTTTCCGGATATATCTTCAGATAAGTGGTACTATGATGAATTCCTTATTGCTAAAAAACAAGGTTATATAACCGGAAATGATCAGGGATTTGCTGAAGCGGAAAAGAATTTAAGCAGAGCAGAAACAGCAGTTATTTTATCAAGAATCATTGATATGAACGGCTCTGATGAAAGTAAAGTGTTTGCTGATCAGAATGAAATTCCAGAGTGGGCATCACAGAGTATTGGAAAACTTGTTTTTGCCAAAATAATAAACGGTTATCCTGATGGGACATTTAGACCATTTGGATTTCTTACAAGAGCCGAAGCTTTTGTAATGACCAGAAAAAGCATAACCTTTAATGAAGAAAATAAAGACGATGATGTAACCGAAACACCTCCGGTACCTGTTGTTAATGTAGGTTCATCAGGAGGACAAAGACCATCTTCCGGCGGCGGAGGTGGTGGCGGTAGTGTTTTGCCGATAAATAAAAATGTTTCATTGCCTGTTATCAATCAGTTAAATGAAACGGATTCCAAGCTTATATTCACAACAGTTGCTAATGCGGTTTCATATACTATAACAGCATCATATGATGTTTACAGCGAATCAAAAGAAGTATCTGAAACAAGTAAAGGTAAAAAAGTAACAGTTGATTTAACTGATATAATCTTAGGAATAACAGAAGAAGTTAAAATGCCTGAATTACCTATCAGCATTTCCATTAAATCCAATGCTAAAACAGGATTTATCAGTTCAAATGAAAAAGAAATCGGAACTATTACCAAGAGATTTACATTTTTAGATTCTCCTGTTGTTGCTTCCAAGCTGGAAAAACTTCCTGATACAGAGCACCTTGTTATCAGTTGGAATGAAATAGAAAATGCAGATGATTATTCCATAAAGCTTACTGCAGATTCTACCGATATAACTTCATCAGTTTTAGTTAACAAAGAAAGCTGCGTTGTAGTTCTTAAGGACCTTACCTTGCTTGATGCGGTTTCTGAATTGAAATTTGAAATAACAGCTATAAGCAATTCAGCTAATATTATAAGCTCAATACCGACAGTCAGCGTTATAGATTACAGTAGTGAAGAATCATCGAATGGTTCCGGTACTGAAGAAGACCCTTATATAATTAAAACATTAGAAGATTTTGAATTGATAAGAACAAATCTTGACAAGCATTTTCTTCTTGCAGGAAATATCACTGTTGATGACGATTTTACTCCGTTTGGAAATTTCAGCGGTAGCTTAAAAGGCTATGATACAGAAGCTGATACAGCTAAAAAAAGAGTAATTAATTTAAATATTAATAAGCCTACTTCTGACAAAGTCGGACTATTCCAGGAGTTGTCAGGCTCAGCAACGATTGACAGTATAGTAATAGAAGGAAGTATTGTGGGTAAAGGGTCAGTTGGTGCTATTGCAGGAACAACTGCATCAGGCAATATATCAATAACAAACTGTGTGAATAAAGCAGAAATTAATGCCGGTGCGAATAATGCCGGTGGTATTATTGGATATATAGGTGCAACCGGAACAACGGCTCCTGTAATTGACCATTGTTCAAATCTCGGGAATATTACAAGCACTTCGTCAAATGTAGGCGGAATTATAGGCTATCCTTTTATCAGCAGTAAAACAGTTGGTATTTCCAACTGCTCAAATTATGGTAACATAACGGGGGTATCCAATGTTGGAGGAGTTGTTGGTGCAGCTTATGGTGGTATAACAAAATCCTTTAATGCAGGTGCTGTGGAAAGTACAAACGGTGCTGCCGGTGGTATTGCCTGCGTAACTGCAAGAGGAACAGATGATCCTATTACTTTTTGTTATAATGTTGGTAGTGTAACAGCTTCTTCTGTTGCAGGGGGAATTGCATACGGTGCTGCAAATGCTTCATCATCTATTTCAATTAAGTATTGTTATTATGCAGGTGAGGGATTATATGGAAATACTAACAATTTCCCGATTTCTACAGTAAACTCTCTATCTACATTAGCAAATAATCTCTATGTATTGGAAAATAACACCAATATGCTTGATGGAACTGTTATGGTAACTTCAGAAGAATTAAAGGATGCAGAAAATGAGAACACTAAGTTGTTATTGACAGGAGACGGAGAGAATAAGTTTGTGATGCTTGAAGGCTTTATGTACCCTCAGATACCTGGAAACTTATACGGTGAAAAATATTTATTATTACCTTTAGGAGTAGCACAAAATGTAGACGCAACCTCAAATGCTATTACATGGGAAAACTCAGACGAAAATGTTGTTAAATACTCTATTAAAATAGTTGATAAAAATACTTATAACATAGTAGCAAGTGAAGAAATCGACGCTTCGGGCACAGGTGATGAAGAGTTTTCTTTCCAGTTCGAAAATGGAATTTTATATGAAATTACAATAACCGGTATTTCCGAAGATGGTAATATGTCTGATTCAACTGTAATTTTTAAAACATTCTAAAAGCAAGTAAAAAATTAAGGACGCATTTTGCGTCCTTAATTAATCTTAAGTTTTATAAAAAATAATTTAATTATTTTATAAAAACTGCACCGAAATATGTAACTGTGTTCTTTCCGTTTATGTACTTTAATCCACACTTTTCGGCGAGACGTGATACATTGATTGCATAGGCCTCAAGAGAAGTAAATGCAATCTCGGGATGCCTGCACTTTTCACCTGTTTCGGCACCACACTTTGTACATTCACTGCAACCGCCTGCAGAAGCAATTTTATATTTGAGATGGCTGTTTGTCAAAGTATTATTGAGTTCAATAGTAAGTTTTCTGAAATCATGTCTTGCTCTATCCATTCCCTCTATGTCAAAAGAATCTTCAAGGGGATAAATTTTCTGGAATATTACTGCAAACTGATATCCTTTAACTTCCTCAATAAGGTCTTCGGTTTTTCCTACCAGTGGAGGGCAACTATAGTTTTTTCCGTAGTTACCGCAGGAATTTAATTTACATAGCTCAATAAGTGATGGTTCAAATTCAATTTCAGATGTTTCAAGCTGTTTGACACCTGAAACACCAAGAGAGATTAAAATATTAGCTATCATAGTTCGACTCCTTTAAACATCATATTTTCGATATACTTATCCATAAAATAAGGATTATCTGAAAGAGATATGCTTTCGGCAGTTGTTGCGAGAGTATTTACTTCTTCCATACATTTTTTGCTGCGTAATACCATGGAAGCACCGATCCCTGCACCATTACCGATAACTTTTATTTTATTTAAGAATCCGTGAGGGATAATGCCGGTTAGCTCAGCGCTTTGGTTGTTTAAGAAACTGCCAAAGCCTCCTGCGATATAAAGCGTTTCTATGTCGTTATAGTCTATTTTGGCGTGATTGATTAAAGTTTCTATACCTGAACATATTGCTGCTTTGGCAAGCTGGAACATCCTGATATCATCAGGGGATATATAAATCTTGGAATTTTCAAAATAATATTCTTCTTCCATATATCCGCTGTCATCAATAATACCAAGTTCTATAAAAACTGCAATAGCATCAACTAAACCTGTTCCGCAAATTCCAATAGGTTCGGCGTTGCCAATTGTAGAAAAACACACTTTACCGTTTTCTATATATACCTTGTTTATTGCACCTTCAATAGCTTGAGTCCCACAAGAGATTCCTGCTCCTTCAAAGCAAGGTCCTGCTGCTGTTGATGCACAATATAATTTATCATTACACTTTAGCACCATTTCTCCGTTGGTTCCAATATCTACAAGAAGTGAAATATTGTCATGATGCATATTGCTTGCCATCACAGCCGACATTACATCTGAACCTATGTATGCAGAATTACAAGGCATTAAATAATAAGTATCAAACCATTTGCCAAAAAGTTCACTTGCGTGATACGGTGCTACAGCCAGTTCAAACGGATCAGTTTTGGTCAGCAAATAAAGCATGGTTGTATTGGCACAAATAACATATTTTTCAATTTTAAAACCTTCGGCAAGTTCGTTTATAGCTTTTAAAACAGCTTGATATAAATTTTCCTTACCACCATTTTTAAAGTATTCGATTCTGGTAATTACATCTGCACCATATTCGGATTGCGGATTTGAAATACATCGTGATTTTACAAGTTTACATTCAGGAAATTTATAAATATATCCTGCTATGGTAGTCGTGCCTATATCTATTGCGGCACCATAGCCTTCTTGTAATAATGGGTCAATGTCAAATTCACGGGTAATACCTTTTGTGATGCCCTCTATAGCTTTTGAATCACTGAGCTCAATTAA
This sequence comes from Clostridia bacterium, assembly GCA_045658425.1. Taxonomy (GTDB): domain Bacteria; phylum Bacillota; class Clostridia; order UMGS1840; family HGM11507; genus SIG450. The sequence continues at coordinate 2,172 of JAZOVB010000154.1, read as the reverse complement.
AGAATCACAATTTACGAAAGTCTGACAGCTAAGCACCTTTTCATTATTCAGAAGAACCTCGCATTTTTTACAGGTTCCTTTTCCACCACAAGGCTTATGCTTATGGATTCCCACATCATTTAATATTTCGGAAATGAGAATCGATTTGTCGTATTCACGACTTATTATTGAATTGTTTACTTTTACTTTTACATTAAATATGATAATCACCCACCTTTGATATTTATATAATAACAAAATTATTGCGAATTTTCAATTTTGGTTGTTAAAAATCAAAATATATTACCAAAAATGATAAAAAATTTCTATAAATTAAGGGCATATTCCTGTAAACTATAATAAGGAGGATTGAGCCATTTGCAAAATAAATTACTTAAACATTTTGTTTCGCTTTTTGGTGTTGAGTTTAATATATTTGACATGCGAATGCGTGAATTTTTCGAAACGAAACATTTCTTTTGCGAAGATTGCCCGCGAAAATGCGATTACAAAAATACGCATTTATATGGTTGCTATGAATCTGCAAGATGGGATAGTAAATATATCTATTATTGTCCGATGGAATTTATTTTTATTGCTATATCTTTATATGATGAATTTGGCGTGCAGTCTGAATGTATAATTGCAGGACCGATTCAGATGGGGGAAGTATTGGACTCCGAGAAAATTGAAGGTATACCCCATATGGAAGTACATGAAGTGAGCGATCTGGTTGAAATAATGTTCGCTGCATTTTCTAATCAATTGTCGCCGGGAACACAGGTCTCAACAACAGATTTTCTTAATGAAATATACCGTGAGCTTGAAGTTCTGCCTTCCGAAGAAAATTATCCTATAGTACTTGAAAAGAAACTGCAGCAAGCTATTACCGACGGCGACGAAGAGTCTGCAAGAGAATATCTTAACAGACTATTGGGGGAAATTTACTTCAGGTCCAATGCCGATTTTGAAGTTATAAAAGTTCGTGCACTGGAACTATTGGTTCTTCTTTCTCGTTCTGCTATTGAAGGCGGAGCAGATCCGAATCAGATTTTTAATCTTAACAATAATTATGTTCAGGAATTTAACAAATTTGATAATTTGGAAAAACTTAGCTTCTGGCTTTCTAATATAGTGAACCGTTTTATAAGCTATATTTTTGAATTTGGCGATATCAAGCATTCGGATATAATGCATAAAACGGTAGCATATATAAAAAGAAATTATATGAATAAAATTACCCTTGAGGATATTGCAGACCATGTTTATTTAAGCAAGTCGCATTTAAGCAAAGTTTTCAGCGAGGAAATGAATATCACAATCAGTACCTTTATCAATAAAATAAGGATTGAAAAAAGTAGACATCTTCTTAAAGATAACTCGCTGTCCATTGCCGATGTTGCTAATTTAACAGGGTTTGATGATCAAAGTTATTTTACAAAACAGTTTAAAATTTTCACCGGAATATCTCCGAAAAAATTCAGAGATAATATGGGAATAAAATAAAACATAATATAATTTATATTGGAGGGAAAAAAATGAGTATTTTAGTTGAAATGAGCACTCTTTTACAAAAAGGTAGTGCGCCAAAGGTTAAGGAATTAGTTGCCCAGGCTTTAGCTGAAGGCATGTCACCAAAAGAAATTCTTGAGGACGGCTTACTTAGCGGCATGGCTGTTGTAAGTGAAAAGTTTAAAAAGAACGAAGTTTTCGTTCCACACGTTCTTGTTGCTGCACGTGCGATGAATGCAGGTGTTGAAATAATTCGTCCGCATCTTGTTGCTGCCGGTGTTGAAACCAAAGGTAAAGTTGTATTAGGCACAGTAAAGGGTGATTTACACGATATCGGAAAAAATATTGTTAGAATGATGCTGGAAGCAAAAGGTCTTGAAGTAGTTGATCTTGGAGTAGATGTTAGTCCTGACGCTTTTGTAGAAAAAGCAAAGGAAATAAATGCAGATATTATCTGTTGTTCAGCTCTTCTTACTACTACTATGGAAGAAATGAAAAACGTGGTTGATAAAACTGTAGAAGCAGGAATTCGTGATGATGTTAAAATTATGGTGGGGGGAGCTCCTATCACTCAAGGCTTCTGCGATAGTATCGGAGCAGATTACTATACAGCCGATGCTGCAACATGTGCTGATGTTGCATTAAATGCTATAACCCAAAAAACAGCTTAACAGGAGGTTG
>JAZOVB010000153.1:0-16788 GCA_045658425.1 Clostridia bacterium | reverse complement strand
ATGATAGCACCAATGCCTACGCCAACAAGGACATAGGGAGCAACCCTTTTGGCGGTGGAAACGACCTGTTCCCAAGCATATTTCATGCGGTCTTTGAAATGCAGTTCTTCCTGTGGAACATCAAGCGAATGTCCTTTGCGGATATATTCCTCAACTTGATTTTCAAGGTGTAACTTCTCAATCATCGTGCCACCGATAACGGCAATAACCAACCCAAGAAGCACATAGATAATTGCAACTTTCCATCCGAAAATACTCATCAAGAGAACAAGACTACCAAGATCAACCATCGGGGAGGAAATGAGGAACGAGAATGTTACACCAAGCGGAAGTCCTGCACTTGTAAATCCGATAAACAAGGGGATAGAGGAGCAGGAACAAAACGGTGTTACCGTTCCGAGCAGAGCCGCAACGATATTTGCCCCAATTCCGTGGAATCTGCCTAGAATTTTCTTCGTTCTTTCCGGTGGAAAATAACTCTGAATATACGAGATAATCAGAATCAGCACACCAAGCAACACCATTATCTTGATGGTGTCATAAATAAAGAATTGAACACTTCCACCGATGCGACCTGTGGTGTCCAGACCACAAGCATTCAAAACCGTGCCTATCAAACGATTAAGCCAGTTCATGCCAAGGATTTCTGCTTGGAAGAAATCCCATGCTGTTTTCAATGTTTCCATATAGAAAACCTCCCATTCATATAGTTATATTGAAATGTGTCTATATATAGACTTTAAGGGAAGTCGTGCGGAAAAGTTTTGACTTGCCTTACTTTTCACAACACGACTTGTTTTTACATCCGCAGTCAATGGATGTCAGTTCTTTTAAGCAATCCGTAGCGACCCTTGCTCCCTCTGCCGAGATGGAGTAGTGCATCCACTTGCCCTCTTTGCGACCAACCACAATACCCGAATCACAGAGGATTTTCATGTGATGGGATAGTGTTGGCTGTGTCACATTGATTTCTTCAAGCAGTTTACAAGCACACTTTTCGCCGGTTCGCAGGAGTTTCACAATGCGAATGCGATTTTCATCACAGAATGCTTTGAAAATCATTGCTGTTCTTTTTTCGTCCATATGCTACCTCCCATAGATGATTATCTATATATCATTATATGCAACAAATAGAGGAATGTCAATATGTTTTTGTAAAAACGGTATGAACATGTTTTGAACTCTTTTGGTATGCGATTTTTTCTGTACATAATACCACTAACACGGAGAGCGATTCTACCAATATCGCCCTTGTAATCATTGGAGAGCCACCGTAAAGATATTATATACAGAAAATAACTGATATTATATACAGAAACTTTTTGACATTTTCATTGTATAGCAATCATTTGATGTCGAACCGCTTAACCGCTTTTAGTTTGTTAGATAAAACGGCGGCAATCCCATAAAAAAGGAAAGGACCGATGACGGTCCTTTCGGGGTTTAGGTTTGTGACGAGGTGGCGAATTTGCTCAAAAAACATATGAGGAAATTTTTAGATTCCGCTCATCTCCTGGCTGATTCTCATCAGATAATATCATCTGGTGTCGTGAAAAATAAAAGTGGGGAAATTTCGCCAGAAGGCTTGAAATTTACTCCGGTCTGCAGTACAATATAAGCACCACATGAAGTTGAGAGAGCGTGTGGTTGTACAATTCAATAGCAACTAAGGTTCTGAGGGATGTGTTCCTTAAATCTAACAGATTTGAGGAGCGAACCATGAACAAGGAGTTGCAGAGCAATGAGAAATTCATTCGCTGTGCCGGATTTATCGCTGAGATGATTAAAAAGTATGGCAGTGAAATTCTTGATGAACAGAAAGATGAGGAGAACGAGGGTTCTCCTCTTTCTTTTTTTGTGAAAAGCCTTTATTTATTCACAAAGTTATGATAAAATGAATTGAACGGTTGTTTAGGTAGGGAAAAACAACCATGGGAGGACAACGAATGGCAAGAGTACAACACGAGGGAGCAAAAGTTTATACTTATGTGCGAGTGTCAACGGCAATACAGGTTGATGGTTATAGTCTGGATGCCCAGAGACAGGCACTCAAAAATTATGCAGACTATGAGAAGATGCATATTGTCAGAGAGTATGCCGATGAAGGTTTCTCCGGCAAGAACATTGCAGGTCGTGAACAGTTCCAACAGATGTTGGAGGACATCCAGTCCAACAGAGATGGTGTCAAGTTCGTTCTGGTGTTCAAATTATCAAGATTTGGTCGTAATGCTGCCGATACTCTTTTCTCCCTACAAACCATGCAGGACTTCGGTGTAAATCTTATCAGCGTAGATGATAGGATTGACAGTTCCGAGGATTCTGGAAAATTGATGATTTCCATAATGTCAGCAATGGCAGAAATGGAACGAGACAACATCCACACCCAAACGATGGCAGGACGACGCCAGAAAGCCCGTAGTGGCGGTTGGAATGGCGGTTTTGGTCCGTATGGGTACAAACTCATTAACGGACATCTGACCGTTGAGGAGGACGAGGCAAAGGTCGTGAGAATGATTTTTGACCTGTTCGTAAATACAACCCTGGGTGCAAACGGTGTTGCAAAGAAACTGAATGATGATGGTATCAAGAAGATAGTCCGACAGAATGGTAAACTGGATGCATTCACTGGTCACTTTGTAAAGTTGGTCCTTGATAACCCTGTTTACATGGGTAAGATTGCCTTTGGTCGCAGATATACGGCAAAGGTTGAGGGTAAGCGAAACGAATACAAGGTCATGAAACAGACCGATGAATCCAGTATTATCATTAGTGATGGCGAACATGATGCAATCGTTTCCGAGGAACTCTGGCGAAAGGCAGAGGCAAAGCGTAAGGAAACAGGCATCAAGAAAGAGAAAAAGGAACAGGACCATGAGTACATCCTCTCTGGTCTGATTAAATGCCCATGTTGCGGAAAGGGTATGTATGGCATTGTCAGTCGCTCCAAAAAGCGAAAAGACGGCACACCATACCCACCGTATTACTCATATTCCTGCCGTGAGACAATGACCAAGACAGGCAGACAGTGCGAGTTTGGCAAGTCGTTCTCTGCTCCGAAACTGGATGAAGAAGTAAGGAAACTGATTGTTTCTCTTGTCAATACTCCGGACTTTGCAGAGGCGGTAAAAGGTCTCATAAATAAAGAAATAGATGTCTCCGAACTAAACGAGAGGTTGACCAACCTGCAAAAGCAGTTGAGACAACTCCACAGCAGACAAAGACATCTGGAACAGCAACAGGACAATCTGGACTTTGATTCTCCGAACTTTGACAAGATGTCAGAGAGTATCACTCGCCGTTTGAATGATACATTTGATGAAATGACCAGAGTTGAGGGTCTCATCCGAGAGACCAAAACGAGAATCCAGAATGTTGAGCAACAGAAACTCACGCAGGATTCCATCTATCAATTCCTGCTGATGTTTGATAAACTGTACGATAAGATGACCGACATGGAGAAAAAGACCTTTATGCAGTCTTTCATTGAAAGCATAGAGATTTACAGAGAAAGACAACCAGACGGTCATTATGTAAAAGCAATCAATTTCAACTTCCCTGTTTCTTATAACGGAGAATTAGTTAGCACAATTTCCCCACTTAAAGAAACAACAGTTGAGACTCTAGTAGTACTACAACGAAAATAACCCCAAAATACACAGAAATTCTTTATTTTCCTATCGTTTTTCCACATTTTGTGTTTGTGGAAGATGCCGATGGATACAAGCAAAAAGTGCTAAAAAAGCACGCCACAGTTCATATTGTAGTTAACCTTGTAACGGGGAACACAAGAACGAAAAATTGAAAAACACTAGATAAATCCTAACGAAAACCGTATTCCTCGTTAGGATTTTTTATTTTTTAAAAACACATATTCCTTTTGTTGTGTCAACTTTTACCCCTAAAAAAGGGTAAAAATCGGCGTTTTTAAGTGATTTTTCTTGGATTATTATAGAAAATAATTAAAAATCAGTAAAAAATATTTTTAATCGTTGTTGTGAGACTCTTGTAAAAAGTGAATAATTATGTTATAATATTGTTATACATTTTTATTTTGAGGTGTAGTATGACTTTTGGCGAAAAAATCAAAGCAATAAGACTAAAGATGTTTTTAAGTCAAGAAAAGTTTGCGAAAGAAATTGGCGTTTCTTTTGCTACTATCAATCGTTGGGAAAGGGGATTAAACGAACCTAACTATGAAGGGCAAAAGGCGATTCACGAATTTTGCAAAAAGAATAATATTAAAATTGACGATTAGCCTGTTGATTATGTCTAACATATTTGATAAACGTAATGTTTAACGAGGTAAAATTTAATGTCAAAAATTTCAATTCGATTTTTTAATGATACGCCAGTAAGAGTCGTTTGGGTTGACGATAAAAATACTTGGTATTTTAGCGTTTTAGATATTATTTCGGCAATAAGGAAAGAACCATCTTATGAAAAGGCAAGAAACTACTGGAAGTATCTTAAATCAAAATTAAAGAAAGAAAACAGTCAGTTGGTTAGTGCCACTACCCAACTGAAAATCACTGCAAGCGACGGCAAGAAATATAAGTCTGATGCGATTGACTCTGATGGAGTTATGACTTTACTTGCAGAAATTCCAAGTAAAATCAGTTCAGAGTTTATTGCGTGGCTTACAAGAAGTGAAGAGAGCGTTGACGGGAAGAGTAAACAAAAAGCATATTCACTGTTTGATAGCTCGTTGCTTGACTCAATAGAAGTTGGAACTGTTAAGGGTTTGCAACAAATTCATTCTTATTTGTTTGGTGGACTTTATAACTTTGCTGGTCAAATAAGAACAATAAATATCGCAAAAGGTGGTTTTGCCTTCGCACCTGCTATGTATTTAATAGACAATCTTAAAAATATTGAGAAAATGCCGGAAAATACTTTTGAAGAAATTGTCGCAAAATACGTAGAAATGAATATAGCACATCCATTTATGGAAGGGAACGGAAGAAGTACAAGAATTTGGCTTGACTTGATATTTAAGAAAAATTTAGGAAAATGCGTTGATTGGTCTAAAATTGATAAAAAAGATTATTTAGAAGCAATGCGTAAAAGCATAGTTGATAGCACGATGATTAAAGAACTTTTATCAAACGCATTGACGGACAAGATTAACGATAGGGAAGTCTTCATGAAAGGCGTTGACTACTCTTACTATTACGAAGAAACAAACGACTAATAATTTTGCAAATATGATGTTAGTTGTCATATTTAGTATGGTAAAAATGCATTAGGCAATCTTAATTAAAAGGAGAGATATAATGAGTACAAATGTTTCAAAACAAAAGCGTGAAGAACTATTAAGACAGCTTGGTGAAATTAGAAACAAATTAAAAGAAAATACTGATTCAAATACACAGCAACTTTTAACATATCTTTCAAACATAGAAAAAGATATTGATGGAAAAAGATATGGGCTTGTTTTTGAAGAACATAGGGAAGCTGTGGATACTCTTTTAGAAAACAATGTTCCCATTATAGTCGAAGATGAAACTTTGAAAATATATAATGGAGGTACACAAAATTTTCTTATTGAAGGAGATAATTTAGCTAGCCTTAAATTATTAGAGAAAACACATAAAGGCAAAATTGATTTTGTTTATATCGATCCACCTTATAATACAGGAAATAAAGATTTTGTTTATGATGATACCTGTGTTGATTTAGAAGATAAATTTAGGCACAGTAAGTGGCTTTCCTTTATGAAAAATAGATTATTACTTACTAAAAAACTTCTTACTAAAAAAGGTTTAGTTGTTATATCTATAAACGACAACGAAAATGCTCAATTAAAAATCTTATGTGATGAAATTTTTGGTGAGAATAATTTTATTGCTAATTTAATATGGAAAAGTAGGCAAAACAAGGATAATAGAAATATATCGGGAGTATCAAACGATCACGAATATATGCTTTGTTATTCTAATTTTTCAAAAGCGAGAGTATTTAGAGGTTGTGATAGAAAAATAGAGCAATACAAAAATCCAGATAATGACCCAAGAGGTCCGTGGGTAAGTGCTAATATGGCGGGAATACTTGATGAAAAGCAAAGGCCGAATTGCCATTATGATTTAATTCATCCTATCACTAAGGTCAATTACGGGAAACCAAAAATGGGATGGCGATATGATATAAATACAATGAATAGACTCATTTCGGAAAATAGAATTATTTTTCCAGATGATCCAAATGGGAGACCAAGAAGAAAAGTTTTTTTAAACGAATTGTCTGAGCAGAAAACTGGATATAGTTCTATCATAGGTATAGATATTTATACTAGAAATGGAACATCGGACATAGATGAAATTTTTGAAAAAAGAGTTTTTCAATATGCTAAACCTGTTGATTTAATTAAGGAAATAGTATTCCAAACGACTGAAAAAAACCACATTGTACTTGATTTTTTTGCTGGTTCGGGGACAACGGGGCATGCTGTCATGAAACTCAACGCTGAAGATGGAGGAAAGCGCAAGTTTATACTTTGCACAAATAATGAAAATAACATTTGTCGTGATGTAACTTACGAAAGGATTAAGCGTGTAATTTCTAAAGAAAACTATAAGGCAAACCTGAAGTACTATAAGGTGGATTTTGAGCCTATAACTGATAAAGTTTATTATGAATATGCCGATAAACTTTTATTGCATATTAAGGAACTTGTAGAACTTGAAAATGGACTTGATTTTGAAGGAAATAAAAAAGTAGCTATTGCACTTACCGATGATGATATTGTTAATTTTTCAAGCAGTTTACATGAGAAAACTACTTATAAGGCAATTTATGTTGGGCATGACGTTTTTATTTCACCGGAAGTTGAAAGTAAATTACAATTATTAAAGATTAAAATTAATCGTATTCCAGATTATTATTATAATGAATTGAGAGGATAAAATATAACATGGCAAAAGAGAAGAAAGCATTTGTCTTTGATACAAACTTTATAGTGCAAAATGCGCAATTAGATGAGGTTGTTGAAAAATTGAAAGAGCATTACAATGTATATGTAACACAAGTGTCGGTCGATGAAAGAATTAATCAAGTATGTAAGTTAGAACAAAGAGAATTTGAATTAATAGAAGAAAAAAGAACTAGATGGGATAGTTATGCAACTATTACCTTAAAGCGTGATTATGCAACATATTCAACAGTTATTGCAAAACAAATGCAAAAAAATTACAGCGAATTATTTAAGGACAGAATGATTCCATATAATAAAGATTCAAAAACATTTGAAACTATTTTGGACAGGGCTTATAAAAAAGTACCTCCGTTTAAGGAATCGGAATCGGATAATGGTTTTAAAGATAGTTTAATGTGGCTATCAATTATGAATTTTTTTAAGGGAAATGGTGAAAATGAGATTTTATTTTTAACTGGCGATAAAGGATTTTTGAAACAGAAAGATAAACTCATCATAGAATTTAATAGTTATACTGGTAAGACTATTCAAATTGAAGATAATGATTATTATAAAACAATAGGAAAACCTCAAAAAGAAGAAAAGGTTGAAAAAACTAATTTTAACCATAAAGAAATCAGAGAGAAAATATCTAAAGTTCTTTATGATATATGCTGGACAACTGATTTTGATCCTGATTGGGGAGAGTATAATGTTAAAACGTTTGTTGTTAGAAAAAAGGTTGACGCTGAATACGTCAAAATAGTATTTAGTAACTTAAAAGAATTTGTGGACAAGCATATATTTAGTGAAAAAGTTAAAGCATACGATTTTCTTGAGATAGATAATAGAATTGAGGAATGCAAATATTCTATTATGATGAATTATGTAGAAGAATTAGAAAAACTATATGAGATGATAATAAATGATTATGCTGATTACGAAGAGCAGTTTTACACTGCAGTTGCAGAAATAATTAATGATAATTATGAATATAGAAAAAATTATATTAATAATGAAGATTTACCATTTTAATAAGAGGAAAAATGAAAAAAAGAAAAAAATCAACTCAAGAGGATAAGGAATTTAAGTTTTTTCAATGGGTTTTACTAATCCCACTATTGCCTATAATTATTTTTGCAACACTTATGATTGGAGGAAATTGTGAAAGTAGTTTTTCAAACTGGATAACTTTGGTTACTTCTTGTGTTGCTTCTTTTGCCACAATTTTGTTGGGCGTTATTGTGTATTTTCAAACTGAAAATCATAAAAAACGGCAAGAAGAAGATAATGCGCTTTACCAAGAGCAGTCAGAAATAAATCGTAAACAAGATTTAATGATAAGAGCTAATCCACATGCAGTGTTTAATAAAATTGAGTGTATAAGATATGCGCAAGGTTCAATGTCTTTAACGAAGGAAAATACTTATAATCGCCTTACTAACATTGATTTCGAAGATTTTCATACGTTTGAAGAACATACATACATGGATTTGAATTTTACAATTCCACAAAACAACGTATTAGAACGAGTATATATAAAATCAGTTGAATTAAAATGTTACAAAGGAGAATTTATGGGCGGTAATTTTGAAGAAATTGCCAAATATTCTTTAGTAAACTATTCACCTAACGAAAACACCTCAAATATAAAAATTAACACTTCTGGTGGCGTTGACGCTCTATTAAGTTTACTTTTTGATACTAACAATGAAAAAGAGTTTTGGCAACGTGATATCAAAAATTTGTTAGACGATGGTGATATAAAATGGGCGATTACTATTTACTACACTTTGTCAAATTCGTTTGATATAGAAATTGATTATAAAACACATATAAATTTCAGTTTGACAGAAGGATATCCAGATTCCTATGGTGACATAGCTTATTCGCTAGTTCAACCAATTATAACAACAATACAAACCAGTAATATTAAAATTAAGGAGCAAAGAAATGAGTCTAACTCTTAAAAATTTTCAAAGAAATGCAATAATAGATTTAATGGCGGCATGTAGACAATCAAAAAAGGAAATTGTTTTAAAGAGTTGTACCGGTAGCGGTAAAACAATTATTTTAACGCATTTTATTGACAGATTTATTAAAGAAAATCCTAAAACCTGTTTTGTGTGGTTTACTCCTGGTAAGGGGAATCTTGAAGATCAATCAAAAGCAAAGATGGATTTATATATTCATGACTCTCAAACAAAGCTATTGAGTGATGTATTAACCTCTGGTTTTGAAGAAAATGATGCAGCATTCATCAACTGGGAAATGGTAACTAATAAAAAGAATAATGCCATTCAAGATAGTGAACATGCTAACCTTATTAAAAGAATTCATAATGCGCATTTGAATGGATTGCATTTTATTGTTATAGTTGATGAACAACATTTTAATAATACTTACAAGTCAAACGAAATAATACAGTTATTTAATGCTGACAAGATTATTCGTGCGTCAGCAACACCTCAAAATTATGGTGATGCATATTTAATTGAAATTAAAGAAGAAGATGTTATTGCTGAAGGACTGATTAAAAAAGCTATTTATATCAACGAAGGGGTAGCACCTAACTCTAATATTCATGATGAAGAAGAGTTTTTGCTTGATTTGGCACTTGAAAAGTATAATAAACTTGTAGCAGAATATAAAAAAGTTAATAGTAATGTAAATCCTCTTATCGTAATTCAAATACCAAATAAGTCTGAGGCAAAACAATCAAAAATCGAACAAATACTTGAAAAGAAAGGTATTACATACCTAAATAAAAAGCTTGCTGTATGGTTGTCTGATCAAAAGGAAAACATTGAAGATATTGATAACTTAGATGCAGAACCTATGGTAATTATTATTAAGCAAGCAATTGCACTCGGATGGGATTGTCCAAGAGCACAAATTTTAGTAAAAATGAGAGATAATATGTCTGAAACGTTTGAAATCCAAACGATAGGACGTATTCGTCGTATGCCCGAAGCAAAACATTATGAAAATTATTTGCTTGATTATTGCTATATCTATACTCTTGACCTTAAATTTATAGAATATGCTAAAGAGAAAAGTGGGGCATATGAAGTAAAGACAGTATTCTTAAAACCTGAATACAAGGATATTAAACTAATTAAAGAAATAAAGTCAGTTACCTATATAGAAAACAATCCATTAGATATTTTAAATGTAACATTTGATTATTTTGTTAGAAAATATGGCTTGTCAAATAATTTAACAAAGAATAAAACAATATTAGAAACACAAGGATACGATTTTAGGGAAGATATTCTATATTCTGCATTACAAGGTAAAATAATAATTACTGATGATCTAGATAATGTAAATAAAGGGCTTGAATTAACGCGCCCACTTAATACACATGATGATGGTCGCTTATTTCATCATTGTGTTGGGACAATCGGTGATGCTTGTGGTCTTAAATATGATAGCATGATTATAATTATTCGTCGTTTGTTGGATGTTAATAGTAAATATAAGAGAAAATTGCTTGACATATCAACCAAAAATCTTTATTCATTTGTTATTAACAATTTGGATCTATTAAAATCTGACTTTAAAGATGCGTCATTTATGGGTATTTCACAACAGATTTCTTCAACTCAAAAAAATACGACTGAATTTGCACTACCTTTGGAATTTGTCATTAGATATGACCCTAAGGAATATGAAGAATGTAAAAATAGCGTATATGAAGGTTATTTGTTAAGTGTTGCAGGAAAGTCAGAGGTCGAAATTGAATTTGAAAAATGGGCTAAAGAAAATTGCGATTGGTTTTATAAAAATGGGGATAAGGGAAATGAATTTTTCTCAATTTTATATAAAAATAATTTTGGGAAAGATAAGTTGTTCTATCCAGATTATTTAATTTCGATTAATGGAGAAATGTGGGTTATTGAAACAAAGGGAGGAGAAAGTCGTCAGGGTACTAATGAAGATATTGATGATTTTTCTGAACTTAAATTTAATGCTCTTAAAAAATATTTAAGCGAAAACAAATTAAAGGGCGGATTTGTCGTGTTGAAGAAAGGCGTTAGAGATAGATTGTATGTAACAACTTCAATGTACAAAAAGTTTGCTGAAGATAATTCAGAATATAAACTTTTAGAAGATGTATTTAAAAAATAGTTTACTTTAATAATAGATTAAGTAATAACCTACTATTAAATTATCAATAAAGTAAAAAACTTATGGAGTAAGAAATGAATATACAACTAGTTAAAACCTTACATGAGTGGGTAAACTCAATGTCTATCAAACCCGATTTGAGTCAACGAGTGTTTCATTTGCAAGGCATTAATGAAATTAAAAATGGAATTATAAAATTATCTGAAAGCATTGCAAGAGCTGAACCATATTTTAGTAAAGATTTGTTCCGCTTAAAAGATATACTTTTTATAGGTGCAAAGCTAAATATTATAGCCTTAGGGGAACTTTTAGCCATTGTCAATTATCTTAATAATAAATGCGATAATCCACAAGAAGATGTTTGGACGATTATTCATCCGATGATAATAAAATCGTCAAAAAAACTTTATTTAGATGGGCATTATGCAAATGCTGCGTGTGATGCTTTTATTGAAATCAATAGCCGTGTTAAGAAGATTTTTAAGAAGGTTAGACCCGGCGAAAAAATTCCTGACGGCGTTTCTGTTATGACTTGTTTGTTTTCTGCAAATGAGCCGATTATTGAATTCTGCGATAGAACAAATGACACGGGCCAAAACACACAAATGGGTTATATGCAAATGTTGGCAGGATCAATGTCAGCATTAAGGAATCCGAAGTCACACGAAAATATAGGTTTGGATAAAGATGAAGCATTCCGCCGACTAATATTTGCAAGTATGCTTATGTGCAAAATCGATGAAGGTTTAGCGTATTCGCAAGTACAAGAATAATTACTCTTACGTAGAAGAAGCAATAAAACAACAAAGGAGAAAGTATGCAAATAACATTTTTAATTGGAAACGGATTTGATAGAAATCTTGGATTAGAAACGACATATTCTGACTTTATAAAATATTATAAAAACACAGAAGGTAGTTCTAAAATTTTAAAGAACTTTCGCAACTACATTAGCGACAATGAAGAATTGTGGAAAAATGCCGAAGTCGCATTAGGAAAATACACTCAAGAATTTGAAACAGGAAAAGGAATGGCTTTCTCGGAATGCCATCAAGATTTGTGTGAACATCTTGTGGAGTATCTAAAGAATGAAGAAACAAAGCTTTCTTATGACACTTTTTCGGAAAAAGTTTTGTCAGCTTTCAAAAATATTGTTAATCCTTACAAATCATTTCCAACACAAGAGAGAAGTGTTATTCGTGAGATGTTTGACAAAAGAAAGAGTGAAGATTTTAACTTTGATTTTATATGTTTTAATTACACTTCAACATTAGATAAATGTTTAGAAATAGTAAAAAAATCTTCAGGAACTTTAGGACAACATATGAATGGAAGTGTTGCTCATGCTCATAGAATACAAGAACTATGTCATGTGCATGGAACTGTAGAAAAAGAAATTGTTTTTGCCGTAAATGATGAAACACAAATATCAAAAGCAGATATTTTTGATTTTGAAGATGGTGAAATTTGTAAGCATTTTTTAATAAAACAAGAGGCAAATGAGTCATATCAAGAAAATACAGATTCAAAAGCGAGAGAAATTTTGCAAAGAAGTGCTATTATTTATATATATGGTATGTCGCTTGGGGAAACGGACAAACTTTGGTGGAAGAGAATATGTGATTGGCTTAAAGGAAGTGGAGAAAGACACTTGATAATTCAAAACTTTAAAATGGGTAATAGAGGTGTATATCAATTAAATTATCAATTGGAGGAGAAATGGAAAAGGAAAGAGCTTTTATCTTTCTCTAATTTTGACGAAACTACAAAAAATTATTTGATGAATCAAATACATATAACTGGTGATAATATTTTTTCAGATATTAATAATGTTGCAAAAGAAATAACTCCAAGGAGTTCTAAGATAGTAGAAAATAAAGAAATAGTTAAACAAGCGCAAGATAATGTAGGATAAAAAACTTTTGCAAAAGCGGTCAAATGTACCTAAATGCAAACAAATTTCTATGGGTTGAACATTTGAAAATCTGCCATAAAAAGGGGTAAAATCGAAGCAGGTAAGGAAAAGCTCCACACTTCACACTTTTGCCCTAAAGCAAATGGGAAATATATATCGGATACATAGAAATAAAAATTTTTAATCACAAGGAAAACCTTAATGAATTTACAAGAAAGAGAGTTGTTTTGGCAAACGCTTTGTTCTCTAAAGGGTGAGAATCCACAAAACGACGTACAACAACTTATTGATAAAATAAAAATACCAAAATTCCTATATAGATATCGTCCTGTGAATATGAATAGTTTGGAGGCGCTTAGGACAAATAGACTCTATTTTTCTACGGCAAATTATTATGACGACCCATTTGATACCTTTTTACATATTGACATTGAAGTTATAAAAGAAGCATATTTAAAATCATTTAACACTCGCGAAAGTGCAGAGGCAGTTGTAGAAGGACTTAAATCACTTTTTATTAAGGTCTTGACGGAAGAACAATTAAAACAAATCACGGTAGAGAACATTCTTAATGCACAAAAACATGGGCTCATTGAGAATTTTATTGGCACGGCATTATCTTTACGTGATGAGTTAAAAAAGGATACGTGGTCTGTTTGTTTTTCTGAAAATGGTTTTAATGAATCATTATGGTTGAAATATGCCGATAAGCATAAAGGGTTCGCTTTGATTTATGACATGGAGAAAGAAGAAAATTTCCTGTGCGGAAAGCAAGAAAAGTGTAAAAATTGTGGAATAAAAAATTTTGGGACGCCGTTATATCCTATTCATTATTCTAATATTGCGTATAACGCAACGGAATTTGCTAAACGTGTTATGCTACATAAGGTTGGTGAGCTTACAAAGGTAGATATTCCTCAAGAGTTGTATCAAGGGATGGGTAATGGATTTTGGGAGAGAGAACGCATAACCTTAATTAAAAAAGAGTGTCATAAGTATGATGAAGAATGGCGAATAATCACTAATTGTGCTATGAATCCGCCCGTTATGATGGAATGGATCCCGAGTGGCATTATTTTAGGTTTGCGTATGGATGTAGCGGAAGAAAATCTTGTCGTAAGCATGGCTCGTGAGGCTGGGATAAAAAACATCTATAAGTCTTTTATAAACGCAAAAAATGAATTAGACGCTTTTCTCGTAAAGACAAATCAATAAAGTATCAGCATGGAAAAATAAGGAATTAAAAAATCTATCGGGAGGGGTGTAGAGCCTAAAAGTTTTATCTTTTGGGTGGGCTAAATTGATCCAACCTTTTCGGGTAGTTTTACGTTTCACACGCTTCACTAACACGATGAAGTCATTATGATTTCAGCTGTTTACTTGTATAGTAAAGAAAAAAACGGAGGGATTTTCCAATGAGAAGTCAAACACAATATCCCCAAAAAAACGATTTAGGAATTTTTAATACACTGAAAGAATTTTGGGAAATAGGTATTCTTGATGATTATTCCGAGCAGCATTTTTTGATACGAGCCATTGAAAACGATGTTTCATATTTCAAAAAATTATTTCATAGAAGGGGCATCACTAGTATCGATCCAGAATCTTTTCCTTTTAATTTTGTTGTTAACCTAAGTACCAAAATTAATAACCTAATGAATCATTTTGGTAATGATGAAATTCAAGTGTTTTTCAAAAATCAATTTGCCGCAGGGAAAAACAATTATGATGAAAATAAATTCTTTGAAGCACTTTCCGAGTTCTACATATTAGCTTTTTTTGCAAATTTTGGTCCTGCAGAATTATTAGAATCAACATATGAGCCTCGTTTAGTTGATTCTGATAAAAATCCAGAAGCACGTTTTGTATATAAAGACGGTACTATATTGGATATAGAGATAAAAACCCCAAACTTCCCTCAACGAAACCTTTTGGAAAATTTTATCATTCCTACATGTTTGCTTACTGAGGATGGCAGGAAAACGTTGACAGAGTTTTGTGACAGTATTAAAATCAACTGTCACCTTCCTCGTGTATTAAAACTTAAGGATTATATGAATTATGCTGGTGATAAATTTACTGACATTTCTTCTGAAAATCATATCAATTTATTGGTTATAAACTGGACATCAACAGACTTGGTAGAAACCGCATTATTTGAACCTACAACTCTTCTGTGTAACCCAAAAAACGGTTTGTTAAGAAATAAGGAAGTTGCTCTTAAGTTGGGCATTAGTGAAGATGCATTAAATAGAATTTCTGCAATTTTTCTTTACATGCTTCCTGAAGGATGTCTGTTATTTAACGATTTTAGATATTTATTTGCAACAAGACAATACAAAATCATTGTAAATCCATTTGCTAAAAGAACCAACCCTGATAAAATACACGAACTTACTCGTTTAGCCGTTCACACCCCTGAGGAGTTAGAGGATCAAAGATTTGCTTTTTTCTCTTTTGAGAAGGGGGATTGGGATGCTAAACTTAGAGAAATGTGCAATATAATTAGCAAAAACAGTTTATAGAGCACAACATGAGAGAGACCTACCTTTTCAATTCTAAAGCAAAACTTATTCGGCACATTAAACATTCTTTGTTTCATTGTTTGCGTGCAGTAATAGTCATTTAAAACGAGTTAACTATTCGCATATTTATCAGCAATAACAACGACACAATAACGGAATAATTATTTATAAAAGCGGTCAGATGTACCTAAACTTGGACATTTGAGCATTGTTTTTTGTGCAAATTTATGAAATCTATAATAGTTTTAATGCTAAAAAAATCTTAAAAACTCTAACGATTTGAGCATGAGAGTATTATGAGAGTAAATTGGGAGTAAATTGATAGTAAATTGGGAGAAAAATGAAAGTAAAATGGTATTGCAATGAAAGTGTGACCTGTGTTATAATAGTATCGTGAAAAATTTTAATCAATTCAAAAACGAACGCTTTCGAGAGAGATCTCGGAGGCGTATTTTTATTGCAAAAAAACAAAAGGAGGGACTAATGTATTTGGTTATAAACAAAATATATGGTAAGAAAAGTGAGCCATAGTAAATAATTCGCTTTTAATATTTAATTGTATATTTAGTAATCAAAGACTCTGAAAAAGTTCAGGGTCTTTTTTCATTTTAAAAAAATAAAAAATTTACACGGAGGTGTTACATGTCGAAAAATGAAACTAAAAGAAATTTAATTTTACAAGAAAATGAATTAACAAAAATAATTAAAGAAATGAGGGAAGTTATAGATAATTTTGAAAACTTAACCTATGAGGAAAAGAACAATATATATTTAAAACTGGTTGCATTACACGAAAAAGCTTGTTTAAAGATGAGAAAGTTTCCCGCCTATTTGGGCAATCCAAATGCTATGAAAGAGGTTCAAGAAATTATAGATGAGGTGATGAACGTAGAAATCGGTTATACGGAGCAGGGTTGGTTTAGCGTGAGGATGCCATTTTTATTGCCAAAGAAAGAATCAGGTTCAAGCGAGTACGTAAAAAACATGCTCTATTCTGCATTAAGTAAGTTTTTCAAAAACAAGGTGCGAGATGTTCCCAAACAAGCCGTTTTGGTTTATCGCCACGTTTACGAAGAAAGTCACCCAGAAAAACAAATGCGCGACCATGACAATATTGAGATAAATCAAGTGTCGGACTGTATCGTTTTATGGGCGATGGAGGATGATTCGCCTAAGTATTGTGAGCATTTCTATATGAGCGCAAGGGGTGATAAAAGTAGGACGGAGGTGTACGTTATCCCACGTGAAGAGTTTGGTGAGTTCGTTAAAATCAGGGATAATATGCCAAAAGAGGGGGTGAAATT
>JAZOVB010000152.1:0-2547 GCA_045658425.1 Clostridia bacterium | reverse complement strand
TTGGTGGCTTGAGAACCGCAAGAGATTCCTGCACCTTCAAAGCAAGGCCCTGCTGCTGTCGAACAGCAATATATTCTATCATTACACTTTAGCATCATTTCTCCGTTGGTTCCTATATCAACAAGGAGTGATATCTTATCGCTATACATATCACTTGCCAATGCAGCTGACATTACATCAGAGCCAACATAAGCGGAATTACATGGCATTAAATAATAATTATCAAACCATTTGCCGAAAAGTTCGCTTGCGTGATAAGGAGCAACAGCCAGCTCATACGGATCGGTCTTCGTTAACAAATAAAGCATTGTTGTGTTGGCGCATACAACATATTTATCAATTTTAAACCCTTCGGTAAGTTCATTTATGGCTTTTGTAACAGCTTGATATAAATTTTCTTTACCGCCCTTTTTAAAATATTCAATTCTGGTAATTACATCTGCACCATAATCGGATTGTGGATTTGAAATACATTGTGATTTTATAAGCTTACATTCAGGAAATTTATAAATATATCCTGCTATGGTAGTTGTGCCTATATCTATTGCGGCACCATAGCCTTCTTGTAATAATGGGTCAATGTCAAATTCACGGGTAATACCTTTTGTGATGCCCTCTATGGCTTTTATGTCACTAAGTTCAATTAAAGAATCACAATTTATAAAAGTCTGGCAGCTAAGTACCTTTTTACCATTCAGAAGAACTTCGCATTTTTTACAAGTGCCTTTTCCGCCGCAAGGCTTTGGCTGATGGATTCCCATATCGTTTAATATTTCGGAAATGAGAGTCGTTTTCTCGTATTTACGGCTTATTACTGAATTATTTATTTTCACTTTTACATTAAATATGATAATCACCCACCTTTGATATTTATATAATAACAAAATTATATTTAATTTTCAATTTTTGTGGCAAAAAACAAAATATATTACCAAAAATGATAAAAAATTTCTATAAATTAAGGGCATATTCCTGTAAACTATAATAAGGAGGATTGAGCCATTTGCAAAATAAATTACTCAAGCATTTTGTTTCGCTTTTAGGTGTTGACTTTAATATATTTGACATGCGAATGCATGAATTTTTTGAAACGAAGCATTTTTATTGTGAAAAATGCCCGCGTAAATGTGATTATAAAAATACGCATTTATATGGATGCTATGAATCCGCAAGATGGGATAGTAAATATATATATTACTGTCCGATGGAATTTATTTTTATTGCTATATCTTTATTTGATGAATTTGGTGTGCAATCTGAATGTGTAGTTGCAGGGCCGATTTTAATGGGTGAAGTATCAGATTCAGAGAAAGTTGAAGGCATACCTCATATGGAAGTACATGAGGTTAACGATTTGGCTGAAATAATGTTTGCTGCATTTTCTAATCAAACGTTGCCGAGAAAACAGAATTCAACAACTGATTTTTTAAATGAAATATATCGTGAACTTGAAGTTCTGCCCTCCGAAGATAATTATCCTATACTGCTTGAGAAAAAATTGCAGCAAGCAATTACTGATGGCGATGAAGAGTCCGCAAGAGAGTATCTTAACAGACTACTTGGGGAAATTTATTTCAGGTCCAATGCTGATTTTGAAGTTATAAAAGTTCGTGCACTGGAGCTATTGGTTCTTCTTTCCCGTTCCGCTATCGAAGGCGGAGCAGACCCTAATCAGATTTTCAATCTTAACAATAACTATATTCAGGAATTTAACAGATTTGACAGTTTGGAAAAGCTCAGCTTCTGGCTTTCTAATATAGTAAACCGTTTTATAAGCTATATTTTTGAATTTGGTGATATCAAGCATTCGGATATAATGCATAAAACGGTAGCATATATAAAAAGAAATTATATGAATAAAATTACTCTTGAGGATATCGCAGACCATGTATATTTAAGTAAGTCGCATTTAAGTAAGGTTTTCAGTGAGGAAATGAATATCACAATCAGTACCTTTATTAATAAAATAAGGATTGAAAAAAGCAGACATCTTCTTAAGGATAATTCATTGTCTATTGCCGATGTTGCTAATTTAACAGGATTTGATGATCAAAGCTATTTTACAAAACAGTTTAAAATTTTCACCGGAATATCTCCGAAAAAATTCAGAGATAATATGGGAATAAAATAAAACATAACATAATTTATATTGGAGGAAAAAATGAGTATTTTAGTTGAAATGAGTAATCTATTACAAAAAGGCAGCGCACCAAAGGTTAAAGAATTGGTTGCACAGGCTTTAGCTGAAGGTATGTCACCAAAAGAAATTCTTGAGGATGGCTTGCTTAGCGGAATGGCTGTTGTAAGCGAAAAGTTCAAGAAAAATGAAGTTTTCGTTCCACACGTTCTTGTTGCTGCGCGTGCGATGAATGCAGGCGTAGAAATAATCCGTCCGCATCTTGTTGCTGCCGGCGTTGAAACTAAGGGCAAGGTTGTATTAGGCACAGTTAAGGGTGATTTGCACGATATCGGAAAAAATATCGTAAGAATGATGCTGGAAGCAAAAGGACTTGAAGTAGTTGACCTTGGAGTAGATGTCAGCCCTGA
>JAZOVB010000151.1:0-12541 GCA_045658425.1 Clostridia bacterium | reverse complement strand
ATCATAGCACAAATTTCTGGTGAACAATCTTGCTCTACTGATAATACTAAGCAATCTATAACAACATCATTTCTAAAATCCTTTGGGAATAAAGGTCTTAAAGGTCTGTCAATAGCTCTTGATGTTAATATTGCTTTTTCTGAAGGTTTTCCTTCTCTTTTTTGGAAACTTCCTGGGATTTTTCCAACTGAATATAATTTTTCTTCATAATCTACTGATAGTGGGAAAAAGTCGATTCCTTCTTTTGGTTCTTTTGCAGCTGTAACATTTGCCATAACAACTGTTTCTCCAAATCTTACTAATACACTACCATTTGCAAGTTCTGCTAATTTTCCTGTTTCTACTACAAGTTTTCTTCCTGATAATTCTGTTTCATAAACTTTAAACATAATTTTTCTCCTTTTCTTTTTCTTAGGGAGTGTCGGGTTTTAGCAGTTAGATATATGTTTTTTTAAAAACACATATCTAATTGCTATAACCTTTCCCTCTCCCTTTTAATTTTAAAATTAAAGGGGCAAAATTGCCCCTTTAGCTGTCGGAAAGTTATCCGAACTCATTTTTAAAATGTAAAATTTTGAAGTAATTTCGTTAAAAGCCTTGGAAATATCCCCAACAAAAAAGCCATTTTTTAAGTGTTTAAGGTGAGTTGGGACAATTTTCCAACAGCTAAAATTACTTTCTGATGTTTAACTTTTCGATGATTTCTCTGTATCTTTCGATATCTTTCTTCATAAGATATGCTAAAAGATTCTTTCTCTTACCAACCATCATTAAAAGACCTCTTCTTGAGTGATGGTCTTTCTTATGAGTCTTAAGATGCTCTGTAAGATGATTGATTCTGTCAGTTAAAATAGCAATCTGAACTTCCGGAGAACCTGTATCTCCTTCCTTTAACTGATAAGTTGTGATGATTTCCTGCTTTCTTTCTTTAAGCATTTTAAATTACCTCCTTTTTTTATTTATCAGATATCTTAGTAAAGGGTCAAAGGTGTGCGGAATTTATCCGCTTTATCCCAAAACCAAGAATATTGACCATAGAACATTTTATCACAAAGTTTAAGATTTGTCAATTAAAAATTTAAAGAATTTTTCGTATACAAGCCCCTGCTCCCAGGTACCTCCCAAATCATAAGTTTCCTTTATGATTTCTGACAGTGCCTTATGGGAAAACAAAGCTGAATCCATAATATTATTTCCCTCCAACATTTTGCCCAGTACGATTGAGGAAAATACATCACCTGCTCCGCAGTATTCACCTTTTACATATTCACATTCTATTATTTCAAGCTCGCCGAATTCAGAAACCACCATACAAATTTTATCTTCAACGGGTACTGAGGTTATAACTATTTTATTTGCCATACCGAAAGCATTGAGCTTATCAATAAGGGTTCTGACATTTTCCCTCGTAAGCTTTTCCTTATAGGGAAGATTTGCCAGAAAACAGGCTTCGGTATAATTGGGAGTAATTACATCCGCATAAAGACACAGCTCACGCATTTTTTTAACGGTGGCATTATCAAAATAAGTATAAAGCTTACCATCATCCCCTAAAACCGGGTCTACCATTACAAGCTTTTTTAAAAGCTTGTTTTTAATTATGAACTGCTTTACATCTTCCATCTGAGACACTGTCGGGATATAACCGGTAAATACAGCATCAAACTCAACCCCCAGCTTATCAAGATGATTTACCACAGCTTTTGTAGTGTGACTTAAATCAAAATTGGCAGGTTCGGAAAAACCCGTATGTGCAGAAAGGTATGTGGTTACTATGGGACATACCTCAAATCCCATTGCAGAAAGAACGGGAATTACAACAGTTAGCGAACACTTTCCAAAGGTGGATAAGTCGTTTACCGCTGCAATTCTTTTTAATAATTTTTTCATGTTATCTTTTCCTTTTTTTAATTCTTATTATATTGTAATATAAATTAACAATAAATACAATAATAATTTTAAAAAGAGAGGTGATATTTTGCTTATTTTTCTAATTATTATAAATATTCTGTTCATTACAGCAGTAATTTTTACCGAACATAAAAGACCTCAAGGCGCAGTAGTATGGACTCTTATTCTTACCTTACTTCCCATTGCAGGAATATTTTTATATCTTTTTTTCGGTAACGGCTTTAATATTTATAAAAAAAGAAAAAGAGTTAACAAATCCCCTTTTTACGATTATCTTTCTATTAACAAAAAGGATATTTTATCCGAAAAGAACAAAACAGTTATCCGCTTCAAAGAGCTTATTTTATTTAATCTTTCAAACAGTGAAAGCATTTTTTCAAAAGACAACACCCTCACCCTATTTACCGATGCAAAAGAAAAATATCAAAGTCTTTTTACCGATATTTTAAATGCAAAACATTCAATCAATATAGAATACTTTATTATAAGAAATGATAAGGTGGGGCGGGATTTCATTGAACTTCTTACTCTTAAGGCTAACGAGGGTGTACGGGTTAATCTTATTTATGATGAACTTGCAAGTCTTCATACAACAATGAAAATGTTTTCCCCTCTTATATCTGCAGGAGGTAATGTATATCGTTTTTTCAACTCTATCGGACTTAATATATTAAGAGTAAATCACAGAAACCATCGAAAAATAGCAATTATTGACGGAAAGTGCGGTTATATCGGAGGAATGAATATCGGTCTTGAGTATATGGGACTTAAAAAATTAAAGCCCTGGAGAGACACCCATTTAAAAATTGAGGGTTCGGCGGTATATTCTTTACAGGCGGCTTTTTTAAACGACCTTACCTATTCAGGAAAATTAAAAGATAATTCCCTGGAAGAATATTTTCCCAAGAAAGATTTCCCGGGGAATAAATGTATGCAGATTGTTACTTCTAACCCTGCACTTCAGCGGGAAGAAATCAAGCTTTCTTTTTTAAAGCTTATCACAGGTGCTAAAAAAAGCATTTATATTCAGACCCCTTATTTTGTTCCCGACCGTACTCTTACTGACTGTCTTAAGACGGCGGCTTTGTCGGGAGTGGATGTAAGAATTATGATACCGGGAAAGCCTGATAAAAAGTATATATATTACATTACTCTGTCTCATATTGACGAGCTTTTACAGGCAGGGGTTAAATTCTATATACACAAAGGCTTTTTACATTCAAAAACACTTATTGCAGATTGTGCCGTTACCTCAATAGGTACAGCAAATTTTGATATGCGAAGCTTTATGTTAAATTATGAAGTAAATGCCTTTATTTACGATAAGGATTTCAGCTTAAAAAATCTGGAAGCAATTACAAAAGATATGGAAAAATGCAAAGAATTATCTTACGATGAATTTTCCAAAAGAGGTTTTTTCAGAAAACTGATAGAACGAATTTTGAAATTATTTTCTCCGTTGGCTTAGAAAGTATAGAGTTTGGCTAAATTCGTTCATAAACAAAAGCATAAATTTCAATGATTTTGAAATTTATGCTTTTGGTGGTCCGGAGTTTTTTTACATTCCCTTTTCCGGTCCGAAGTTTTTTACATCTTATCTTAATGTGAAATGTTATTTATATGGTGTAAAACCTGTCATTTTCTATATAGATACTTTTTGAATTATAAAGTTCCTTAGGAAGATATCTTCCGATAAGTCCCATTAAAGAAAGCATTGATTCAAGGCGGTATACCGTTGCACCGTTTAAGTTGTTTTCTTTCACTATGCTTATAATAAGCTCTTCGAAGCTGTTAATGCTATTTTCTTTTTTAACGATTATTTCCTTAACATATCTTCTGTCTTCCACAGTAGGAACTATTATTTTAAGATTATCGGGAAGATAACCAGTAACTATTGATGAAAGTAAAAACACATTCCATGAAAAACCAATATCGGGAAGCTCATCCCATTTATCAAAACGGTTAACCGAAAGAAATTGCTTTTTCTCAATCAAAGACATAATACAGCTAAATATTTCTGCCAGTGCATCCTTTGATATATTAAATTTTTCTTTTACTATATATTCATCCTCTGATATTCGTACAATATCCTTTTCCACATCCTTAAAAACGGCATAGGCAGTACCTATTGACCATTTTACCGTAGAAACAAAATTCTGATAGTCGTTATATTTTAAAATTCCGTCATCAAACAGGAATTTTTCAATTATAACCCGACTGCTCAAATCCTTTCTTGTACTTGCATCCTTTAGAATATGAGGCCGTCTGAACATATATTTATTTTTAAACAGGTATGCTGAAAGATAAAAAAGATTAGATGGTGTTTTAATATGATTTTTTATAAGCAGGGATTTATTTTTCTCTACCAGCATATCGTATAAAAGCTGTTCCCCTGCATATCCTTTAAATCTTTTAAATAATTCTTCGATACAATCCAGTATATCCCTTTTATCTTTTTCGGTTACATCAAGATTATCTGCGTGGATATAATAGTTATATGCCCATTGAAGTATATTCTTCTCGGAAATCTGGGCATTAGTTATTACCACATCGGTTGCCCCCGGGAATTTCGCCTTTATATCACGCTTATGAACGGGGCCATGACTGTTTTTGAGAAATTCCACAATAAGAGAACGCATACTTTTTCTTTCCTGACCGAGCTTGGTGATAGAGTCTCTTTCAAACTCAAATTCATCCTCGTAGAAAAATTTAAGTACCCCCTGCAGATAGTATCTGTTATATACATTCGATTTTAGTAAAAGCTCGTTTCTGAAATGAACAAATATGTCATTAAAAAACAGAGTGCTTCCTTCATATTCATCAATATAGCTTCTTATTTTATATAAAAGCTCTCTTGATATTTTAAGATTTGAGGAAACGGTATAACAACCCCTGTCACAAAGTACTAAAAAGGATGCAACCCGACTCCCAAACGCTCTGTTGTTTTCAGGTAAATCTATATCCCCAAATTCTCTTTTTATAAGACTTCTTAGTTTTTCTATTTCCTCTTCCTCGTGAATTCTTATTCCATCCTTAAAATATTTTTTAACAATAAGAGTGGAAATAACACCATAAGAAATTCCCGATTTATAGATATAGTTACCCTTTTTTATATAACCGTTTAAGAGCAGATAATTGGTTAAATCCTCAACATCTATATATGGAATATTATTTTTAAGAAGACTTTCGGTTATAATTACCATTTTGGCGGTATAGTTAACTATATCCTTTATATAATATTCGGTAATTCCTCCCAATTTATCCAGTACCTTTTCTCTGGTATCTCCATTAATCAATAGTTTATTACAAAATTCAAGATATGTATCTTTATAAACCGAGCTTAATGTATATTTCATAAGGTTAAGGTCATCATAATCCTTAAAATATAGCTCAAGCTTATTAAGATTTATGCAGGATTTATACATATATTTCCTTAATATATCGTCAAGGACTATATCAAGTATTGATTTCAGGCGTTTAAGCATAACGGACTCGAGCTGTCTTACTCTTTCTCTTGTAATATTAAGCTCAGTGCCGATTTTATTTAAAGTTTCACCTTTTGAACGCTTAAGAACAATTTCGAAATGCTCATCCTCTTTCACCTTATCATAAAAATAAGAGAGCTTATTTATAAGAGGCTCTTTATAATTAACAAGCACACTTGTTATTTTAGAGCATAATGAAGCATTAAGTTTATAAAGCCCCTCTCTTCCACATTCCGCTACATCCAAAAGAGTTGTAATATTCTCATCTACAAGATGACTTATCACATTTTTACTTATATCGAAAAGAGAAAAAGTCCATACGGAAAGGCTTAAATTTTCAGGATGCACCAGGAAAAATTCATCATTCTCTCCTGCATTATCCATATACTTTAAATAGCGCTTCCTTATGGACTCTATTTTTGACACACCAATCCCCTTGACAGTTTTCAACTCATTAAAATCAAAGCCGTCAAGGTCGTTCATATTATATTTTTCATTTAACCGGCAATACTCCACAAATATATGATATTTGTTTTCATAAAATACTTCACTTATTTTACTCATGGCTATTTCCTCCGTAAGTTTCACTTACGGTTACCTCCACTAAATAATATGGGGTTTTTGCCTTATTATAAATATATTATACCAACATATATACCATCCCGTCAAGGTTTAAACTGATTTTTTATTATTTCTGCTATTTTAACCAATTATGGCTTCCATTGTCATTCCGCTTTTACCGCCCTTTATTCCCTCTAACACAAAAATTTTCCCCTTTCCCTCTCGGTTTACAGGAAAACATATTCTTTTAGGCTCAATTTTATTTATTTTAAACTGATAAAAGGCATCGGAAAGACGGTCAATCCTGTTTACCATTGTAAGCTTACCGCCAAATTTAAGAGCGTATTCCGCTGTCTCCACACAATCGGCTAAAGTTAACAAAACCTCGTGCCTTGCACATGTTTTATAGGAATTATCGTTTACAAAACCGGTATCAATTACCTTGTAAGGCGGATTTACTGTCACATGGTCAAAGCTGTTATAGGAAATATAATTTTTATAGTTTTTAACATCTTCATTTATAATTTCTATTTTTTCCGAAAGGCCGTTTAGTTCAACAGACCTTCTTGCCATATCTGCGATATGTGAAAAATATTCAACCCCTGCAACACAAGACGGTTCCTTAAGACCCCATAAAAGAAGTGGTACTATACCTCCGCCCGTACAAAGATCAAGAACTCTGGCTCCTTTTTTAACATTTGCAAATTTCGCTAACAGCACCGCATCGGTTCCGTATTTAAAGCCTTCGTTATCCTGAATTATTTTAAGGTCTTTAATATTGAGATTATCAATTACCTCATTTTCTTTTAAAAGCATTTTTCTCTCCTCATTCTCCCCGGTTGCCGTATGCTTCCAAAGGGGAAATACACTGTATATGTAAAAAGCTTCCCAAATAAATTCAGGAAGCCTTTAAGTTTTTAATTTTTCGAAGTATTATTCTTCAACAGGAGCACCTACAGGACAAACACCTGCACAAGCACCACAGCTGATACATTCATCAGCGTTGATAACGTATTTATCATCACCAGCTGAAATAGCGCTAACTGGGCATTCACCTTCGCAAGCACCGCACATAATGCATTCATCAGAAATAATATATGCCATTGGTCTGCACCTCCTTAATCCAATGATATTGTTTTCTATTAGCATTATAACATATAAAGATTATAATATCAACCTATTTTTTAAAAAGTTTTTTAATCCTCTAATTTTTTAAGTTCAGCATAAGTTTCCGCATCAATGGATGTTTCCACATTTTTAAGAATTTTAATATCTTTAACATCAAACTGCTGAATTGCATTGGTATTTGCCATTATGGCTCTTAAGGTTCCTTTTAAGATATTTACATCCAGCACGGTTGCATTCCCCTGGGGAGTTTTTATTAAAGATTTTGGTCTTGGTGTTACCTTCCAAAGCTCTTCATAGGTTTCCTGCTCAAAGTTAAGACAGCACATAAGTCTTCCGCAACCACCTGAGTTTTTAGTTGAATTAAGGCTTAAATTCTGGTCCTTTGCCATTTTTAATGACACCGGCTGAAAGTCTCCTAAAAAGCTTGAACAGCAAAACGGTCTTCCGCAGACACCGATTCCCTTTATAAGCTTGGCTTCGTCTCTTACTCCTATTTGTCTTAATTCTATTCTTGTTTTGAATACTGCCGCCAAATCCTTTACAAGCTCTCTGAAGTCAATTCTTCCCTCAGCTATAAAATAAAAGAGTATTTTTCCTCTGTCAAAGGTATATTCTGCATCAAGAAGGTTCATATCAAGATTATGCTTACGGGCTTTTTCCTTACAGATTTCCAAAGCTTCTTTTGCTTTTTTCTGATTTTCCTCCAGAGCTTTAAGGTCTTTTTCCTCTGCAATTCTTACAACAGGTTTTAAGGGATAGAGTACATTTTTATCCTCAACCTCACGATTACCTATAACAACCTCACCAAGCTCTACACCTCTTGCAGTTTCTACAATTACATACTGGCCTTTTTCAACCTTGAACTCGCCCGGAGCAAAATAATATGTTTTACAGTTTTTCTTAAATCGTATTCCTACTATTTCAATCATGAATTTCCTCCCAGATTTTTATAAGACCGCTTATTACCGCAAGTTTATAATTTGCATTGGACATACACCTTTCGTATAAAGCGGACAAGATTTTTTCTATATTGTAAATATTTTTCACGCTCAAAAATTTAACCGCTGCCTGAAGTTCATTTATCATATCAACATTGGTTACCAGCTCTTTGCGTGATGATTTTAAATATGCAATATCCATTGTATAAAGGGAAAGCATATTGATTATATCTATTGCACTGTCCTGAGAACTCATAAAGCTTCCGAAAAGCGGACTTACCGAAGCGCGATCACTGTCCTTAAGAAGCTTTATATAGCTTTTAAGAATATTTTTTCTGAATTCCAGGCTTTCCCCCTCGGAAATAAGCTCTATCATTTTAGATATACTTCCGCCGGATATATTTGAATATATTTTTTTATTTTGAGTTTCACTGTAATATTTTTCAAGATAGCTTTCAAGCTCGTGAGGGCGAAGAGCAGGAAATTTATATATTACCGCTCTTGACCTTATGGTTGAAAGAATTCTTGTAAGTCCGTCACAGATAAGAATAATGGTTATATATGACGGTGGCTCTTCAAATATTTTAAGCATTGCATTCTGTGCCTCGGTGGTCATCTTCTCGGCATTTTCAAGAATGTATATTTTCCTGCCTCCGTAAAAAGGCTTTAAATATACCTCCTGTTTGAAATTACGGATTGCTTCAACGGATATTGAGGCTTTCTGCTTACCGTCCTCATCTATTGTAAGGTCCAATATTTTAAGGTCGGGATGCACTAAATTATTTGTAAGTCTGCAGCTGTTACATTCTCCGCAAATATCAAAAGTATAGTTTTCGCAAAGAATGGCTCTTGCAAAGGCTATGGCAGTTTTCCCTTTTCCTACACCTTTGGGACCGTCAAATATATAAGCGTGGCTTATTTTTTTTGATTTTACTGTATCGGCAAGATTTTTCTTAATATTATCGTGGCCGATTATTTCACTAAAGTTCATATTTTACACACTCTACTGTTTTATTTTTAATTAATTCTATAATAAATTCATCTATTATTTCCCCCTCGCACACAATGGGAATTGAGGGCGGAAATTCTATAATAGTTTGTGCACTTGTTCTTCCTAATGCTTCCGCACGGGGAACAATTTCAGTTTCCGCTAAAGACACCTCATAAGGAGTCATAGCTTTCTCAGGAAGCGAGAAGGTTAAACGGTTTTCACCTTTCTCCCTGCAAAATTCCCATAAGGCTTTTGCAAGAAGCTCAATTTCTTTTTTATAGTTATGGATACTTACTATAAAGGTTATATTTTCCGCATCACACATTTCGGGAACAATTTTATACTTTTCCTTCATCAGCTTTGCTTTTTTAACTGCATCTTTTGTATTTACTACAAACTTAAAGGCATCGTTATCGGTTAAAATACTTATCCCTTTATTTAAAAGTTTACTTTTTACCCTGGTTAAATATTTCTGATAATCTGAAAGTTTTGCCTTTCCTTCCCTCTCCATATAGATATTCATAGCATCTATTGAAAGCATAAAAAGATATGACGGGCTGGTAGAGGTAAAGCATCTTAAAGCACTTTTTACTTTACCTACAAGACTTTTATTATTTATTAAAATCCCACCTGTCTGAGTAAGAGATGGCAGATTTTTATGAAAGCTTAAAATCGAAATGTCAGGTTTTAAAGGTTTTTTTTCAATATATCTTAAATGAGTACCATGTGCTTCGTCAACTATTACAATAAGCTTTTTCTCTTTGCTGATATTTATAATCTTTTCCAAATCGGTACTCATTCCGTAATAGTTGGGATTGGTTATAAAAATCCCCTTTGCATCAGGATTTTCTTCAATCGCCTTAATTACATCCATTGGTGACGGGGGTTTAGGAATATTAAATTCAGTAAGAGTAGTATTTATAAAGACAGGATTTAAGCGGTACATTCTTATTCCGTTTACTGCGGATATATGAGAGCTTCTATCAAAAAGAACCTTATCCCCCTCGGAAAAAACCGAAAGTGCTGCCATTACCCCTGAGGTTGCTCCGTTACAAAGAGGATAAAACACATCCCCCGATAGAGCGTCAGCCATTTTTTTCTCTAAGTCTTTAATACATCCCTCTTCAAAAAACAGGTTGTCCGTTTCCTCAAGCTCGGTAAGGTCAAGACTGCTTTTTAAAACACGGTTCAAAAGTTTATTTCTCCCCATGTGACAGGGAGTATGAAAGCTTATATATTTTTTATCACGGTAGCCCTCAAGATGGGATAACACTCAAATCACCTGTATTCTTTTTCAATATTCGAATTTATTAAAAGAGGATTAATATTAAGCTTAACTGTATCCCCGACTTTAACATTACTTCCTGTAACATCAACCACAATGTTATACATTCCGACTCTTCCTAACAGCTTATAGTTTACACCGTTAATTTCCACATAGATTTTCTTTCCCAACATTCTAATGGAATTAACCATCATTCGCAATACATCCCTTAATCTGAATGTATCGGGACTTTTTTCCGTCATAAAACCATCCTTGTATCCTATGGGAACAATGGCGATATCAGTAATGGTTTTAGTAAGACAGGTATTACCGTAACCGATGTTACAGTCTGCCTTAAGTGTTCTTACCGACAAAACTTCGGTTTCCATCCACGCAAGTTTTTTAAGACCGTAAATATTCGGGATGGGAAGTCTTCCGAGTATTGCAGAGCCGAGTCTTACCGCATCAAGACGGGTTTCGGGGAAACGAAGTGCCGCCGAAGAATTGGCAATATGCTTTATTTCAAACTTAAAGTCAAAGGCTTCAATATAGGAAACAAGCTTCATAAATTTATTGAACTGTTTTTTTGTAATATTATACTGTTTTTCAAACGCACAGGAAAAATGAGAATATATTCCCGGGCAGATTAAATTTTTAAGTCTTAAGGTTTTTATAACCTCTTCCTTATTTTCATCCGAAAAACCAAATCTTCCGAAGCCTGTATCAAGCTTTATATGAGCTTGGGCAGTTTTTTCAAGTTTTTGTGCAATTTCCGAATAAGTTAAGGCATTTTCATAAGATGAAACGGTAAGCACAATATCTTTTTCAATTAAAGCGCTTATCACATCTTCTTTATACTGAGGGGTCAGAAGAAGAATTTTTTCTTCACAGAAACCCACCTCTCTTAGTTTCAATGCTTCTTCCACCTCGGAAACTGCAAAAAAGTTTATTCCACATTCCTTTAATTTCCCTGCAAATTCGGTAAGTCCAAGACCGTAACCATCACCCTTAATTACAGCAATAATCTTAGTTTTTACGGTCTTTTTCAAGACGGACATATTTATTCTTAAATCATCGCAGGATACAATTACTTTTTTATTAACCATATTTTTACCTCTTGGAACCAATTCTGTTCCTTATCACATACAGCTTTCTTCTTAACTCTCTGAAGTTTTTCTCTGCAAAGTTGAACATAAAGTTAAGAGGTTTATTAAATACAAGTTCCCATTCACCTATAAAGGTTGTATAGGTACCTCTGAATTGTTTTTTAAAGTTATATATGCTCTGGCCTCTTTGAGAACCGTCACCATTTTTTAAATCTTCCTTATCCTTAGCTTCAACACCTCTGAAATCGTAAACATCACAACCTTTTTCAATTGCCCATTTCATCATTTCCCACTGAAGCTTTTCACTGGGGTATTTATTTCGGTGTTCGTTTCCTGAAGCACCATACAGATACCATACTTTATTTCCATAGTATATTGCAAGAACTCCTGCTACTGCTTTACCCTTATTATTTCTTATTTCTTCTTCAGGATAATCCTTCTTTTCTTCTTTTGCCGTTTTTATAAGTGCATCGTTTTCGGGATTATAGTAAGCCATATACAGTCTTAAATTTTCAGGGGCAAAAACGTCATACATTTTTTCAAAATAGTCTGCACCTCTTACAACGAAGCCGTCACGGGCTCCTGTTGCATCCATAAGGGAACTGAATACCTTTATATCATCCCTTGTGCCAATCTCGGTTACCACGCCGTTTTGCTTTCTTATTTTATTACGGGTATCTGATTTGAACATTCCCATTACTTCATCTTCGTTTTTCCCCATAATATCCTGTCTGAAAACGTGCTTAGGCTGGATTGCTTCAAATTTTTTCGATTTATCGTTACAGGTAAATTTATGCTTCTTTAATATTTCAATAAAAGTTTCGGAATCACTTATGGTTTTATCATTGATAATATTATTACCGTATTCTTCCGTTTCTTCTCTTGCAGCTTTCGGGTCTATAATATCAGTATCCATTTTGAGAACTAAGCTTTTATGCTTTTTAGCAAGACTCTTAGCACCATCAATAAGCTCTTTGAAAGTCTGCTCATCGGTTACATCGCAAACAGGCCCTCTGGGTGCATACATAATGGTATGCTTTATTACAGGAACTCTTCTTATAAGAAGATTCATTACACCCTTTATCTCTTTGTTTTCATCATAAGATATTACCGCTTCGTTTATCCATTCACTCTTTATTTTTCCCCATTTTACAGAC